>JAFLDH010000460.1 GCA_017302505.1 Burkholderiales bacterium
TGGGCCTGGCCAACCTGCGTGAGCGCCTGGCCACGCTGTACGGCCCGGCCGCATCGCTGCAGCTGGCGCCGCGCGACGGTGGTGGCTGCGTCGCCACGCTGGAGCTGCCGGCCGATGGCTGAGCCGCTGCGCCTGCTGATCGTCGACGACGAGCCGCCGGCCAGGGCGCGGCTGAAGCGGCTGCTGGCAGCACATGCCGATGTGCAGGTGGTCGATGAGGCCGCCGACGGCCTGCAGGCGCTCGCGCTGGTGGAATCGCTGCGCCCCGACGCGCTGCTGCTGGACGTGCAGATGCCCGAGCTGGGCGGCCTGGACGTCGCCGCCTCGCTGCCCGATGTGGCCGAAGGCGGCCCGGCGGTGGTCTTCGTCACCGCCTTCGACGCCTATGCGCTGCCGGCCTTCGACGCCGCGGCGGTGGACTACCTGCTCAAGCCAGTGGACCCGGCGCGGCTGGCGCGGGCCATCGAGCGCCTGCGCCTGCGTCGGCCCTCGGCCACGACGCGCCCTGCCGCCGAGCGGCTGGTGGTCAGCGAACGCGGACGCCTGCAGGTGATCGACTGCCGCGCGCTGCTGTGGCTGCAGGCGGCGGACAACTACGTGGAGTTGCATACCGCTGACCGCATGCACCTGCTGCGGCGCACGCTGGACGGCCTGCTGGCCGACCTGGGCCCGGGTTTCGTGCGCATCCACCGCAGCCGGGCGGTGGCGCTGGCGGCAGTGAGCAGGGTCGAGGCCGCCGAGCGCGGCAATGCGACGGTGCACCTGCGCAACGGCGCGGCGCTGGCCTGCAGCCGTGCGTGGCGCAAGGGTCTCGACCAGGCGCTGCTTGGTTAGACTCCCGGCCCACGCATGAGCCCGCTCGACATTGGCATCAATCTGGTCCTGAGCGTGGTGCTGATCGTCGGCGCCTACCAGTTCTACTTCTTCACGCAGCGCCACTGGATCCGGCCGCCAAGGCGGTTCGTCTCCCCCATCGACGAACGCATTCCGTACATGCCGGGCTGGAGCTGGGTCTACAGCTTCCTGTACTACCCGGCCATCCTGTACCTGAACCTGATCGCCGGCTCGCCCGGGCACTTCCTCCGGATGGCGTTCAGCTTCATCGTCCTGCTGGCGATGCAGCTGGCGTGCTTCACGCTGTACCCGGTGGCCACGCCGGCCCACTGGCGGCGCGAGCCCGATTCGGGCGCCAGATCCGAGCGCTTCTTGAAGTTCGTTCGCAACTTCGATGCGGAGAGCAACTGTTTCCCGAGCATGCACGTCTCGGTGGCCACGCTGACGGCCCTGCACGCCCAGACGACGCTGGGCCCGGTGGCCTTTGCCTTCCCGCTGTTGATTGCCGTGTCCTGCGCGCTGACCAAGCAACACTACCTGATCGACCTGCCCTTCGGCGCGCTGCTCGGTTGGGGCGCGTACCGGCTTTACCTGCAGATCTGAGGTCGCCGCGGGCGCGCGGCTAGACCAACTCGAACACGCGGATCAGCACGGCTGCCGCATCCGGCCGCAGCGGCGCCAGCGTGCCCACCAGAACCCGCCGGTTCAGCCAGGCCCACGGCCCGGCGGGTGCAGTCACGTGCAGCGCCGAACGGGCATAGCGCGGGCTCGTCGACTCGTCGATCAGCACGCGGTTGTGCACCGTCAGCACGCTGCCGTCGTGCACCTGCAGCTCGTACAGCGCGTCGAGCTCCTTCACCCCGTCGGCGCGCAGCAGCTGGCGGTCGGCCCCACCCGGCAGTACGCTGCCATGCAGCTGCGGATGCTCCGGGCCACCCCAGAAGCAGCCACCGGTGATCGGCACGATGAAACGCTCGCCCAGCGGGCCGTGGCCCAGGTCGGCGCGCTCGTCGATGGTGACGGCGGCATGCCACAGCAGCCGCGCGCCGGGCACCTCCACCGGTCGCGTGGCGGCCAGCTTGCGCAAGGTGTCGTTCATGGCGGGCTCCATGGCGGCCGAGGGGCCGCTATTCTGCCGCGCCTCAGCCAGCCACCAGCACAGGCGCGCCTGCCGGCGGCACGGCGCCGCCGCGACGGCGCCACATCGCCACCAGCCAGTGCAGCCCGGCCCCCAGCCCCAGCAGCATCGTGACGCCCAGGCCCCAGATGACCCAGCTGGCCAGCGTCAGCACACCGGCCAGCGACGGCACGGCCTGCAGCAGGCTGCCAAGCAGCGGGCCCAGGCTGGCCAGCAGCGCGTTCATTGCGTCCACGGCCTGCGCCGGCAGCCACGCCAGCCAGGGCCCCGACAAGTCCAGCCCGCCGAAGAGGCCGCGGCCGGCCGTCAGATCGCCGGCCTGTGCCACGGTCCACAACGCCAGCGCATGCACGCCCCAGGCGGCCAGTGACCACAGCACCAGCATGGCAAGCACGAAGATCCAACTCAGAACGTAGGCCATGACGAAGCTCCTCAGAATGGGATGGCGCGAAGGTGGGGATGAGCGGTGGCATGACAAGCCCGGCCTTAGCGCAGCAAGACTTCGGCTTTTTCGAAGTTTCGCCCCGCAGCGAACGCGCTTCGCCCCAGAGCGCTGGCCTGCGTGGCAGGCTCGCCCTAGGCTGCAGGCATGCCTGCCACCACCCTGCCCCGCGACCGCCTGTTCTACGTCGACTGGCTGCGCATCGCCGCCTTCTCGCTGCTGGTGCTGTACCACGTGGGCATGCTGTACGTGCCCTGGCACTTTCATGTGAAGCAGAGCCCCACCTACGCTGCGCTGGAGCCGCTGATGCGGCTGAGCAACCCCTGGCGCATGGGGCTGTTGTTCGTCATCTCCGGCCTGGCCACCGGGCTGATGCTGGGCCGACCCGGCCTGGCGCGCGAGCGCTCAAAGCGGCTGCTGCTGCCGCTGCTGTTCGGCATGGCGTTGATCGTTCCGCCGCAAGCCTGGCTGCAGGTGCGCGAGCAGTTCGGCTTTGGCGGCAGCTACCTGGACTTTCTGCGCCTGTACTTCAGCGCCTACGGCGGCTTCTGCAACGCCCGTGAATGCCTGGTGCTGCCCACCTGGAACCACCTGTGGTTCCTGCCCTATCTGTGGACCTACACGATGCTGGCACTGCTGGCGCTGCGGTGGCTGCCCGGAATCTGGCTGCGCCGGCTGGCCGACCGCCTGGCCTGCGTGTCGGGCTGGCCGCTGCTGCTGGGGCCGGCGCTGCTGCTGGGCGGCTTGCGCGCACTGCTGTTCCCGCGCTTCGGCGAGACGCATGCGCTGGTCGACGACTGGGCGGCGCATGCGGCGTACCTGCCGCTGTTCGCCTTCGGCCTGCTGCTGGCCCGACGGCAGCAACTGCTGTGCGTACTGCAGGCGCTGCGCTGGCCGGCGCTGGGCTTGAGCCTGACCGGCTGGGCGCTGCTGGTCGGCATCCCGGGCCTGCTGCCGGGCTGGCCGACCGTGCCGGAGTGGCAGCGCCTGCCGATGCGCTGGGCCTTCGCCGCGGCACAGTGGGGCGGCATCGTCGCCGCCTTCGGCTTTGCCCGCGCGCACTGGAACGCCGACCACCCCTGGCGCGCGCCGCTGACCGAAGCAGTGTTCCCGCTGTACCTGGTACACCAGACGATCCTGATCGCCGCCGCCGTGGCGCTGCGCCCGCTGGCGCTGCCGGCCGGGCT
>JAFLDH010000461.1 GCA_017302505.1 Burkholderiales bacterium
GGCGTCGTCGCCCAATCGCGCGAGCAGGGGGCCGAGCTCCGCGGCGCTCACGAGTGCACCGGGAGAAACGGGCTCCGGCGAGGCCGTCGTCCGACAGGCGGAGAGCAGGGCGAGCAGCGACGCGCCCAGCCCTCCGGCCAGCAGCAGCAAGCCGATGGCGGCGACGTCGAGCAGCGGGTGGCCGGAGATCGGCAGCCGCGCGTGGAAGCGCCTCAAGCCCAGTACGCACAGCAGCGGCCACGGCGCCAGCAGCAACTGGATCCAGACATCCGCCTCGCCGCCTTGCCAGGCGACCAGCCCGACGCCGCCGGCGTTCAGCCACAACGCGGCCAGCCAGCAGCGATAGCCGCGGTGCCCGTGGCGGCGCCATGGGTAGGCGCTGAGTGCGGCGGCCGCCACGGCCAGCAGGGCGGCGCACAGCATCAGCAAGGGCGTGTAGGTCGGCATCCGTGAAATTGTGCGTAGCCCGGCCCGGCTGGGAAGAGTGCAGGCGCCCGGCTTTGCAACAGGATGCGTCGCCGGGCGCCCCTCTGGATTGCCCTATGCTGCCGGCATGAGGGAACTGATCGACTCGTTCTGGCGCGCGGCGGCCTACTGTCTGCACCCGAAGGTGATCCTGCTGTCGCTGCTGCCGCTGCTGCTGGCGGTGGGCGCCGTGCTTGGGCTGGGCTGGTTCTACTGGGAAAGTGCGGTGGCCGCGGTGCGGGCCTCGCTGGAGCAGTGGTCGCTGGTCGTGTCCTTCCTGCATTGGCTGGATTCGATCGGCGCGGCGGCCTTCGGTGCCGTGCTGGCGCCGCTGATCGTGGTGGCGCTGGCGGTTCCGCTGATCGTGGTGGCCTCGCTGCTGCTGGTGGCCTGGTTGATGACGCCGTCGCTGGTCTCGCTGGTGGCGGCGCGCCGTTTCCCGCTGCTGGAACGCAAGCACGGCGCGGGTTGGCTCAGCGCCGGGTTGTGGTCGATTGGTTACATGTTGCTCGCGCTGGTCTTGTTGGTGCTGAGCCTGCCGCTGTGGTTCGTGCCGCCGCTGGTGCTGGTGCTGCCGCCGCTGATCTGGGGCTGGTTGACTTACAAGGTCATGAGCTTCGACGTGCTGGCCGACCATGCCAGTGCCGACGAGCGCCGCCAACTGATGCGCGAACAGCGCTGGCCGCTGCTGGCCATCGGCATCGTGGCCGGCTACCTGGGGGCTGCGCCGTCGCTGCTGTGGGCGGTGAACGCGGCCGCCCTGGTGCTGGCGCCACTGCTGGTGGTGTTGTCGGTTTGGCTGTACACGCTGGTCTTTGCCTTTGCGGCGCTGTGGTTCGCACACTTTGCGCTGGCGGCGCTGCAGCGGCTACGCCAACAGGCCGAGGCGACTGTCGTCGAACCGGTGCCGGGCCCGGAGGCCTTGCCACCTGCCGCTGCGTTGCCGGTGGCAACGCCCGCCTCGCTGCCGCCGCCCTGAGCGTCTGGCCGGCCTTCGCCGCCGCGTTGCGTCGCCAGTTTCGCCGGCACGGGGCGGGTGGCGACGCCTTCATGGTGCTTCCACTGGGACTTGATGCACCGACGGCGGATGATCGCACTGACATGGTGCTCTCCGCGAAATTTATGCTCCAAGACGGTGCGTTCTCGTCACTTCGACCTCCGCGCCAGAGTGGTGCATCCGACCAAAGTGCAGGCCCGACAAGGGTCTGCCGGGCGCCCGGCTGCGGGCATGCTTTCTGCTACATTCGCCTGCGCTTCGCGGGGGTCCTCCCCGGCGGCCGACACCACCCCACCCCAAGAAATCCCCCCATTCGAAAGCTAGGAGAGCCCAGATGGCAAAGACTGTTGCCGACGTGATGAAGATGGTGAAGGAAAACGAGATCAAGTTCGTTGACTTCCGGTTTACCGACACCCGCGGCAAGGAACAGCATGTCTCGGTGCCGGTCTCGGCCTTCGACGAGGACAAGTTCACCAGCGGCCACGCCTTCGACGGCTCGTCCATCGCCGGCTGGAAGGGCATCGAGGCGTCCGACATGACGCTGATGCCCGACCCGAACACGGCCAACGTCGACCCCTTCTTCGAAGAGCCGACGCTGATCCTGACCTGCGACGTCATCGACCCCACCGACGGCAAGCCCTACGAGCGTGATCCGCGCTCGCTGGCCAAGCGCGCCGAGGCCTACATGAAGGCTTCGGGCCTGGGCGATGCGGCCTACTTCGGCCCCGAGCCCGAATTCTTCGTCTTCGACAGCGTGCGCTGGCAGGTGGACATGTCCGGCTGCTTCGTGAAGATCGAATCCGAGGAAGCCGCCTGGAACACCGGCAAGGAATACGAGCACGGCAACTCCGGCTATCGCCCGGCCGTCAAGGGTGGCTACTTCCCGGTGCCGCCGGTCGACAGCTTCCAGGACATGCGCTCGGAGATGTGCCTGGTGCTCGAATCGCTGGGCATTCCGGTCGAAGTGCACCACCACGAGGTGGCCAACGCCGGCCAGATGGAGCTGGGCACGAAGTTCAGCACGCTGGTGCAGCGCGCCGACTGGCTGCAGCTGCAGAAGTACGTGATCCAGAACGTGGCCCACGCCTATGGCAAGACCGCCACCTTCATGCCGAAGCCCATCGTCGGTGACAACGGCAGCGGCATGCACGTGCACCAGAGCGTGTGGAAGGACGGCAAGAACCTGTTCGCCGGCGACGGCTATGCCGGCCTGAGCGAGTTCGCGCTGTACTACATCGGCGGCATCATCAAGCACGCCCGCGCGCTGAACGCCATCACCAACCCCGGCACCAATAGCTACAAGCGCCTGGTGCCCGGCTTCGAAGCCCCGGTCAAGCTGGCCTACTCTGCGAAGAACCGCTCGGCCTCGATCCGCATCCCCTACGTGGCCAACCCGAAGGGACGCCGCATCGAGGCGCGCTTCCCGGACCCCTCGGCCAACCCGTACCTGGCCTTCACCGCGCTGCTGATGGCCGGCCTGGACGGCGTGGAGAACAAGATCCACCCGGGCGAAGCCGCCACCAAGGACCTGTACCACCTGCCGCCGGAAGAAGACGCGAAGATCCCGACCGTCTGCCACAGCCTGGACCAGGCGCTGGACTACCTGGACAAGGGCCGCGCCTTCCTGACCAAGGGCGGCGTCTTCACCGATGCGTACATCGATGCGTACATCGAGCTGAAGATGCAGGAAGTCACGCGCTTCCGCATGACCACCCATCCGGTGGAGTTCGACATGTACTACAGCCTCTGAGCCGAAAGCACATGGCAAGACAAAGGGCGGCCCTGGGCCGCCCCTTTTCATTGGATCGAGGGCTTTCGCGGTGCGCGAGAATCGCGCCCGACCCTGGCTCGGCACGAAGGCTCGCCCATGACTCGACACCGGCTTCCCCTGCTTGCGGCCCTGGCGCTGGCGGCGCCGGTGTGGCCGGCGCTGGCGCAGGCCCCGTCGACCATCGTCTACAAGTGCCCGGGCAACGTCTACACCAGCGACCGCGAGCTGTCGGCCAAGCAGGCGGCCGACCAGGGCTGCAAGGCCATCGAGGGCTCGCCGATCACCGTCATCCAGGGACGGCCGCCGACGCCGCGGCCGGCCGCGCCGGCGGCGACACCCTCGGGCCCGCGG
>JAFLDH010000462.1 GCA_017302505.1 Burkholderiales bacterium
CGGCGCACGCCAGGCTGTGGGTGCCGCTGCCCTTTGCCCGGCCCAACGATGCCGCGCACCCGGCCGCGGTGGGTGCGCTGGCGGCGCGCTGCGCCATGGCGCTGGGCGGCCGCTGCTTCGTGCTGACCACCACGCTGCGCGTGTTGCCGGTCATCGCCGAGGCGCTGCGCGATGCCCTGGCCGCTGCCGGCCGGCCGATCGAAGTGCTGGTGCAGGGCAGCCAGCCCAAGCGCGCGCTGCTGCAGCGCTTCGGCGACGGGCGCGACTGCGTGCTGGTGGGCTCGCAGAGTTTCTGGGAAGGCATCGACGTGCCCGGCGATGCGCTGCAGTGCGTGCTGATCGACAAGCTGCCCTTCCCGCCGCCGAACGATCCGCTGGTGCAGGCGCGCGTGAAGCGCATCGAATCACGTGGCGGCAATGCCTTCGGCGAGTACTTCGTGGCCGAGGCCGCGGTGTCGCTGAAGCAGGGTGCGGGGCGGCTGATCCGCAGCGAGACCGACCGCGGCCTGCTGGTGGTCTGCGATCCGCGGCTGCGGCAGATGAACTACGGCGCGCGGCTACGTGCGGCGCTGCCGCCGATGGGCGAGCTGCAGGACGAGGCGCAGGCCTTCGAATGGCTGGCGGCGCTGGCCGCCGCGCACTAAAGCGCAGCCTCAGTTCCAGATGTGCCACCAGGCCTTGGACTCGCGCGTCAGGCCCTTGGCCGGGAAGGTGGTGTTCGGGAAGTTGGTCATCAGCACCCGGTTGGCGGCGTCGCGCAGCGCCTCCAGGCCCAGCCGTTCATAGCCCAGCACCATGATGTACAGCGCCTCTTCGGTGGCCGGTGCACCCTGGAAGTCGGTCACCGCCTGCTGCGCCCGGTTCACCGCGGCCACGTAGGCGCCGCGCCGGTAGTAGTAGCGCGCCACGTGCAGCTCGTACTCGGCCAGCGCATTGGTGATGTAGTCCATGCGCACGCGCGCGTCGTCCGAGTAGGCCGAGGCAGGGAACTGGTCGACCAACTGCTTGAAGGCCTGGTAGGAATCGCGCATGGCGCGCGGGTCGCGTTCGGTCAGGTCCTGGCCGGCCAGGCTGCCGATCACGCCGACGTCGTCATTGAAGTTGATCACCCCGCGCAGGTACAGGGCGTAGTCCAGTGCCGGGCTCGACGGATTCAGCTTGATGAAGCGCTCGATGGTGGCCAGGGCCTGCGCGCGTTCGCCGCTGCGCCAGTAGACGTAGGCCAGGTCCAGTTGCGCCTGCTGCGCCAGCACGGTGCCCGCGGCGCGGCCTTCCAGACGCTCCAGCGTCTTGACGGCGCTGTCCCAGGTGCCACTGGCGATCTCGTCCTTGGCCTGTGCATACAATTTGTTCACGTCGGTCGGCAGGCTCGGATTGGCCACCGCCGGGTCTGACTTCGTGCTGCTGCAGCCCGCCAGGGCAATGGCCAGCAACAGCGCTGCCACGCTCATCCGTCCCAAAGGAAAACGGGTCAAGGACATGGTGTCGATCAAGGGGCGCGCGGTGCCTACAAGCCAGGACGGCGCGGATTATAGGGAGCCCCTGGCTGCGGAAGAGGCCCCTGAGGCCGCCGACTCCGTCGCCGAGCATGAGGTGCGCGAGGGCCAGGTCGACGCCGCCAGCCATGGTGAGCGGCTGGATAAATGGCTGGTGAAACTGGCCCCGGAGTTCTCGCGCAACCACTTGCAGTCGCTGGTCGAGCGCGGCCATGCCAGGGTCGATGGGCAGGTGCAGCGCACGGCGTCCCGCAAGTTGCGCGCCGGCCAGCGCCTGCTGCTGGAACTGGTCCCCACCGACGAAAGCCGTGCCTTCACGCCGCAGGCCCTGCCGCTGGTCATCGTGTTCGAGGATGCACACCTGCTGGTCATCGACAAGCCGGCAGGCCTGGTGGTGCACCCGGCTGCGGGCAACTGGTCGGGCACGCTGCTCAACGGCCTGCTGGCCCACCATGCCGCGGCGGCCACGCTGCCGCGGGCCGGCATCGTGCACCGGCTGGACAAGGACACTTCGGGCCTGATGGTGGTCGGCAAGTCGCTGGAAGCCGTGACGGCGCTGAGCCGGGCGATCGCCGCGCGCGAGGTGCATCGCCACTACCTGGCCCTGGCGCAGGGTGAGGTGGCATGGGCGGAAAGGAGCATCGACGCGCCCATCGGGCGGGATCCGGTGTCGCGGGTGCGCATGGCGGTCGTGGCGTCGGGACGACCGGCGCGCACCGACGTGCAGCGCATCGCCACTTCCGGCGGCTTCAGCGCGCTGGCCTGCAAGCTGCATACGGGCCGCACCCATCAGATCCGCGTGCACCTGGCCTGGATGGGCCACCCGCTGGTGGCCGATGCGGTGTATGGCGGCGTGGCCGCGCTGGGGCTGCAGCGGCAGGGCCTGCATGCGGCGCGCCTCGGTCTGCGCCACCCGGTGTACGGCGAGTGGCTGGAGTTCGAAGGCCCGCCGCCGGCCGATTTCACGCAGGCCTGGGCCCAGGTCACCGGCCGCTGAACGGTCGACGCTACAATGTCGGCATTGAGGCGCTGCAGCCGCTGAAGGCATCCCCCGGAGCCAGGCCGCAGAAACCGCCGCCAGTGTGCCGCCCAGGCGCCGGAGCATCGCCCAAGGTCAGCCCCAGGCCGATTGTTCGAGTGCCCGGCCCAGCCGACTTGAGCTTCGATCCACGCACGGTGCGTTGGCACCGCAACGCTCGTCAATGTCACCCGATTGCGGGGCCCCATCGGCCCGAACCCTTCCTCATCGAGGATGCCCATGAACACACAGGATGCGAAACGCGTCCTCGAGACCGCACTGATCTGCGCGCCGGCTCCCTTGCCGATGCGCGAGATGGTGGCGCTGCTGGGCGAGCAGGTCGGCCCTGACACGGTGCGCACACTGCTCGACGAACTGGCTGCCGACTGGCAGGGCCGCGGATGTGAACTGGTGTCGCTGGCCAGCGGCTGGCGCTTCCAGAGCCGCCCCGAGATGCGTGAATACCTGGACCGGCTGAATCCCGAGAAGCCGCCGCGCTACTCACGCGCGGCACTCGAGACGCTGGCCATCATCGCCTACCGCCAGCCCGTGACGCGCGGCGACATCGAAGACATCCGCGGCGTGGCCGTGGGCTCGCAGATCGTCAAGGCGCTGGAAGACCGCGGCTGGATCGAGGCGATCGGCTACCGCGAAACGGTGGGCCGTCCCGCGTTGTATGGCACCACGCGCCAGTTCCTGGACGACCTGGGCCTGTCCAGCCTGGACGAGTTGCCCACGGTCATGAGTGGCGATGCCTTGCCCGCTGCGCTTGCGGATGCGGTACAGCCCTCGTTGCTGGAAGCCGCCGAGCCGGACGCCGCAGCACCCACCGAGGCAGCATTGCCGCTGGGCGATGCAAGGCCCGAAGACGGCCACCCCCCTACGCCCGATTTGCCCGATGCGGCGGACGCCGCCAACCAACCCGCGAACGCATGAACGCACCCGATACCGATCCCGACACTCCCGCGGCGCCGACGGCTGA
>JAFLDH010000463.1 GCA_017302505.1 Burkholderiales bacterium
GCGCTGGGCGCGGTGGCGGCCGAAGCGCCGGCGCCTGCCGCCGCCGAAGCCGAAGCGGCCTCCCAGCCGCGGCTGCGCAGCGCCAGCCGGCAACTGATCGAGCAGACGCTGGCGGCCTGTGGCGGCAACGTATCGCGTGCGGCACGGCAACTCGGCGTCTCACGCGGGCTGATCTATCGCCACCTGAAGCCGGCTGCCGACGCCGGCTGAGCGCGCGGCTCAGTCGTCCCAGCGCACCGCCTGCAGCGCCTGCTGCAGATCGGCCTGCAGGTCGGCCGGGTCTTCCAGGCCAAGCGAGAAGCGCACCAGCGTGCCGCGCCAGGGTGAACCCGGGCGCATCGCGGCCACGTCGTAGGGCACCGCCAGGCTCACCGGGCCGGCCCACGAATAGCCGATCTTGAAGAGCTTCAGCGCATCGACAAAGGCATGCACCTGCTGCGGCCGGAAGCGCGCGTCGAAGACCACCGAGAAAAGCCCGGCCGCCTGCGTGCACAGCGCCTTCCAGTGCGCGTGGCCCGGCGCGCCAGGCAGCGCCGGATGCAGCACCTGCGTCACCTGCGGCTGCTGCAGCCACCACTGCGCCAGTGCGCGACCGGCGGCGTCCTGCGCGGCATAGCGCAGCGGCAGCGAAGGCAAGGCACGCAGCACCGCTTCCACGTCGTTGGCGCCCACGCCCCAGCCGCTGCGCATGTGCGTGCCCTTCAGCCGCAGGTGCAGCGCGGGGTCGCGCGTGGTCACGCTGCCCATCAGCACGTCGCCGCCGCCGGACGGGAACTTGGTGAGCGCATGCGCGCTGATGTCCACGCCCAGGCCGCCGCCCAGTTCGAAGGCGTTGAAAGCCAGCCCCGAGCCCCAGGTGTTGTCCAGCGCGGTCAGCACGCCCTTGTCGCGCGCTACTCGCACCAGCGCCGGCAGGTCGGGGAACTCCATCGTGATCGAGCCCGGCGCCTCCAGCCACACCAGCTTCGTGGCCGGGCCGATCATCGCCGCCAGCCTGGCCGGATCGGCCGGGTCGTAGAAGCGGTGGCTGATGCCCCAGCGGGCCAGTTCCTGCCGCGCCAGCTCCTTGCCGGGACCGTAGGCGTTGTCGGGGATCAGCACTTCGTCGCCATGCGCCAGCAGCGCCATGTCCACCAGCGTGATCGCCGCCAGCCCGCTGGGCACCAGCAGGGCATCGTGGCCGCCTTCCAGCGAGGCGATGCGCGCTTCCAGCAGGAAGGTGCTCGGCGTGCCGTGCAGGCCGTAGGTGTAGCCGGTCTTCTCTTTCCAGTCGCGGGCCTGCAGCGCCGCCACGTTGGGAAAGATCACCGTCGAAGCCTTGAACACGCCCGGCTGCGGCGCAGCGAAGCCGGCCGGCGGTTGGTAAGGGTGGTGGATCAGCGCCGTGCTGGGGGACGGGTTTTCGGACATGGGCTGGGCTGCAAGGGTTTCACACGGGCACACCGACCAGGTCGTGCCCTTCGGTGCCGACGATGCGCGCACGCGTGAACTCGCCGGTCTTCAATGTCTTGGAGGCTTTTTCGGGCGGCAGCAGCCGCACCTGGCCGTCGATCTCGGGCGCGTCGGCATAGCTGCGGCCGATGCCGCCCTTGCGGCCCAAGGCGGGGGCGTGGTCCACCAGCACCTGCATGGTGGCACCCACCCGCTGCTGCAGCTTGCGCGCCGAGACTTCCTCGGCCACCGCCATGAAACGGGCGCGGCGCTCCTCGCGCAGCGCCTGCGGCAGCTGGCCGTCGATCGCATTGGCCGCCGCACCATCCACCGGCGAATAGGCGAAGCAGCCGGCGCGGTCGATCTGCGCCTCGCGCACGAAATCCAGCAGCGCCTCGAACTCGGCCTCGGTTTCGCCGGGAAAGCCGGCGATGAAAGTGGAACGCACGACGATCTGCGGGCAGGCCTCGCGCCAGCGCTGCAGCCGTTCCAGGTTGCGCTCGCCGCTGGCCGGGCGCTTCATGCGCTTCAGCACCTCGGGGTGGGCATGCTGGAAGGGCACGTCCAGGTACGGCAGCACGCGGCCTTCGGCCATCAGCGGCAGGATCTCGTCGACATGCGGGTACGGGTACACATAGTGCAGCCGCACCCAGGCGCCGTAGGGTTCGGCCAGGCGGCCCAGTTGCTCGCACAGCTCGAACATGCGCGTCTTTACCGGCTTGCCGTCCCAGAAGCCGGTGCGGTACTTCACATCCACGCCATAGGCGCTGGTGTCCTGGCTGACGACCAGCAGTTCCTTCACGCCGGCCTCGAACAGGCGCTGCGCCTCGCCCAGCACGTCGCCCACCGGCCGCGACACCAGGTCGCCACGCATCGACGGGATGATGCAGAAGGTGCAGCGGTGGTTGCAGCCCTCGCTGATCTTCAGGTAGGCATAGTGCCGCGGCGTCAGCTTGATGCCCTGCGCGGGCACCAGGTCCACGAAGGGGTCGTGCGGCTTCGGCACATGCTGGTGCACCGCGTCCATCACCTCCTGCGTGGCATGCGGGCCGGTGACGGCCAGCACCTTGGGGTGCATCTGCCGCACCAGGTTGCCGCCGCCGTCGCCGGTGCGCGCGCCCAGGCAGCCGGTGACGATGACCTTGCCGTTGGCATCCAGCGCCTCGCCGATGGCGTCCAGGCTTTCGCGCACCGCGTCGTCGATGAAGCCGCAGGTGTTGACGATCACCAGGTCGGCGCCGTCGTAGGTCTTGCTGGTGCTGTAGCCCTCGGCCTGCAGCTGGGTGAGGATCAGCTCGCTGTCGGTCAATGCCTTCGGGCAGCCGAGCGAGACGAAGCCGATGGTCGGCGCGGCGGTCGGTGGGCTCATGCGGGGATTGTCCCGCATCGAAGGCGGTCCTTCAGTCGCGCTTGGCGCCCGGCATGCCCGGGAACAGGCTGCCGGCCTGCTTGGCCATCTGTTCCTGCATCTGCGCGAACATGTTCTTCGACTGCTCGAGGTAGCTGCCCACCAGCCCCTGCATCGCGGCGTTCTGGCCGGTCAGCAGCTGGGCCCAGGCTTCGGGCGTGAAGGCCTTGCCCTCGTTCAGGCCCATGCCCGGCGTCGCAAAGCGCTTCTGCAGCTCGACGAAGGTCTGCAGGTTCTTCTCCAGCACCGCGCCCATCATGCCCTGCATCGAATGGCCGTAGAAGCGGATCATCTGCGCCAGCATCTGCGAGCTGAACATCGGCACGCCGCCGGATTCTTCGTCCAGGATGATCTGCAGCAGGATGCTGCGCGTCAGGTCTTCGCCGGTCTTGGCGTCGCGGACCTCGAAATCCTCGAACTTCAGCACCATGTCCTTGACGTCGGCCAGCGTGATGTACGAGCTGCTGCGCGTGTCGTACAGGCGCCGGTTCGGGTACTTCTTCAGCACGCGCGGGCCGCTGGTGGCGGCTTCTTCGGGCGCCGCAGCGGCAGCGCGTGGGGAGGACGGCATGGTGGGACGCTCCTGAAGGCGGTCGGCTTCATTGTAGTTTTGGCCCCGCCATGCCACGGCGGGGGATACCCTGTCCGTCATAGCGTTGCCAAGCGTGCGAGGCTGCCGGCCCGGCGCCCGCGCGCCGCGCGCCGCAGCCTGCACAGCGCCTA
>JAFLDH010000464.1 GCA_017302505.1 Burkholderiales bacterium
ATTGGTCGGGCGGCGGCAGCTCGGGCACGGGCAACGCCAGCGTGGTGCCGCCGCTGGCGTCCAGCGAGCCCATCGCCGCCAGCAGCTCCAGCCGGGCCTGGCCGTCCTGCTGCAGCGTGGCGCGCAGCGTACCCAGCGTGCGGCCGCTGCGCAGCAGCTGCGTGTCGATGCGGCAGGGCTGGCCGCCCAGGCCGGGCCGCAGGTAGTGCACGGTGATGCTCAGCGGATCGGGCTGCGCCGGATAGGCCTGGCGCAGCGCCTGCCCGGCCAGCGCCAGCAGGTAGCCGCCGTTCGGGTTGGCGCCGATGTTCCAGGCCGGGTGCACCTGGCCGCCCCAGACGGCGGCTTCGCCAGCGTCGGCCGACAGGGCATGCAGGCGGGTTTCGTCATCGAACAGGCTCATGGTCACGGCTGGCGGTGCATGCAGGGTTGATTCGGATGCTACTGGCCGTGCCCGCCCCCTTAAGAAAGCCCTAAGGCCTCACTCGCAGCATGACGCCATCGCAGTCGCCACGAATCCAAAGACGATGACCCACTCCCGTTCCCTTGCTGCCGCGGCTTTCGCCGCTTTGCTGTGCCTGCCTTCGCTGGCCGCCACACCGGCCGAGTTGCTGGCCGGCTACGCGGCCCAGGCGGGCGCCGCTGCCTCGCCAGCGAAGGGCGAGCGCTTCTTCCAAGCCACTCAAGGCAAGGAATGGAGCTGCGCGTCCTGCCATGGCACGCTGCCGGTACAGCCCGGTAAGCACGCCGCCACTGGCAAGCCCATCGGTGCGTTGGCGCCGGCAGTGAATCCGCAGCGTTTCAGCGACCCGGCCAAGGCCGAAAAGTGGTTCCGCCGCAACTGCAATGACGTGCTGGGCCGCGAATGCACGCCTGGCGAGAAGGCCGACGTGCTGGCCTGGCTGATGGGGCTCAAGCCATGACGACCCACACCACCGGCGGCTTGCGGGCCGCATGGCTCTGTGTGGCAGCCACCTTACTGGCAGCGACAACTGCCCGCGCCGACGAGCATCGCGCCAGCCATGTGCTGCCGCTGCCCGCGTACACACAAGAGTGCGCGTCCTGCCACATGGCCTATCCCCCGCGATTGCTGCCGGCGGCGGCGTGGCAGCGCGTGATGGACAACTTGTCCCGCCACTACGGCACCGATGCCTCGATCGATGCGGGCACGGTACGCACGCTGTCGGCCTGGCTGCAGGCCCATGCCGGCAGCGGCAAGCGCGCTCGCGAACAGCCACCCGAAGACCGCATCACCCGCGCCGCATGGTTTCAGCGCGAGCACGACGAAGTGCCGGCCGCCACCTGGAAGCTGCCGGCGGTGAAGACCCCTGCCAACTGCGCGGCCTGCCATACGCAGGCCGAACAAGGAGATTTCAGTGAACGTCACATCCGCCTCCCCCGTTGAAGCGCCCACGGCGCCGGCCGCTCCACGTCGAACGCTGATCTGGGACGCGCCAGTGCGCGTGTTCCATTGGCTGATGGTGCTGTGCTTTGCCGGGGCCTATGTCACGGCCGAGACCGAGCGCTGGCGCCTTCTGCACGTCACGCTCGGCTACACGATGGCCGGGCTGGTGGCTTTCCGCTTGCTGTGGGGCCTGATCGGCACGCGCCACGCGCGCTTCGCCAGCTTCGTGCGCGGCCCCGCCGCGGTGAAGCGCTACCTGCTGGCCATCCTGCACGGCCGGCCCGAGCACCATGTGGGCCACAACCCGGCCGGCGCACTGGCCATCGTGTTGATGCTGGGGCTGACGCTGGCCATCGCGGCCAGTGGCTGGTCGCTGTACAACGACCTGGGCGGCGACTGGCTGGAAGAGGTGCACGAGGCTGTCGCCAACCTGATGCTGGCGCTGGTGGGCGTGCACATCGCCGGCGTGCTGCTGTCCAGCCGGATGCACCACGAGAACCTGACACGGGCGATGATCGACGGCCGCAAGGCTGCCGCGCCCAACGACGCAGTGCGCGGCGCCTGGCGCAGCGTGGCCGGGCTGATGATCGTCGCCGTGCTCGGCTTCTGGTGGCTGCAGTGGCAGTCGGCGCCCAGTGCGGCGGACGGCCGACCTGCGGCTACACAACACCAGAAGGCCGAGGACCACGACGACTGACAATCGCTCCATGCGCATCCTGCTGGCCGAAGATGATGCCCTGCTGGGCGATGGCCTGCGTGCCGGCCTGCGCCAGCAGGGCTTCCAGGTCGACTGGGTGCGTGACGGCGTCGCGGCCGAGCGCGAACTGCGTGCCGAGCCCTACGCCGCCGCGGTACTGGACCTGGGCCTGCCGTTGAAGGATGGGCTGGCCGTGCTGCGCGACGTGCGCGCCGCCGGCGTCACGCTGCCGGTGCTGGTGCTGACAGCCCGCGACGCGGTGCCCGACCGCATCCGCGGCCTGGACGTGGGCGCTGACGACTATGTGCTGAAGCCGGTGGACCTGCAGGAGCTGGCCGCGCGGCTGCGAGCGTTGGTGCGCCGCGCGCACGGACAGCCGCAGGAGCAGTTGCGTGCGCAGGACCTGGCGCTGAGCCCGGCCGGCCGGGTGGTGCTGCAGGCCGGGCAGCCGGTGACGCTGTCGACCCGCGAGTTCGATCTGCTACAGGCGCTGATGCTGAACGCTGGCCGCGTGCTGTCGCGCGAGCAGCTGGAGCAGCACCTCTACAGCTGGGGGCACGAGGTCGAGAGCAACGCGGTCGAGGTGCACGTGCACCACCTGCGCCGCAAGCTGGGCAGCGGCGTGATCCAGACCGTGCGCGGCGTGGGCTACCTGCTGCCGCGCGAGCAGCCGGCCGCATGAGCGCGCCGGGCCGCTCCCAAGTGCTCATCCCGCAGCGCGCAGCGCGCAGGGTAGTCCAGTGAGCCTTTCCGCGCCGTCGTTGCAGCGACGCCTGCTGGGCCTGGTGCTGGGCCTGGTGGCGGCGGTGTGGCTGGGCACGGCGGTGCGCACCTGGTTCGATGCCCGGCACGAGCTGGAAGAGCTGCTGGACGGTCATCTGGCCCAGGCGGCCGCGCTGCTGGTGGCGCAGCAGCTGGGCGAGCCGGACGACGACGCGCCGGCCATCGATGCGCCGGTGCTGCACAAGGAGGCACCGAAGATCGCCTTCCAGGTGTTCCACGAAGGCCGGCTGGCGCTGCGCTCGGCCAATGCGCCAGCGCAGCCGATGATCGACCCTGGCGAGGGCTTCCGCAGTGGCTTCCGCAGCGTGCAGGTCGCCGGCACCGAGTGGCGCGTCTTCGCCACCTACGGCGCCGAGCGCGACATCCAGGTCTACGTGGGCGAGCAGCAACGCTCGCGCGAATCGATCCTCTGGGCACTGCTGCGCGGCAGCCTGCAGCCGCTGATGCTGGCGCTGCCGCTGCTGGCGCTGGCCATCTGGTGGGCCGTCTACCGCGGGCTGGCGCCGCTGCGCAAGCTGGGCCAGACGCTGGCCCGGCGCGAGCCGCAGGCGCTGCAGCCGGTGGTGGTGCCGGGCGCGCCGGCCGAGATGCAGCCGATGCTGAACGCACTGAACGCGCTCTTCGAACGCATCGGCCGGCTGATGGAATCGGAACGGCGCTTCACCGCCGATGCC
>JAFLDH010000465.1 GCA_017302505.1 Burkholderiales bacterium
GGCCTCGTTGCCATTCGTGCTGGCCTGGGTGCTGGCCAGCGCCGGGCCGCGCTCGATCGTCCCGGTGCGCTGGGGCCTGCACCTGCTGCGCGGCGTGCTGGGGATGGTGATGATCGGCTGCTTCGTGTTCGCGTTGAAGCGGATGCCGCTGTCCACCGCGTATTCGATCTATTTCGTCGCGCCGCTGCTGGTGGCGGCGCTGTCGGTGCCGGTGCTGGGCGAAAAGGTCGGGCCGCGGCGCTGGACCGCGATCACCATCGGCCTGCTCGGGGTGCTGGTGGTGCTGCGCCCGGGCGTGGACGGGATCGTCTCGTTCCCGGGACTGATGGTGCTGGTGGCGGCCACCGCCTACGCCGTCGCCGCGGTGATGGTGAGCCTGCTCACCCGCACCGATACGCCGCAGTCGATGGTGGTGTGGTTCCTGGTGATCATGGCGCTGGGCGCGGGCCTGGCGGCGATCCCGGGCTGGGTGCCGCTGCAGTGGGAGCACGCGGCGCTGATCCTGGGCATGGGCCTGGCCGGTGCGCTGGGCCAGATCGCGCTGACCAGTGCCTTCATGCGCGGCGAGGCCTCGATGATCGCGCCGCTGGAGTACACCGGCCTGGTCTGGGTGATCGGCTGGGACTGGCTGCTGTGGCGGACCCTGCCCGATGCCACGACCTGGATCGGCGCGGCGATCATCGTCGCCAGCGGCCTGTACCTGCTGCGCCGCGAACGCACGGTCGGTGCCGGCCGGGCGCCGCCACTGGACCAGCCCTGAACCCCGCCGCCAGCGCAGCGTAGCCCGTCGACTCGCACGGCAGACACCGCCGAAGTGCCCGCCATCGGTTAGCCTTGCCCGGTTGCGACCGGCGAGGAGGGGGCATGGCCCTGGGAATGGTGGGGCGGCGGCTGGCAAGGCACCTGGCCGCGCCGCGCGACGGTTACGGGCATGGGCCCAGCAGCCGGCCCGAACTGCTCGCCGCCACGTTGCGCCGCGGCGACGTGCTGCTGGTCGAAGGCACCAGCCGCTTCGCCAGCGCGATCAAGTACCTGAGCCAGTCGACCTGGTCGCACGCGGCGTTGTGCCTGGGCGCCGAGCAGGACGGTGGCGAGCCGATGCTGGTCGACGCCGATATCAACGAGGGCGTGCGGACGGTGCCGCTGTCCGGCTTCGACGGCCTGCACGCGCGGATCTGCCGGCCGGTGGGGCTGTCGCCGGCGGAAATCGAGCGGGTGGCCGGCTTCATGCTGGCCCGGCTTGGCGACAGCTACGACCTCGAGAACGTGTTCGACCTGGCGCGTTACCTGCTGCGGCAACCGCCGATTCCCGACCCGATGAAGCGGCGCATGCTCGCGCTGGGCAGCGGCGAGCCGACCCGGGCGATCTGTTCGACCCTGTTGGCGCAGGCCTTCGAATCGGTGCGCTATCCGATCCTGCCCGAGATCGAGCTGCTGGACACCGGCACCGCGGCGGGGCGCAGGATCCACCAGGAAATCCTGCATATCCGCCACTACAGCCTGTACGTGCCGCGCGATTTCGACGTGTCGCCGTTCTTCCAGGTGGTCAAGCCGCGGATCGAGGCCGGCTTCGATTTCCACGGCCTGCACTGGAGCGGCAGCTGAGCGGCCGCGCGCGCGCCGCGCCGGCACATTCGCGTGCGTACAGTGGGATCGGGCGGCGTCGGGGCGCGGCCGTGCCCGGGAATGCGGCAGTACAGCATGCGCGGTGGTTGGCGGCCGGGGCATGGGCGGACAACAATAGGGGTTGTCCCCACCGTGAACGCCGGAGTGCTGGCATGGCCGAAATCAAGGAAGCGCGCGTCCCCGACATCGGGGGTTACAGCGACGTCCCCGTCATCGAAGTACTGGTCGCCGTCGGCGACACGGTAGCCAAGGACCAGGGTCTGATCACGCTGGAGTCGGACAAGGCGACGATGGAAGTGCCGGCGCCGTTCGCCGGCGTGGTCAGGGAGCTGAAGGTCAAGGTCGGCGACTCCCTGTCCGAGGGCAAGGTGGTGGCGCTGATCGAAGCGTCCGAGGGCGTCGCCGCTGCGGCCGCCAGCATCGACGCGCCCAGGGCCGAGGCCGCGTCTGCACCGGTGGCCAGCGCCGAAACCGGGGCCAAGGTCGAACCGGTCGCGCCTTCGCCTGTGCCCGACCGGCTGGTCCAGCGCGAGGTCGCCCAGGAGAATGCGCGGCCGCCCGCTGAGTCGCCACGCACCCCGCCGGTGGAGTTCGGCGCCGACAGCGTGCTGCCGGACAAGGTGCCCTACGCGACCCCGGCCGTACGCGTGTTGGCCCGCGAACTGGGCGTGGACCTGTTCCAGGTCAAGGGCAGCGAGCGTGGTGGCCGGATCACCCGCGAGGACGTGCAGCGTTACGTGAAGTCGGTGCTCGCCGGCGGCGCGCCGCCGGCCGCGTCGAGCGCACCGGGCGGCGGCGGCCTGAGCCTGCTGCCCTGGCCGAAGGTGGATTTCAGCAAGTTTGGCGCGGTCGAAGTCCAGCCGCTGTCGCGGATCAAGAAGATTTCCGGCGCCAACCTGGCCCGCAACTGGGCGATGATCCCGCACGTCACCCAGTTCGACCAGGCCGACATCACCGACCTGGAAGACCTGCGCGTGCAGCTCAACCAGGAGCAGGAGAAGGCCAGGTCCGGCGTCAAGCTGACCATGCTGGCGTTCCTGCTCAAGGCCTCGGTGGCGGCGCTCAAGCAGTACCCCGAGTTCAACGCCTCGCTCGACGCCAGCGGCGAGAACCTGACCCTGAAGAAGTACTTCCACCTCGGCTTCGCCGCCGATACCCCCAATGGCCTGGTGGTGCCGGTGATCCGCGACGTGGACCAGAAGGGCCTGCTGCAGATCGCCGTGGAAATGGGCGATCTGGCCAGGAAGGCGCGCGACGGCAAGCTCGGCCCGGCCGAGATGAGCGGTGGCTGCTTCTCGATCAGCTCGCTGGGCGGGATCGGCGGCACCGCGTTCACCCCGATCATCAATGCGCCGGAAGTGGCGATCCTGGGCGTGTCCAGGTCCGCGCTGCAGCCGCTGTGGGACGGCAAGCAGTTCGTGCCGCGCCTGACCCTGCCGCTGTCGCTGAGCTATGACCATCGCGTGATCGACGGCGCCGCCGCGGCGCGCTTCACCAGCTACCTGGCCCAGGTCCTGGCGGACATGCGCCGGGTGCTGCTGTAACGGAGGCGCGCACATGGCGAACACGATCGAGGTGAAGGTTCCGGACATCGGCGACTACGCCGACGTGCCGGTGATCGAAGTGCTGGTCGCCGTGGGCGACACGGTGAACAAGGACCAGGGCCTGGTTACCCTGGAGTCGGACAAGGCCACCCTGGAGGTGCCTTCCACGGCCGATGGCGTGGTCCGGGACATCAGGGTCAAGGTCGGCGACAGGCTTTCCGAAGGCGGCGTGGTGGTGGTGCTGGAGGCTGCCGGTGCCGCCGCTGCCGCTACGCCCGCCGCTGCGCCGGCGCCCATCGCGCCGGCCGCGCCGGCCAGCAAACCGCCGGTGGCGCCCTCGCACCGTGCCCCG
>JAFLDH010000466.1 GCA_017302505.1 Burkholderiales bacterium
GGCGCTGCAGGCCGCCGGCGCCGAGGTGGCCGATGCATGGAAGAAGCTGTCGGTGGTGCACGAGAAATCGCTGGTCATCGACGACCAGCAAGTGCTGATCATGTCCTGCGACTGGAGCCGCGACGGGCTGGGCAGCGCCCGCGACCTGGCCTGGCTGAGCACCAAGCGGCACGAGGTGGCCGAGGTGGCCGCCTGCTTCGATGCCGACTGGACGCATACGCCGTACAAGCCGCACGGCAAGCTGCGCCTGGTGTGGGGGCCGATCAACGCGCGTGAGCGCACGGCCGATTTCATCGACGCTGCCCGCCACACGCTGGTGGTGCAGAACGCCCGCTACCAGGACCCGGTGATGATCGAGCGGCTGGTGCGGGCGCAGCGCCGCGGCGTGGCGCTGCAGTTGATGGCCCATGCGGTGCACCGCATGGAAGCGAAGGAAATTGCCACCGACGTGGGTGGCCTGCGCATGCTGGACGACCTGGGCGTGCAGGTGCGGCGGCTGAAGCAACTGCGGCTGCACGGCAACCTGCTGCTGGCCGACGGCGCCAGGGCCATGATCGGCTCGGTCAACTTCAGCCCCGCCAGCCTGGACCGCCGCCGCGAGCTGTCGGTGGAAATCGACGATGCCGCGGCGGTGCATGCGCTGCAGGCCACCGCGCTGCACGACTGGAGCCATTCGCGGCCGATCGACCTGTCGGAAGAAGGCTTGCGCGAGGAACTGCTGCGCCATGGTCGCGCGGACGACGCCGAGCACCTGCTGGGGCCGGCCAGCGAGGACGAAGCCGAACACTGAACCCTGGCCCGCCCGGGAGGACGCCATGCCGCTGATCCAGACCTGTGTCGACGAGGCCGTGGGCACCATCACGCTCGATCATGCGGCGCGCCGCAATGCCCTCAGCCAGGCCATGGTGCAGGAGATCGTCGCCGCGCTGGACGACTTCGGCGCGCGCCGGCTGCGCGCCGTGCTGCTGCGGGCCGCGGAAGGCCATGCCGTCTGGTCGGCCGGCCATGACGTGGACGAGCTGCCCACCTCGGGCCGCGATCCGCTGGGCTGGGACGACCCGCTGCGCGCGCTGATCCGCGCCATCGAGACCCTGCCCGCGCCGGTGATCGCGCTGGTCAAGGGCAGCGTGTGGGGCGGTGCCTGCGAAACGGTGTTTGCCTGCGACCTGGTGCTGGCCACGCCCGATGCCACCTTTGCGCTGACGCCCGCACGGCTGGGCGTGCCCTACAACGTGGGCGGCATGCTGACGGTGCTGAATGCATCGAACATGCGCATCGCCAAGGAAATGGCCTTCACGGCTGCGCCGCTGGGGGCAGAGCGCGCCGAGCGGCTGGGCATGATCAACCAGGTAGTGCCGCCAGAGGCGCTGGACAGCACCGGCCTGGCACTGGCACGGCAGATTGCCGGCAATGCGCCGCTCAGCGTGAGCGTCATGAAGGAGCAGCTGCGCATCCTGGCCGGCGCGCACCCGATGTCGCCGCAAGGCTTCGAACGCATCCAGGGGCTGCGGCGCCTGGTGTACGACAGCGCGGACTACCAGGAAGGCATCCGCGCCTTCAAGGAACGCCGCAAGCCCGTCTTCCGCGGCGAGTGACCCGGGCCTGCATCCCGCGGCCCTGGGCCTGCGGCGCGTCCCGAGCCAGGATCCTCAGGCGGCCTGACAGTCCCAGGCCCAAGCCGCTGCTGCGGGCAGCGCCGCGGCCTGCACCACGCGGCCGATCACCAGCACCGACGGGCTGGGCAAGGCCGCCTCGTGCACCGTCTGCGCCAGCGTGTCCAGCCGGCACAGCGCATGGCGCTGGTGCGGCGTCCAGGCCTGGCTCACGATGGCCGCCGGCATGTCGGCGGCCATGCCGGCCTCGCGCAGCGCCTGCTCGATCTCGGCCACCCGGGCAATGCCCATGTAGATCACCAGCGTCAGCCCGCTGCGCACCAGAGCATGCCAGTCGGGCGCCGTGCCGCCGTCGCGCGCATGGCCGGTCACCAGCGCCACGCCCTGCGCATGGCGGCGGTCGGTCACCGGCACGCCGATCGAGGCCGGCCCGGCGATGCCGGCCGTCAGCCCGCTGATCACCGACACCTCGATGCCGGCTTCGCGCAGCGCGTCGATTTCCTCGCCGCCGCGGCCAAAGACAAAGGGGTCGCCGCCCTTCAGCCGCACCACGCGTTCGCCTCGGCGCGCCTCCGCGATCATCAGCTTGTGGATGAAGGACTGTGGTGTGCTGGGGCATCCTCCTCGTTTGCCTACATGCACGATGCGCGCGCTGCGGCGGGCGTAGCGCAGCACCTGATCGTCGACCAGATCGTCGACCAGCAGCACGGTGGCCTGGCGCAGGGCCTTGATGGCCTTCAGCGTCAGAAGATCCGGGTCGCCGGGGCCGGCGCCGACCAGCGTGACGCTGCCGGCTCGGGATGGGGTGGGGTTCATGCAGCCTCCAGGCTTTGTCCGACCATCAGGCGCAGCGTCGGCAGGCAGGAACCGCAGTTCGTGCCGCATTGCAGGCGCTGCTGCAGTTGTGCCAGCCGCTGCTCGGCCGGGCCCTGCAGGGTGGCCAGCGTGGCGCGAATATGCGCCTCACCGACATCGAAACAATTGCAGACCTGCGCGCCGCGCGGATGGAAGGCAGCCGGCGGCTGCGCGCTGGCGGCCAGCAGCCGGGTGCCCAGCGCACGCGCCGGCAGCCCATCGCGCCACAGCGGCAGCACCCATTGCCGGGCGCGCACATCGCCGGCCAGCAGGAAGGCCCGCAGCGGTGCCAGCGCAGCGTCGACCGAGCCAGCCGATGCGTCCAGCAGCATCGCGCGATGCTGGCCGCGCCGCGGGTCGGCATAGCGCAGCACGGCGCCGCCTTCCAGGCCCAGCAGCGCTTCCAAAGCCTGCAGCCGGGCAGCGTCCAGCGGCACCACCGCGGCTGCGCGCAGCACCACGCCGACGCGGCCATCGGGCTCCTGCCCACACGGCAGCACGCTGGCGTAGCCGCAGTCCTGCAGCAGCGCCTGCAGGGCCTGGCGGCGCTGCAGCAACTGGTCGGCCGGCAGCCAGGCGGCGGCCTGCAGCTGCCAGGGCAGGGCGGCGGCTTCCAGGCGCACCGCGGCATGCTTCAGCTCGGGCTGGCGCGAGGTGGGGCAGCGCTCCGGTGTGGTCAGGCCGTTCACGCCAGTCATCGCGCTGCCGTCGCGCGCACGGCCGGCCACGTAAGCCTCGCCCCAGTGCATGGCGATGAAGGCCTGTGCCGGCGCCACGCTGTCGGTGGGCTGCACCGGCAGCACCATCTCGCCGCGCCGCGACTGCACGCGCACCAGCTCGCCGGGCTGCCAGCCGCGACGCGCCAGGTCCTGCGGGTGCAGTTCCAGCGCGGCCTCGGCCGTCTGGCCGAACAGCCGGCCCAGCGTGCCGCTGCGGCTCATGCCGTGCCACTGGTCGCGCAGCCGGCCG
>JAFLDH010000467.1 GCA_017302505.1 Burkholderiales bacterium
AGGCGGCCGTTGCGCAGGCCGGCGTGTCGGCGGCCTTCGTGCTGTCGGGCATCGGCAGCCTGCGGCCGGCCTGCATCCGCCTGGCCGGCGCGGCCGAGGCGACGACGATCGATGCCGACCTGGAGCTGCTGACGCTGGCCGGCAGCGTGTCGGCAGACGGCGCGCACCTGCACCTGAGCGTGGCCGATGCGCAGGGCCGCGTCACCGGCGGGCACCTGGCCTACGGCAGCAAGGTGCGCACCACCGCCGAGCTGTTGCTGGCGCTGCTGCCGGGCTGGCAGTTCGGCCGCATGCCGGACCCGGCCACCGGCTACGCCGAGCTGGTGCTGCGCCGGTCCTCGAAAAGCGCATAAGCAAGCGCATTTCGATTCGTTCCGGCGCGGTGGCGCCATTCCTAGCATCGCGGCCATTCCACTGGAGGGAGGCCTCATGCCCCGCTTTTCGCTCATCCGCCGCCTGGCCGTCTTCGGCAGCGTAGCCCTGGCCGCCGGCCTGGCCCAGGCCAAGGACATCACGCTGCTGAACGTCAGCTACGACCCCACCCGCGAGCTCTACGTCGACTTCAACAAGGCCTTCGCCGCGCACTGGAAGGCCAGGACTGGCGACAACGTCATCGTCAAGCAAAGCCACGGCGGCTCGGGCAAGCAGGCCCGCTCGGTCATCGACGGGCTGGACGCCGACGTGGTGACCCTGGCGCTGGCCTACGACATCGACGAACTGCACGCCAAGGCCAAGCTGATCCCGGCCGACTGGCAAAAGCGCCTGCCGCACAACAGCAGCCCCTACACCAGCACCATCGTCTTCCTGGTGCGCAAGGGCAACCCGAAGAACATCAAGGACTGGGACGACCTGGCCAAGCCCGGCGTCTCGGTCATCACCCCCAACCCCAAGACCAGCGGCGGCGCCCGCTGGAACTACCTGGCCGCCTGGGGCTACTCGCTGAAGAAGACCGGCGGCGATCAGAAAAAGGCGCAGGAGTTCGTCGCCGCCCTGTTCAACAACGTGCCGGTGCTGGACTCCGGCGCCCGCGGCTCGCTGATCACCTTCACCGAGCGCGGCGTGGGCGACGTGTTCATCAGCTGGGAGAACGAGGCCTTCCTGGCCAGCAAGGAGATGGGGCCGGACAAGTTCCAGATCGTGGTGCCCAGCCTGAGCATCCTGGCCGAGCCGCCGGTAGCGGTGGTGGACCGGAACGTCGACCGCAAGGGCACGCGCGAGGTGGCCACCGCTTACCTGCAGTACCTGTACACGCCCGAAGGCCAGGACATCGCCGCGCAGAACTACTACCGGCCCATCGACCCGAAGGTGGCCGCCAAGTACGACAAGCAGTTCACCAAGGTGAACCTGTTCACCATCGACGAGGTGTTCGGCGGCTGGACCCAGGCGCAGAAGACGCACTTCGCCGATGGCGGGGTGTTCGATCAGATCTACACCCGCAAGTAGGGCCGCTTCATCGGTTTTCGCATAAGCAAGCGCGAATCGCTTCGTTGGCCGCAGCGGGCGCGGTTTCTAGGATGCGCGCCTTCGTCTGCACAAAGAGCCTTTGCCATGGAACGCCCGAACACCTCCCGCACCCGCCGTGCGCTGCTGCTGAGCGCGCTATTGGGCGCTGGCTTGCCGACGCTGGCGCTGGCGCAATCCGTCACCCTGCTGAACGTCAGCTACGACGTGTCGCGCGAGTTCTACAAGGACTACAACAAGGCCTTCCTGGCGCAATGGAAGCAGGGCGGCGGCGGCGAGCTGGTCATCAACCAGAGCCACGGCGGCTCCAGCAAGCAAATCCGCTCGGTGATCGACGGCCTGGCGGCCGACGTGGTGACGATGAACCAGGCGCTGGACATCGACATGCTGGCGCTGCGCGCCGGCATGGTGCCGGCCGACTGGGCCAAGCGCTTCCCCGACAACGCGGCGCCCACCACCTCGGTGACGGTGCTGCTGGTGCGCAAGGGCAACCCCAAGGCGATCCGCGACTGGGCCGACGTGGCCCGGCCTGGCGTGTCGGTGGTGATCCCGAACCCCAAGCTCACCGGCAACGGCCGCTACAGCTACGTGGCTGCCTACGGCGCGGTGCTGAAGGCCGGCGGCACGCCCGCGCAGGCGCGCGAGCGGGTGCAGCAGATCTTCGCCAACGTGCCGGTGTTCGACGGCGGCGGCCGTGCGGCCACCACCACCTTCGTCCAGCGCAACATCGGTGACGCGCTGGCCACCTTCGAGAGCGAGGTCGACCTGATCCGCGAGGAGTTCGGCGACGTGTTCGACGTGGTCTACCCGACCTGGACGGTGCTGGCCGAGAACCCGGTGGCGGTGGTGGACAAGGTGGTGGACAAGAAGGGCACGCGCAAGCAGGCCGAGGCCTACCTGAAGTGGCTGTGGTCGCCCGAGGCGCAGGAGATCGCCGCGCAGCACGGCCTGCGGCCGCGCAACGCGCAGGTGCTGGCCAGGCATGCCAAGACCTTCCCGAAGGTGAATGCCTTCACCGTGGATGAGGTGTTCGGCGGCTGGCTGAAGGCGCAGAAGGAGCACTTCGACGACGGCGCGCTGTACGACCAGATCCTGGCCGCCAACCGCCGCTAGGGGACAGCCGTGCTGTTGAGCCGCGGCCTGCTCAAGCGCCACAGCGTGCTGCCCGGCTTCGACCTGGCGCTGGGCTTCGCGCTGCTGTACATCAGCCTGATCGTGCTGGTGCCGCTGTCGGCGGCCTTCCTGAAGACCTTCACGATGACCTGGGCCGCGTTCTGGGACGCGGTGACTTCGCCGCGCGTGCTGGCCTCGTACCGGCTGACCTTCGGCGCGTCCTTCGCGGCGGCGGCGCTGAACGCGGTGTTCGGGCTGGTCGTCGCCTGGGTGCTGGTGCGCTACGACTTCCCCTTCAAGCGGCTGATCGACGCGCTGGTGGATCTGCCCTTCGCGCTGCCTACCGCGGTGGCCGGCATCGCGCTCACCGCCATCTATGCCGAGAACGGCTGGATCGGCCAGTTCCTGCCCTTCAAGGTGAGCTTCACGCCGGTGGGCGTGTTCGTCGCGCTGGTCTTCATCGGCGTGCCCTTCGTCGTGCGCACCGTGCAGCCAGTGCTGGAGGACGTGAACCGCGAGCTGGAAGAGGCCGCAGCCACGCTGGGCGCCAGCCGCTGGCAGACCTTTTCCAAGGTCATCCTGCCGATCGTGCTGCCCGCGCTGCTGACCGGCTTTGCGCTGGCCTTTGCACGCGCGCTGGGCGAATACGGCAGCGTGATCTTCATCGCCGGCAACATGCCGATGATCAGCGAGATCACGCCGCTGTTGATCATCACCAAGCTGGAGCAGTACGACATCGCTGGCGCCACCGCCATCGCGGTGGTGATGCTGGTCATCAGCTTCGTGCTGCTGCTGCTGATCAACAGCCTGCAGACCTGGGCGCGCAAGCGGCAAGGGGGCGTATGAACACCCTCGCCTTGCCCACCGAGGCGGCCGCCGCGCCGGCG
>JAFLDH010000468.1 GCA_017302505.1 Burkholderiales bacterium
CGTCTTCGCTCTTGCCGGAGCGGGTGACATAGATGCCGACCAGCGAGGCGGCGATCTTGTCCAGCACCTCGGCCATGTCGCGCAGCTCGTCGGCGTTGCCGTAGGCGAAGGTCAGCGGGTTGTGGATCATCAGGAAGGCGTTTTCAGGCATCACGCGCTTGTCGCCGGCCATGAAGATGATCGAGGCGGCCGAAGCGGCAACGCCCATCACCTTGGCGGTGATCTCGGCACCGTGCGCGCGGAGTGCGTTGTACATCGCCAGCGCATCGAACACCGAACCGCCGGGCGAGTTGATCGACAGGGTGACTTTCTTGCCGGCGTGCGCCTTGAGCGCATCGATGAACTCTTTGGCGGAAACGCCGTAGGCGCCGATCTCGTCAAAGATGGAAACTTCGGCGGTGTCGTCGGCCCGCGCCTTGATCTCGAACCAGTTTTTCATGCTTGAAGCCCTTCTGCTGGAAGTTGAAGGGCATCTTGCGGCGCTTGATTAAAGCGCGCCTGTGGGCGGATTTTCGGCGGCTACTTCAGGGCCATGAAGCGCTGCAGGGTGAGCATTGAGGGGTGCGCCATCACGGCGGCGGCAATGGCTTCGGCACTCGGCCCGGCGCCACCGATGGCCGTCGTCGCATAGGCCGCGCTGGTCTTGCGCTCCACCTGCACGCCGGGGGCATCGCGGGGCACGGCGAACAGGGCCACGCCGTCGTCGGCACGGGCCGCCACCAGCAGCAGCGAGGCGACGTGCCCGTCGGGCACGAAATGCTTGCTGCCGGCCAGCCGCCAGCCCTCGCCGCGCCGCGTGGCGGGCAGGGCGATGGCCTCCGGCCGGTGCTTGGCGCCTTCGTCCACCGCCAGCGTGGCGATGGCCTCGCCGCGGGCGATGCGTGGCAGCCACTGCGCCTGCTGCGCCGGGCTGCCGGCGAGCTGCAGCGCGCGGGCCGCGACCACGCCGCTGGCCAGGAAGGGCAGGGCACTCAGGTGGCGGCCGATCTGTTCCATCAGCACGCCGATCTCCACCGCGCCCAGCCCCGTGCCGCCCTGCGCTTCGGGGATGGCCACGCCGGCATAGCCCAGTTCGGCAAAGTCCGCCCAGGTGCGGCCGGCAAAGCCGGCCGCGTCGCGGCCGTCGCGCAGCTGGCGCAACTGCGCCACCGGTGCGTTCTCGGCCAGGAAGCTGCGCGCGCTGTCGCGCAGCATGCTTTGTTCTTCGTTCAGCAACAGCGCCATCGTCAGGCTCCGGGCAGTTCGAGGATGCGCTTGGCGATCACGTTCAGCTGCACTTCGCTGGTGCCGCCTTCGATCGAGTTGGCCTTGCTGCGCAGCCAGTCACGTGCGGCCTCGCCGTCGTTCGACGCCGCGCCTTCCCATTCCAGCCCGGCGCTGCCCAGCGCGGCCATGATCAACTCCTGGCGGCGCTTGTTGAGTTCGGCGCCGTAGTACTTCAGCGCCGACGAGAAGGCGCCATGCGCCTGCTTCGCCCGCGCCTGTTCGCCGAAGCGCTGCATCAGCGCCCGGAAGGCGGCTTCGTCCACCTCGAACTCGGCGATGCGCGCGCGCAGCATCGGGTCGTCGAGCCGGCCGGTGGCGTCGCGGCCCAGGCTCTTCGCCGCCGTCGCACCCAGCGGCTGCTTCTGCGAGCGGTCGCCGATGCCGCCGATCATTTCGCGCTCGTGCGTCAGCAGGTACTTGGCCACGTCCCAGCCGCCGCCGGGCTGGCCCACCAGGTTGTGCTTCTCGACGCGCACGTTGTCGAAGAAGGTCTCGCAGAACGGCGACTTGCCGGAGATCAACGTGATCGGCTTCGTGCTGACGCCCGGGCTGGCCATGTCGAAGAGCACGAAACTGATGCCGGTGTGCTTCTTCGCCGCGCTGTCGGTGCGCACCAGGCAGAAGATCCAGTCCGCCTGGTCGGCATAGCTGGTCCAGATCTTCTGGCCGTTGACCAGGTAGTGGTCGCCCTTGTCCTCGGCCCGGGTGGCCAGCGAGGCCAGGTCCGAACCGGCATTGGGCTCGGAATAGCCCTGGCACCAGCGGATCTCGCCGCGCGCGATCTTCGGCAGGTGCTCGCGCTTCTGCGCCTCGTTGCCGAACTTCAGCAGCGCCGGGCCCAGCATCCAGATGCCGAAGCTCCACAGTGCCGGCCGGCAACCCAAGGCGCGCATCTCCTGCTGCAGCACCACGGCCTGCTGCGGGCTCAGGCCGCCGCCGCCATAGTCGCGCGGCCAGGTGGGCACGGTCCAGCCGCGCTCGCCCATCCGTTGCAGCCACAGGCGCTGCGCCTCGCTCTGGAAGCGGGCGTGGCGCCCGCCCCAGCAATAGTCTTCCTCGCCGCGCAGCGGCTGGCGCATCTCGGCCGGGCAGTGGGCCTCCAGCCAGGTGCGCGTCTCGGCGCGGAAGTCTTCCAGCGTGCTCGTCTCGCTCATGGGTCCGCTCAGATGGTGACGCCGCCGTCGACGACGACGGTCTGCCCGGTCATGAAGGCGCTGGCCGGCGCAGCCAGGTACACCGCGGCGCCGGCGATCTCGTCGGGTTCGCCGATGCGACGCAGCGGTGTTTCGGCGTTGCGCGCTTCCAGCAGCTTGGGGTCTTCCCACAGCGCGCGGGCGAAGTCGGTCTTGATCAGCCCCGGCGCGATGCAGTTGACGCGCACGTTGTGCGGCCCGAACTCCACCGCCAGGTTGCGCGCCAGCTGCATGTCGGCGGCCTTGCTGATGCAGTAGGCGCCGATGATCGGCGAGCCGCGCAGCCCGCCGATCGACGAGACGATGACGATCGAGCCGTTCCGGCGCTGCATCATGCCCGGCGCCACCATGTTGATCAGCCAGTGGTTGGAGACGATGTTGTTGTCCAGCACCTTGCGGAACTGCTCGTCGCTGATGCCGGCCATCGGCCCGTAGTAGGGGTTGGACGCGGCGTTGCACACCAGCACATCCACCGGGCCGAGCTGCTGCACGGTCTGGTCCACCAGCTGCTGCAGCGCCTCCTTCTGCGAGATGTTGGCCGCCACCGCGATGGCCGTGCCGGCACCGTGCTTGGCATTCAGGGCATCGGCCACCTGCTGGCAGGGTTCCAGCTTGCGCGACGAGATCGCCACCTTGGCACCGTGTTCGGCCAGCCGTTCGGCGATGGCCTTGCCGATGCCGCGCGACGAGCCGGTGACGATGGCCACCTTGCCGGTGAGAGAGAACAGGTTCATCAGGCACCTCCTTGATCGGTTGGCTGGGGACCTTAGCAGAGCGCCCGCGCGCGCACCATCGGCGCAAGCCATGTCACGCAGGCGACGCGATCGGCTAAGGTAAGGTCTGCAAGATAAGCCCACACAGGAGACACCCATGCACGACCTGGTCATCCGCGGCGGCAGCCTCATCGACGGCAGCGGTGCGCCGCGCTTCAGCGGCGACATTGCCATCGACGGCGGCGTGATCACCCAGGTGGGCGGCACGGCCGGCGCGAGATCGGAAGAG
>JAFLDH010000469.1 GCA_017302505.1 Burkholderiales bacterium
GGCGCGACGGCGCGATGCCGCGCCACCCGGTCGCCATCGCCGCGATCACGAGCTGCACCAACACGTCGGACCCGGCGCAGCTGATCGCAGCCGGTCTGCTGGCACGCGAAGCGCGCCGCCGCGGGCTGCGCCTGCCGGCCTGGGTGAAGACCTCGCTCAGCCCGGGATCGCCAGCCGCCGCCGAGTACCTGCAACGCTCCGGCCTGCGCGACGACCTGGCGGCCGTGGGCTTCGACATCGTCGGCTTCGGCTGCGCCACCTGCATCGGCAATCCCGGGCCGATCCCTACCCCGATTCGCGCCGCGATGGATGCGGGCAGCATCCGCCCGGTGGCCGTGCTGTCCGGCAACCGCAATTTTCCCGGCCGTGTGCACCCGGACCTGGACCTGGGCTTCCTGATGTCGCCGCCGCTGGTCGTCGCCTTCGCGCTGGCAGGTGACGCCGAGCGCGACCTGACGGCCGAGCCGATCGGTGTCGCCAGCGATGGACAGCCGGTGTACCTAAGGGAGCTATGGCCCGGTCCAGAGAATGTGGCCGAGCATGTGGCGCTCGCGACGCGGCCCGAAGACTTCGGACGCGCCTTCCGCATGGCAGCGGCCAACCCGGCCTGGCAGGCGCTGGAGGCGCCGCATTCGGCTCGCTTCCCCTGGGACCCGGCGTCGAACGCACTGCGGCGCCCGCCGTTCGCATCGGGCGACCAAGGCAGCCAGCTGGGGCACTACACGGCGTGGCCGTTGCTCGTCGTCGGCGACGACGTCACCACCGACCACATCTCCCCAGCCAGCGCGATCCCGCCGGACAGCCTGGTGGCGGCCTACCTCGTCGAGCGTGGCGAAGACCGGTCGGATCTGAACGTGTTCGCGTCCCGCCGTGGCAACTGGGAAGTGATGATGCGTGCTGCCTTCCACAGCAAGTCGCTGCGCAACCTGCTGCAGCCGGACCTGCCGGTGGCGCACACGCTGCACGCGCCCAGTGGGGACGTGATGCCCCTGTGGCAGGCCGCCGGGCGCTACCGATCGGAAGGCCGCTCGGTGGTACTGCTGGCAGGCGAGCGCTACGGCACTGGCTCGTCGCGCGACTGGGCGGCGAAGGGGCAGCGGCTGCTCGGCATCCGCGCCGTACTGGCCAGCAGCTTCGAGCGCATCCACCGGTCCAACCTCGTGGGCATGGGCATCCTGCCGCTGCGCCTGCCGCCCGAGGCGCACCCGCAGCGCCTGCAGATCCAGCCGGGCGACCGCATCGAGATCGATGCGGCTGCAGGCCGCATCGGCGTGAGAGCCTCGGTGCCGGTCCGTGTCCATCGGAAGCACGGCGGGGTCGAGACCTTCGAGGCGGTCGCCGCGCTGGAGACCTTGCTCGACGTGGAACTCATGCAGGCCGGTGGCGTGATCCCGTACATCCTGCAACGGCACTTGAACGGGAAGGCTGCGTGATGTCCCCTCTGACCACCGGTGGCGTGCTGCGTGCTGCCATCAACCTCGGCAATCCGATCCTTGCGCACAAGGAAGCAGGTACGGGCCGGCCAGCGGGTGTCTCGGTGGACCTCGCCACGCGACTGGCATCCGAACTGGGCGTGCCGCTCGAACTGGTCGTGTACGACGCTGCGGGCAAATCCGTGGAAGGCGTGGCGGCCGGGCAGGCGGATGTGGGGTTCTTCGCGGTGGACCCCTTGAGGGGCGAACAGATCGCCTTCACCGCGCCCTACGTGCTGATCGAGGGTTGCTATCTGGTGGCCGATGCGTCGCCGCTCCAAACCAATGTGCAGGTGGAGCGTGAAGGCATCACCGTGGTCGTTGGCAAGGGCAGTGCGTACGACCTCTTCCTGACGCGCGAATTGAAGCACGCGACGATCGCTCGTGCCCCCACCTCACCGGCAGTGGTGGACTGGTTCTTGGAGCATCGCGCGGACGTGGCGGCCGGCGTTCGTCAGCAACTCGAAGGCGATGCCCGGCGAATCGGTGGCTTGCGATTGCTACCCGGCCGGTTCATGGTCATCCGGCAAGCCATGGGGACTCCGAAGGCGAAGGGCGACGAGGCGGCCCAGGAGCTTCGCCGTTTCGTCGAGAGGGCGAAGGCTGAAGGGTTCGTGGCGCAGGCCCTGGCGAGGCACGGGATCGAAGGCGCGTCGGTGGCCCCCGCCGCCTGAAACGCCACCAAGGTCAATCGATGGACCTGCCAGCCCACCAGCTGACGATGACGGTGCTCATGACGCCGGATACAGCTAACTTCGCGGGCAACGTGCATGGCGGAACGTCCTCAAGTTGCTCGACCAAGTCGCCTACGCATGCGCCAGCCGCTATGCGAGCCGCTATGTGGTGACCCTGTCCGTGGACCAGGTCATGTTCCGGCAACCGGTGCATGTCGGCGAGCTGGTGACTTTACTTGCCGCCGTGAACCATACGGGCACGTCTTCGATGGAGGTCGGGATCAAGGTAGTGGCGCAGGAGATCCGCTCCCATCAGCAGCGCCACGTCAACAGCTGCTTCTTCACGATGGTCGCTGTGGACGACGAGCGCAAGCCGGTGCCGGTTCCGCCCTTGCGACCCTTCACGCCGGACGAGAAGCGCCGATACGCGGCAGCGCTCACGCGGAAGGCGCTTCGTCAGGAGTTTGCCCGACGCGCAAGTCCGCCGCCCGCTCGAGACGGCAACTGTCGGTCGTTAGCGTTGGTGCCATAAAAGATGGCCATGATGAGTAAAATTGTCCAATATATGTGCGGACGTGTAAGCTGGACTCATCCTCTTCAGATCGAAGATGCCACATAAACTTGCCATCTTGCGGGACTAAGGCTAATATATGGGTCATGCCGAAGTCCACATTGCCCACTTTCCCGGGGCTGCAGCGCCAACTTAACGCGCTGGGGTTGCGCCTGCGACTTGCCCGCGAGCGGCGCAAACTGGGTACCGAACTGTTCGCTGAGCGCATGGGCATCTCGCGCGAAACGCTGCGGCGCATGGAGAAGGGCGACGCCACCATAGCCATGGGCACCTTCATGAAGGCGTTGCGCGTGCTGGGGCTGGACAGCGACATCGACATGCTTGCTGCCGACGACGCGCTCGGCCGCAAGCTCCAGGACATCGAGCTTCTGGGCGCGAGGCGTGCTGAGCATCCTGTCGCTTCGGTGCCCACCACGGTGCAGGACGGAACGACCCGAGATGGCTACCCGTGAAGTCTGGGAAGTTTGGCTCGATGCGGCGGAGCTGGAGCCAACCTGCTTGGTAGGACGGCTCTACCAGAACCTGGTGAAGACGGTGGTGCCGGCCTCCTTTGCGTATGAGAGCGCCTGGCTGCAGGGTGATACGAAGTTCATGCTGGACCCTCGGCTGGAGATCTACGCCGGTGAGCAGAACCCGCAGGTCGACTTCCCCGCCTTTGGCATCTTCATGGACTCGGCACCCGACCGCTGGGGGCGCGTGCTGATGGAGCGGCGCGAACTGCTCAGGGCAGAGCAGGAGCG
>JAFLDH010000047.1 GCA_017302505.1 Burkholderiales bacterium
GCGCTCGCCGCGTTCCAGCGCCCGGCTCACCGCGTACAGACCCGTCGCGGCCACCGGCCCCACCAGCAGGAAGCCGCTGAAGGCTCCGGCCAGCAGCCAGAACTGCCGGTACGCCAGCGCCAGCAGCAGCAGGCCGAAGCCGGTGACGACCACGCCGTGCAACAGCGCGGGGCCGGGTGTCTTCAGCAGGTCGCGCCAGCCGCGCGCCAGCCACAGGAAGGGCTGCTCGTAGCCGACGTCGTTCAGCCGGCAGCGGCGGGAGGCATCCAATGCGGTGTCGATGGGCATCTTGGGGCTTTCAGACCGGCAGGCCGGCCACCGCGGCACGCAGTGTCGCCGGCTCGGCGTCGGGCAGTTGCAGCCGCAGCGCCTGGTCCATGTGGCGGTAGCCGCTGCGCAGCGAGCGCTCGTACAGCGGATCGTAGTGCCGTTGCATCAATTCGGCGAAGACCTGTGGCCACTGGCCGGCCCGCGCCTGGGCCTGCCAGCCTTGCACGGTCTCGCGGCCGCGCAGTTCGGTCAGGCCCTCCAGCATCCGGTTGAAACCGTCCACGTCATCGGCGAAATGGCCGTATTCCTGCAGCAGCAGGCGCAGCCGCGCAGGCTCGTCAAGCTCCACGCGGATGCACCGGCCGTGCTCGCGCAGCTGCAGGATCAGCGCCTCGGGCACGCGCAGCAGGCCGATCTTGCGGCTTTCGCCTTCCACGTACACCGGCCGCGCCGGATCGAAGCCTGCCATCGCTTGCCACACGCAGGTGTCGAAGCGCTTCTGGCTGGGTTGGGGCCGGCCCGGCCAGCCGCCCAGCACCGACCCGCGGTGGCCCGCCAGCGCCTCCAGGTCCAGGGTCTGCGCGCCCGCTTCGGTCAGCGCCTGCAGCAGCCGCGTCTTGCCGCTGCCGGTGCGGCCGCACAGCACGCGGAAGTCGAAGCGCTGCGGCCAGGTCTGCAGGTCTTGGCGCACGATCGCGCGAAAGCCCTTGTAGCCGCCCTGCAGCTGGGCCGTGCGGAAGCCCACCTGGCCCAGGAACCAGGCCAGCGTGCCCGAGCGCTGGCCACCACGCCAGCAGTACACCAGCGGCCGCCATTCGCGCGGCTTGTCGGCCACCCAGCGCTCCAGGTGGCTGGCGATGTTGCGCGCCACCATTGCGCCGCCCACCTTGCGGGCCTGCAGCGGCGATACCTGCTTGAACAGGGTGCCGACGATGCGCCGCTGTTCATCGTCCAGCACCGGCCAGTTTTCTGCACCCGGCAGGTGGTCTTCGGCGTATTCCGCGGGTGAACGCGCGTCGATCACGGTGTCGTGGGCGTCCCGCCCTGCAGCCACCTCTGCTGCACTGACCAGGGCCAGGCTCACGGCATGGTCACCGCGTCGAGCAGTTCGCTTTCCACCTGCAGCTGCGTGCGCGAGCGCTGCAGCGCCGGGCCATCCACCAGGAAGGTGTCCTCCACCCGCTCGCCCAGCGTGCTGACCTTGGCCAGGTGCAGGTTGATATGGTGGCGGGCGAGCACGCGCGCAATGGCGTACAGCAAACCGGAGCGGTCGCTGGCGCTGACCGACAGCAGCCAGCGTTGGGCCCTTTCGTCCGGATGCAGCGTGACCCGCGGCGTCACCGGGAACGAGCGCACGCGGCGTGACACCCGGCCACGCCCCGGCTCGGGCAGCGGGCCGGTGGACGACAGCGCCTGCACCGCCTGGGTTTCCACCAGCGAGATCAGGTCACGGTAGGCGGCCGGGTCGCCGGGCTCGAACCGGGTGCTCACCACCTGGAAGGTGTCCAGCGCGAAGCCGGCGCGCGTGGTGTGGATCTTGGCATCCTGGATGCTGAAACCGGCGCTGTCGAAGTAGCCGCAGATGCGCGCGAACAGGTCCGGGCAGTCCGGTGAATAGACCAGCACCTGAAGGCCGTCGCCCACCGACGAGGGCCGCGCCCGCACGACCGGCTCGCGCGTGTCCAGGTGGCGCCACAGCGAGCGCGCATGCCAGGCGATGTCGGCCGCGTCGTGGCGGGCGAAGTAGCTCAGGTCCAGCGTCTTCCACAGCGCCTCTTCCATGCCGGGCAGCGCCGAATGCAGCGCCAGCAGCTGGCGGGCCTCCTGCTTGCGCGATTCGATCTCGGCATCCAGGTTGGGCCGGTCGCCACCCAGCGCGCGCAGCGTCAGCCGGTACAGCTCCTCCAGCAGCTTGCCCTTCCAGGCGTTCCACACCTTCGGGCTGGTGCCGCGGATGTCGGCCACCGTCAGCAGGTACAGGGCGGCCAGCCGCCGCGGCGTGCCCACCAGCTTGGCGAAGGACTGGATCACGTCGACATCGCTCAGGTCTTCCTTCTGGGCGATGCGGCTCATCGTCAGATGGTGGCGCACCAGGAACTCGATCAGCGCGCTGTCCTCGCGCGACACGCCATGGTCGCGGCAGAAGCGCCGCGCCTCGGCGGTGCCCAGCTCGGAATGGTCGCCACCGCGGCCCTTGGCCACGTCGTGGAACAGCGCGGCCACGTACAACGGCCAGGGCTCGCCCCACTGGCTGGCCAGCTGCGAGCAGAACGGGTACTCGTGCGCATGCTCGGGGATGAAGAAGCGCCGCACGTTGCGCACCACCATCAGGATGTGCTGGTCCACCGTGTACACGTGGAACAGGTCGTGCTGCATGCGGCCGACGATGCGCCGGAACACCCACAGGTAGCGACCCATCACCGAGGTCTGGTTCAGCAGCCGCAGCGCATGGGTGATGCCCTGCGGCTGGCGCAGGATCTCCATGAACACCGCCCGGTTGGCCGGGTCGCGGCGGAACTCGGCGCCCATCAGGTTGCGCGCGTTGTACAGCGCGCGCAGCGTGCGTGCCGACAGCCCCTTGATGCCGGGCGTCTGCTGATACACCAGGAAGGTGCGCATGATCGCGTGCGGCTGCTCCATGTAGAGCCGGTCGTGCGCCACCTCGAGCATGCCGCCGCGGTCGAGGAAGTGCGCGTCGATCGGCCGCATCGGCGCCTCTTCCAGGCCGCTGATGCGTTCCTCGATGTTCAGCATCAGGATCTGGTTCAGCTGCGTCACCGCCTTGGCCGCCCAGTAGTAGCGGTGCATCAGCACCTCGGACGAGCGCTGCGCGCGCGTCGCCTTGTAGCCGAAGCTCTCGGCCACCGCGGTCTGCAGGTCGAACACCAGCCGGTCCTCGCGCCGGCCGGCGATCAGGTGCAGCCGCGCGCGGATCAGCTTCAGCGTGCCCTCGTGCTTGTACAGCTGGCTCACCTCGAAGGGCGTGATCAGTTTGCGCGCGGCCAGCTCGGTCCAGTTGCGGCCCAGCCCGGCGGCACGCGCCACCCAGATCACCAGCTGCAGGTCACGCAGGCCGCCCGGGCTTTCCTTGCAGTTGGGCTCCAGCGAGTAGGGCGTGTCCTCGTACTTGACGTGGCGCTGGCGCATCTCCAGCACCTTGGCGCGCAGGAAGGCCTTCGGGTCCATCACCGCATCGGTGGCCTGGCGGAAGGCGGTGTACATGCGCCGCGAGCCGCACAGGAAGCGCGCCTCCAGCATGGCGGTCTGCACGGTCACGTCACGTCGGGCCTGCTCGACGCATTCGTCGATGCTGCGCACCGACGAGCCGATCTCCAGCCCGATGTCCCAGCAGGCATGCAGGAAGCCTTCGACGGCATTGCGCAGCGCCTCGGACGGACCGTCGTCGCCGCTGCTGCCGGCCGGCAGCAGCACCAGGACATCGACATCGCTGTACGGGAAAAGCTCGGCCCGGCCATAGCCGCCCACGGCCACCAGCGCAGCATTGGCCGGCATGCGTGCGTGGTCCCACAGCTCGGCCAGGTGGGCATCGACATGCCGGGTCAGTGCCTTCGTCAGCCGCGTGGCGGCCAGCGTGGTGGCTCGCGATTCGCCGAAACGCGCCAGCAGCTCGGCCTTGCCGTCGCGGAAGCGCGCCCGCATCGCGGCCACGCTGCGCGGGGCCTCGTGCGGCACGGGCGGCTGCGGCAGGGCCGACATGCTCAGGCGGCCACGAAGGCCGGCGGCGGGGGGCTGCCGGCGGACAGCGTCAGCACCTCGTAGCCGGTGTCGGTGACCAGCACCGTGTGCTCCCACTGGGCGGACAGCGAGCGGTCCTTGGTGACGATGGTCCAGCCGTCGCCCAGCTCGCGGATCTCGCGCCGGCCGGCGTTGATCATCGGCTCGATGGTGAAGGTCATGCCCGGCACCAGCTCGTCCATCGTGCCGGGCCGGCCGTAGTGCAGCACCTGCGGCTCTTCGTGGAACTTGCGGCCGATGCCGTGGCCGCAGAACTCGCGCACCACGCTGAAGCCCTGGCTTTCGGCGAAGGACTGGATCGAATGGCCGATGTCGCCCAGCCGCGCGCCGGGCTTCACGCGCACGATGCCGCGCCACATCGCTTCGTAGGTCAGCTGCACCAGGCGGCGGGCCTGGATCGAGCCCTCGCCGACGATGAACATGCGGCTGGTGTCACCATGCCAGCCGTCCTTGATGACGGTGACATCGATGTTGACGATGTCGCCATCCTTCAGCGGCCGCTCGTTCGGGATGCCGTGGCACACCACGTGGTTGATCGAGGTGCAGATCGAGGCGGGGAAGGGCGGATAGCCCGGCGGCGCATAGCCCACCGTGGCCGAGATGCAGCCCTGCACGTTGACGATGAAGTCCAGCGCGATCTTGTCCAGCTGCAGCGTGGTGATGCCGGCCTTGACATGCGGTGTCAGCATGTCCAGCACCTCGGCCGCCAGGCGGCAGGCGGTGCGCATGCCGTCGATGTCGGCGCCGGTCTTGGGGGTGATTGCCATGGGGCGGGATTATCCCATCGGCCCCATAGAATGCCGGGCAGGCACGCCGGTGGCCCTGGCCCGGCGCCGCACCCGCCTTCCGCCGCGCCCCGCGGCCCCCCGCCCGAGCGTTCGCATGTCCGCCCCATCTCCGACCCTGCTGCATCTCGAAGGCGGCAACGCCCTGTCCGATTTCCGCGCCCGCAAGCTGCTGGCGGTGCTGCAGGCGGTGGCCGAGCGCATCAGCGCGGTGCAGGCCCGCCACGTGCACTGGGTGCGCTGTGCCACGCCGCCAGATGCCGCCGCCTTGGGCCGTCTGGAGGCGCTGCTGCGCTACGGCGAGCCGGCGGCCGCGGCGGTGGAAGGGGCCCGGGTGGTGGTCATGCCGCGGCTGGGCACGGTGTCGCCCTGGGCCAGCAAGGCCACCGACATCGCCCACAACTGCGGGCTGGCGGTGCAGCGCGTCGAACGCGTCACCGAATACACGCTGCAGCTCAAGCGCGGCCTGCTGGGCGCCGCCAAGGCGCTGACGCCCACCGAGCTGCAGGCCTGCGCTGCGCTGCTGCACGACCGCATGACCGAAAGCGTGGCCTACGAGCGCGAGGCCGCCCGCCACCTGTTCGACGAGCAGCCGGCGCCGCCGCTGGAGCATGTGGACGTGCTAGGCCGCGGCGCGGCCGCGCTGCACGAGGCCAATGCCCGCTTCGGCTTGGCGCTCAGCGACGACGAGATCGACTACCTGCTGAAGGCCTTTAGCGAGCTGCAGCGCAACCCCAGCGATGTCGAGCTGATGATGTTCGCCCAGGCCAACAGCGAGCACTGCCGGCACAAGATCTTCAATGCGCAGTTCCGCATCGACGGCCAGGACCAGCCGCAGTCGATGTTCGGCATGATCCGCCACACCGAGGCCGTCTCACCGCAGCACACGGTGGTGGCCTACCACGACAACGCCGCGGTGATGGCAGGCGGCCCGGTGCAGCGCTGGCTGCCGCAGGGCTACACCAACGCGCCGCTGTACGGCCCGCGCGACGAGGTGGCGCACGTGCTGATGAAGGTGGAAACGCACAACCACCCGACGGCGATCTCGCCCTTTCCGGGCGCTTCCACCGGCGCCGGCGGCGAGATCCGCGACGAGGGCGCCACCGGCCGCGGCGCGCGGCCCAAGGCCGGCTTGACCGGTTTTTCGGTGTCGAACCTGCACTTGCCCGATACCGCCGAGCCCTGGGAGCGCAGCCCGGTCGGTAAGCCGGAGCACATCGCCAGCGCCCTGCAGATCATGATCGACGGCCCGCTGGGCGGCGCGGCCTTCAACAACGAGTTCGGCCGGCCCAACCTGGGCGGCTACTTCCGCGTCTTCGAACAGCGCGTGGCCGGTGTGCAGCGCGGTTACCACAAGCCGATCATGATCGCCGGCGGCCTGGGCGCCATCAGCGCCAGCCAGACGCACAAGCTGCCTTTCGGCGCCGGTACGTTGCTGATCCAGCTGGGCGGCCCGGGCATGCGCATCGGCATGGGCGGCGGGGCGGCCAGCTCGATGGCCGCCGGCAGCAACACCGCCGCGCTGGACTTCGACAGCGTGCAGCGCGGCAACCCGGAGATGCAGCGCCGCGCGCAGGAGGTCATCAACCACTGCTGGGCGCTGGGCGAGAAGAACCCGATCCTGGCTATCCACGACGTCGGCGCCGGCGGCATCAGCAATGCCTTCCCCGAGCTGGTGGACGGCGCCGGCAAGGGCGCCACCTTCGACCTGCGCCAGGTGCCGCTGGAAGAGAGCGGTCTGGCGCCGAAGGAGATCTGGTGCAACGAAAGCCAGGAGCGCTACGTGCTGGCCATCGCGCCCGACAGCCTGCCGCTGTTCCAGGCCATGGCCGAGCGCGAACGCTGCCCCTTCGCGGTAGTGGGCGTGGTGCGCGACGAACCCGAGCTGGTGCTGGAGGACGGCCCCGGCGGCGAACGCTTCATCGACATGCCGATGGAGGTGCTGCTGGGCAAGCCGCCGAAGATGCTGCGCGACGTGGCCCGCGTGGCGCGGGTGGAGCCGCCGTTGGACCTGACCGGCGTGGCGCTGGAGCAGGTGGCCTTCGACGTGCTGCGCCACCCGACCGTGGCCTCCAAGCGCTTCCTGATCACCATCGGCGACCGCACCGTCGGTGGCTTGAGCCATCGCGACCCGATGGTCGGGCCCTGGCAGGTGCCGGTGGCCGACTGTACGGTGGCGCTGGCCGACTTTGCCGGCTTCCGCGGCGAGGCGATGAGCATGGGCGAGCGCACGCCGCTGGCCAGCCTGGACGCGCCGGCCTCGGGCCGCATGGCGGTGGGCGAGGCGCTGACCAACCTGCTGGCGGCGCCGGTGGCGCTCGACCGCATCAAGCTCAGCTGCAACTGGATGGCCGCCTGCGGCGAGCCCGGCGAGGATGCCGCGCTGTACGACACCGTCAAGGCGGTGGCGCTGGAACTGTGCCCGGCCCTTGGCATCGGCGTGCCGGTGGGCAAGGATTCGCTGTCGATGCGCACGCGCTGGCAGGACAAGCAGGTCACCGCGCCGGTGTCGCTGATCGTCAGCGCCTTCGCCACGCTGGACGACGTGCGCGGCACGCTGACGCCGCAGCTGCAGCCGGGCGACAGCGCGCTGATCCTGGTCGACCTGGGCCAGGGCCGCATGCGCATGGGCGGCTCGATGCTGGCGCAGTGCCTGGGCCGCTTCGGCGACCAGGTGCCCGATCTGGACGAGCCGGCGCTGCTGAAGGCGCTGTATGCCGCGATGGCCGAGCTGCGCGCCGCCGGCCAGGTGCTGGCCTGCCACGACCGCAGCGACGGCGGGCTGTGGGCGGCGGTCTGCGAGATGGCCTTTGCCGGCCAGAGGGGCGTCAGCCTGAACATCGACCTGCTGGTCACCGAGGGCGATGGCATTGCCGATAGCCGCGCGGAATACGGTGATTCCAAGAACTGGGCCACGCAGATCGGCGAACGGCGCAACGAGCTGACGCTGAAGGCGCTGTTCAACGAAGAACTCGGCCTGGTGCTGCAGGTGCCGCGCGCCGAGCGCGACGCCGTCTTTGCCACGCTGCGCCGGCACGGCCTGGCACGCCACAGCCATGCCATCGGCAAGACCAACGACAAGCGGCTGGTGGAGGTGTGGCGTGATGCCAAGGCGGTGTTCAGCGCGCCGCTGCGCGATCTGCAGCAGGCCTGGGACGAGGTGTCGTGGCGCATCGCCCGGCTGCGCGACCACCCGGACTGCGCCGATGCCGAGCATGCCGCGGCCGGCGCCGACGGCGATGCCGGCCTGCGCGTCGAGCCGCGCTTCACGCCGCTGCCGGTGCTGGCGCCGGGCGGCGCGCGGCCCAAGGTGGCCATCCTGCGCGAGCAGGGCGTCAACAGCCATGTGGAGATGAGCTACGTGCTGGCGCAGGCCGGCTTCGACAGCTTCGACGTGCACATGAGCGACCTGCAGTCCGGCCGCGCGCGGCTGGACATGTTCCAGGCCTTCGTGGCCTGCGGCGGTTTCAGCTACGGCGATACGCTGGGCGCGGGCGAGGGCTGGGCGCGCTCGATCCTGTTCAACCCGGCGCTGGCGGACCAGTTCGCGGCCTTCTTCAACCGGGCGGACACGCTGGCCCTGGGTGTGTGCAACGGCTGCCAGATGATGGCCGCGCTGAGCCCGATCATCCCCGGCGCCGCCGCCTGGCCCAAGTTCACCCGCAATCGCAGCGAGCAGTTCGAGGCCCGGTTGTCGCAGGTGGAGGTGCTGGCCAGTCCCAGCCTGTTCTTCACCGGCATGGCCGGCAGCCTGCTGCCCATTGCGGTGGCGCACGGCGAGGGCTTTGCCGATTTCTCGCAGCGCGGCGACGCGGCGGCCGTGCACCGGGCGATGCGCTTCGTCGACGCCGCCGGCCGGCCCACCGAGGCCTACCCGGCCAACCCAAACGGCAGCCCGGACGGCCTGACTGCGGTGACCACCGCCGACGGCCGCTTCACCGTGCTGATGCCGCACCCCGAGCGCGTGTTCCGCAACCTGCAGCTGAGCTGGACCTCCGGCCCTGCGGACGCACACAGCCCCTGGATGCGCATGTTCCACAACGCGCGGCGCGCGTTCGACTGATACGGATTCGCGATCAAAGGTATGGGTGCTTGCGCCAGCATTCGGCGCTCGGTTGCCCTTCGAACGCTGCCGTTGAGGTGCACGCTGTCCGTCAGCGGGGTGGCCGGCGGAGTGAATAAGCATTTCCTGAACGGAGCCGGCTACCCCCTCGTCGGCTTTGCCTCAGCGGCGCCAAAACGTATCGAGCACAACGAAGTTTGATCGCGTCCCATCGCGCGGTGCAACTCCTACACCGCCGCTTCGGCGGTGGCCGGCAGCCAGTGCGTTAGTTCGACGTACAGCGCGGTCGGGTCCACCGGCTTGGCCACATGGCCGTTCATGCCGGCGGCCAGACACACCTCGCGGTCTTCGCTGAAGGCATTGGCCGTCATCGCCAGGATCGGCGTGTGCGCGTGCTGCGGCAGCTTGCGGATCAGCCGGGTGGCCTCGATGCCGTCCATGCGCGGCATCTGCATGTCCATCAGGATCAGGTCGTAGGCCTGCTGGCAGGCCATGGCCACGGCCGCTTCGCCGTCGGCGGCCATGTCCACCTGCAGGCCGGCCAGGTGCAGCACCTCCAGCGCCACCTCCTGGTTGACCGGGTTGTCCTCGGCCAGCAGCAGGCGGGCGCCGGCACTGCGCTGCCGCAGCGCTGCGCAGGCCTCGTCCATGCTCAGCATCCGGGCCTTCGGGCCGCTGCCGGGCTGGCCCTGGCCGGGTTCGAAGCGGGCACTGAACCAGAACTCGCTGCCCACGCCGGGCTGGCTGCTCACGCCCAGTTCGCCGCCCATCATCGCCACCAGCCGCCGGGTGATGGTCAGCCCCAGGCCCGTGCCGCCATAGCGCCGCGTGGTCGAGCTGTCCCCCTGCGCGAAGGCATCGAACAAGCCATCCAGCTTGTCGGCGGCAATGCCCACCCCGGTGTCTTGAACGCTGAAGCGTAGCGCCAGACCATTGTCGACTTCCAGCCGTTGCACGCGCAGCTGCACCTGGCCGCGTTCGGTGAACTTGATGGCATTGCTCAGCAGGTTCAGCAGGGCCTGCGACAGGCGCGTCGGGTCGCCGCGCAGCGCATCTTCCACGCCGTCGTCCACCTGCACCTGCAGCGTCAAGCCCTTGGCCAGCGCGCGCTCGGTCACCAGGCCCTGGGTTCGGCGCAGCAGATCGGCCAGCGAGAAGTCGATCTGCTCCAGATCCAGCTTGCCGGCCTCGATCTTCGACAGGTCGAGGATGTCGTTGATGATCTCCAGCAGGTGCTGTGCGGCCTCGCTCACCTCGTCCAGGCGGTGCTGGCTGCGCGCATCGTCGGCATCGCGGCGCAGCAGGTGCGTCATGCCGATGATGGCGTTCATCGGCGTGCGGATCTCGTGGCTCATGTTGGCCAGGAAGGCGCTCTTCGCGCGGTTGGCGGCTTCGGCCCGGTCGCGAGAGACGGTCAGCTCGGCGTTCAGTTGCTGCAGTTGCGACTCGGCCTTCTTGATCTCGCCGATATCGGTCACGACCACCAGCACGCCGCGCACCTGGCCGTCCACCTGGTCGGGAATGAGGTTGATCATCACCTGGATGCGGCGCCCGTCCGGGTGTTCCAGCACGTCCTGATAGGCCGCCGGCCGCCCGGCCCTGAGGGCCTCGATGTGCGGCGCATGGCGCGAGTAGCGCGACGGCGGCAGAAGATCCTTCAGCTCGATGCCTTCGATCTGCATGCCCGGACGGCCGAACCATTCGCGGAACGCGAGGTTGGCGAAGCGGCAGCGCAGGTCCATGTTCCAGTACGCCAGCATGGCGTGCTGGTTGTCGGCAACGTTGCGCATGAAGCGCTCGCCTTCGGCCAGCGCCAGGTTCAGCTGTTGCAGCTGCTGGGTGCGCTGATCGACCAGCTGCTGCAGGTTCTGGCGGTGCCGGTCCAGTTCGGCGCCGATGCGCTTCTTCTCGGTGATGTCCTCGCCGATCACCAGGTAGTGCGAGATGCGCCCATCGGGCTGCCGGATCGGCGTCGCATGCACGAACTCGTTGTACTTCTCTCCACCCTTGCGCTGCATGACGAACTCGCCACTCCAGACCTCGCCGCGCGCCAGGGCCTCCAGCAGCTCGCGGAAGCGCTCCTTCGGCGCAATGCCCGGCTGCAGCTCCATCCGGCGCCGGCCCAGCACCTCCTCCCGGGTGTAGCCGCTGATGACGCTGTGCGTCGGGTTGACGAACTCAATCCGGCCTTCGGTGTCGGTGATGGTGATGCCCATCGGCGACTGTTCCACCGCCATCGACAGCTTGCGCAGCAACTGGTCGGTGGCGTGCCGCGCGGTGATATCGGAGAAGGACACTACCACGCCCGTCAGATCGCCGGTGGCTGCGTCACGCACCGGCTGCGAGTTCACGCTCGTCAACCGCAGCGGCCCGGCGTTGCGTCGCGCGCCGATCAGCACGTCGCGGCAGGGTTGTCCGGTGCGCAGCGTGCGGTCGCGCGGTGTCTCGGCCGACGGCAGCGGGGTGCCATCCATGCGCTCCAGGGTCCACTGGCGCATCACCTCGCCCTGCTGCAGGGTCTTCAGATCGCCGCCGAAGAAGGCTTCCGCGCTGGGATTGCAGGCCACCAGCTTGCCCTTGGCGTCGTACACCAGCAGGCCTTCGTCCAGCACCGTCACCATTGAACGGTAGGCCGCCTCGCTGTCGCGCAGCGCGTCCTGGGCCTGCATGCGCTGCGTGATGTCGGCGTGCAGCACCACCGCGCCGCCCTGCGCCGTGCGCAGCGGCGTCGCCGTCATCTGGAACCAGCGGGCGTGTTCGGGGGCAGGGCAGGGGTACTCCATCGTGAACACCGGCAACTCGCCGGACAGCACGGCCGCCACGCCTTCGGCGGCCAGCCTGGCGCTGTCGTCCTGTTCGGCGCCGGGCTGGCAGCAGGCCTCCAGGTAGTTGGCGCCGACGCCCAGTGGCGAGCCGGCCGTCTGTGCCGATTGCCCGCCATTGGCCATTGCAAACTCTTCCCAGGCGCTGTTCACCATGACGATGACGCCATCACGGTCCAGCACCGCCATGTGGTGCAGCACCGAGTTGCCCACGGCGCGAACCGTTTCCGAGACATCGTGCAGCGCCTGTTCGGCCTGCTTGCGCTGGCTGATGTCGCGTACCAGGCCCAGCACCGCCGGCCGGCCCTGGTATTCGAAGCGGCTGGCCCGCAGTTCCACCCACAGGCACTGCTGCCCGCCGCGGTGCATCAGCTGCAGTTCGTAGTGCGATTCCGGTTCGGGGCCAGCCCCGATGCGCTGATCGAAGCGTTCGGTCCACAGACCCAGGTACTCGACGGCCACCACGGCCTGGAAGGGCAGGCCCACGAAGGCCTCGTGCGCATAGCCCAGCATGCGTGGCAACGCGGCGTTGGCAAAGACGAAGCGCCGGTCCTGCGCGACGAACATGCCGTCGCTCATCGATGCCAGCAGCGTGCGTGTCGTCGCCTCGCTGGTGCGCAAGGCCAGTTCGGCCTGGTGGCGCGCCGTGATGTCGTGCGAGATGCCGAACACACCGATGACCTGGCCTTCGGCATCGCGCAGCGGTCCCTTGGTCACCAGGTAGTTGCGGGGCCCCAGCGCCGTCTGCATGCTTTCTTCGTACTGTTGCAGGCGGCCTTCGGCCAGCACCTTGGCATCGTTGTGAATCAGGCGCTGTGCCGTGTCGGGCTCGAACAGCTCGCGGTCGTCGGCGCCCAGGATCTGCGCCAGCGGCTTGCCGATCAGTTCGCGGGCGGTGTCGTTGCACAGCAGATAGCGGCCCTGAAGGTCTTTGACGAAGATCGCGTCGCTGGAGGCTTCGCCGATGGCATGCATCAGCGCATTGGCGCGCACGCGCTCGGCCAGCACCGCCTGGTCGTGGCGCGATTCGGCCAGTGCCGCGCGTTGCCGCTGCAGCCGAGCCATCAGCAACAGGCCCAGCAGCGCGCCCACGCCCATCAAGCCGATCCACAGGCTGTGCTGGAGGATGACGCCCACCACCTCGCTGCGGTCGATCTTGGCCACGATGGTCCAGTCGGTGCCCGGCACGGCCCGCACGGCCCCCAGCACGCGGACGCCGCGGAAATCCACGCCTTCGCCGGCCTGGCCCATCGGCAGCTCGCCGCGGAGGGCGCGCGCGGCCAGCAGATCCGGGCTGCTCAGCGGCCGCGGGTTCTGGCCCATGACGCCCACCAGCATGTCATCCACGCGCTGCACCAGTACCGTCGCGGCCGACTCCGAAGGCACGGGCCAGCTGCGCAGCGTCGGCAGCACGTAGTCCCGGGCGTTGGTGCGGATCACCGCCGCGGCCAACGGCGGCCCGCCGTGTGCCGTGAAGGGTGCCACCACGTCCAGCCAGACCGGCCCGCTGTCGGTGCCGTTGCCGTAGAAGCCGGTATGGCCCACCTTTCCGCTGACCAGCGCTTTGTCGAGGGCCCGGCGCAGCTGCGGCGAGATCTCGATGCCGGTGGCGTCGGTGCTCAGGATCAGGCCGGCATCGGCGTCCAGGATGGTGATGCTGTGGTTTTTGTAGGCCGCGCGCAGGTCTTCCATGCGGCCCGTCAGGCGCTGCAGGTCGATTCCGTAGCCATGCTCTTTCCAACCGGTCAGCTGCTCGGCCCACAGCCGGCTGCTGCTGACGAATCGGCCCTGGGCCATGCGGTCGCCAACCCAGGAGGCCATCTGGTCGGCCCGCAGACCGGACATCGATTCCAGTTGCACCGACTGGTGCTTGAAGTGATCGCGCCAGTCCAGGTAGAGGGCCAGCCCGGTCAGCAGCACGATGGCGGCCCCCAGCCACACCAGCCCCTGCCGCCATGGCGCCGCCCTCCGGCCCGGCTTGAGGCCGGCGGCGCGGGGCGGTTCGGCGGACGTGGCGGTCATCAAACGCCTTCAGGGCATCGGCGGCTGCATGCCGGCCCGCGCGGCGGGCAGCTGGCTTGCAGGGAGATCTTGATTGCACGCGAGTTGGGCGCTTCGCGATGCATGGCAATCACTGGCTGCTTTGCGGGGAGTTCTTGACACTTGGGCGGCGCTGCCAGGGGGTTACGCATGCTCGGCTGCGCACGGCGGTTTCGACATGATCTTCGTCAATCGGCGTTCAGACATCGCACCGGCAGTTTCAAACTTCAGCAAAGCGTGGCGCATGTGGGGTTCAAGCCCGCCTTGCAGGGCCCCGCGCCGCGCGGCCGGGGCCTGGCGCAGATAAGCTGCCGCCATGCCCTTCGGGCCCTCGAAGGGCCTTGTCACGTCATCCTGAAAAATGCCATGAACGGCCCAAGCTCTGCGAGTTTCGAACCCAAGGCCGCGCGCATCCTGGTGGTCGACGATGAGCCGGCCAACCTGAAGCTGCTGAGCCTGATGCTGCGCACCGAGGGCTACCAGCACATCGAGCTGGTGCAGGACCCTCGCGAGGTGCTGGCCGCCTATGCCAAGGCCCGGCCGGACCTGCTGCTGCTGGACATCAACATGCCGCACCTGGACGGCTACGGCGTCATGGAGCAGATCAAGGCGCTGGGCGATCCGCTGGCGCCGCCGATCGTGGTGCTGACCGCGCAGTCGGGCGACGACTTCATGCTGCGCGCGCTGAACGGCGGCGCGGTGGATTTCCTGACCAAGCCCTTCAACCGCCGCGAGTTGCTGGCCCGCGTGCACAACATCCTGCTGGCCCACCTGGCCCGCAGCATGCTGCAGGGCCGCAACGGCATGCTGGAGCAGATGGTGCAGCAGCGCACGCAGGAGCTGCGCCTATCGCGGCTGGACATCGTGCGCCGGCTGGGGCGCGCCTCCGAGTACCGCGACAACGAGACCGGCCAGCACATCCTGCGCATGAGCCATGCGTCGGCCCTGCTGGCGCGCGGCGCCGGCTGGGACGAGGCCGCCTGCGAGATGATCCTGAACGCCAGCCCGATGCATGACGTGGGCAAGATCGGCATTCCCGACGGCATCCTGCTGAAGCCCGGGCCGCTGACCCCCGACGAGCGCGAGATCATGCAGACGCACACGTTGATCGGGGCCGAGCTGCTGGCCGGCGGCAACGATCCGCTGCTGGACATGGCACGCGACATTGCGCTGGCGCACCACGAGAAGTGGGATGGCACCGGCTACCCGCGGCGCCTGGCCGGCGAGGACATTCCCGAGGCGGCGCGCATCGTCGCCATTGCCGATGTGTTCGATGCGCTGACGTCCGAGCGGCCCTACAAGAAGCCCTGGTCGGTGCCCGATGCGCTGCAGTACATGGCCAGCCACGCGGGCAAGCATTTCGATGCCCGGCTGCTGCGCCTGTTCACGACGCTGGTGCCGCAGGTCCTGGAGATCCGCGAGCGCTTTCGCGAGCCGCCCTGCGTGGTGCCCGAAGAAGAGGCGCTCGAGTCGCGATAACGCCTGCGCGCCGCGCGCAACCTTCAACGTCCGATCCGGAGTTCGTGATGAAAAGCCCTGTCCTGCGCCGCGCCCTGTGGCGTTCAGTCTGTGCCCTTCTGCCGCTTCTGCCCCTTTGCGTCCTGGCGCCGGCGCAGGCCGGCCCGGTGCTGGACCGCGTCACCGCATCGTCCACGCTGCGGGTGTGCATCTGGCCCGACTACTACGGCGTCACCTACCGCAGCCCGCGCACGCAGCAGCTGGGCGGCATCGACATCGACCTGTCGCAGGAGCTGGCCAAGGACCTGGGCGTCAAGCTGAGCTACGTGGATTCGTCTTTTCCGAAGCTGGTCGACGACCTGGTGGGCGACCGCTGCGACATCGCCATGTTCGCCATCGGCGTGCTGCCGGCGCGGCAGGCGGCGCTGAAGTTCGCGCAGCCTTATCTGCAAAGCGACATCTACGGCGTGACCACGCGCAGCAACCGGGCCATCAAGTCCTGGTCCGACATCGACAAGCCGGGGGTGCAGGTGGCGGTGCAGGCCGGTACCTTCATGGAACCGGTGATGGCGGCCGGGCTGAAGCAGGCCAAGATGGTGGTGGTGCGGCCGCCGCAGACACGCGAGCAGGAGCTCGAGGCTGGCCGGGTGGACGTGTTCATGACCGACTACCCCTACAGCCGGCGCCTGCTGGACAACGCCGACTGGGCCCGCCTGATCGCGCCCAGCAGCCCGTACCACGTGCTGCCCTATGCCTATGCGGTGAAGCCCGGCGACGAGGACTGGCTGCGCCGCGTGAACGACTTCGTGGCCCAGATCAAGCGTGACGGCCGGCTGCAGGACGCGGCCAAGCGGCATGGCCTGACCGAGATCGTGGTGCTGAAGTAGGCATCGTGGAGGGAGCTGCCACGGCCGCGCCAGCGGCGCGCACCGAGCTGTCGGCATGGCTCAGCACCCAGGCGGTGGCCCGCCTGGCCGGGTTGCTGGCCCTGGTGGCGGTGGCGCTGGCGGCCGGTTTCGCCTGGTACGAGCAGCGCGAGCTGCACGAGCGCGAGCTGCAGACCAACCAGCTGCTGGCCCGCGTGCTGGAAGACCACGCCAACCGCAGCTTCAACACGCTGGACATCACGCTGGGCACGCTGGTCGAGTCGCTGCGTTTCAAGGCGCGCCAGCAGGATCCGATCGGCTTCGGGCCGGCCTTGGCCCAGGCCCAGCAGGGCCTGCCGCTGCTGCGCAGCCTGTCGGTGCTGGACGCCCAGGGCCGTGTGCTGGCCAGTTCGGACGCCAGCAATGTCGACCTGCTGATCGACCTGCAGCGCGTGCCGCTGCCCGGGCCCGCCGAGTCCGACCGGCTGGGCGCGCTGGTGCACGGCCGTGACCTGGGCGATGCGCGCGCCGGCCATCCTGCCGAGCCCGGTGGCCGCAGCTTCGTGCCGCTGGTGCGCCGGGCGTCGCCACCCGATGCCGATGCGCTGTACCTGGTGGCGGTGCTGAACGTCGACTACTTTGCCAACGAGCACCGGCTGATGCTGGCCGACCCGGGCCGCGCGGCGGCCCTGTTCAGCATCGACGGCACCTTGCTCAGCAGCACCGACGGCATCGACGCCGCGCCGGGCAGCCAGGCGGCGGCCCACCCCTTCTTCCGCGACTACCTCCCGCGGCGCGAAAGCGGCAGCTACATCGGTGCGGGCATCGATGGTGGCCAGGTGGTGACGGCGCTGCGCACACTGCGCAAGCGCCCGCTGGCGGTGGTGGTGGAGCATGACTACGGGCAGGTGCAGGCCGAACTGGCGCGCACGCTGTCCTGGGTGGGCGGTGCGCTGGGCCTGGCGCTGCTCCTGATCGGCACCATGGCCGGGCTGGCCTGGCGCAGCCTGCGCAGCCACGAGGCCGTGCAGGGCGCGCTGGCGCGTTCGCGCGAGCGCGTGGCCACCAGTGAACGCGATCTGCGCACGCTGGTGCAGAGCGTGCACGAGCTGATCTTCCGCACCGATGTGCAAGGGCGCATCGTGTTCGTCAACGGCCGCTGGACGCAGATCAGTGGCCTGGGCGAGCAGGCGGTGCTGGGCCGCAAGCTGTCCGAGCTGTGCCTGCCCGAGGAGCGTGCATCGGTCGAGGCGCTGTTCGCAGCCCGGCCGGCCGATGCCGTGCCCCAGGCGCTGATGCTGCACCTGCGCCATGCCGCCGGTGACTTGCGCACGCTGGAGGTGTCGGTGGCGGCGATGCACGACGAACAGCAGGGCCTGTCCGGTTTTGCCGGCTTTGCCGCCGATGTGTCGGAGCGGCAGCTGGCCCGCAGCAAGCTGCAGGCCCAGCTGGCGATGACCGCCCGGCTGCTGGAGGTGAGCCCGACGCCGATGTTCGTGAAGGATGCGCAGGGCCGCTTCAGCATGGTCAACCATGCCTGGCTGGACCTGATGGGCCTGCGGCGCGAGCAGGTGATCGGCCATACCTCGGCCGACCTGTACGGCGAACAGGCCGAGATGCATGCCGACATCGACCGCCGGCTGCTGCAGTCGGAAGAGCGCATCAGCTACCCGAACCGCCTGCGCCGTGCCGATGGCGAGGAGCGTGACACGGTGGTCAGCAAGGTGCGATTCACCGAAGCCGACGGCCAGGCGCTGGGAATCATCGGCAGCATCATCGACGTGACCGAGTTCCGCGAGGCCGAGCGCGTGACCCGCGAGGCCCGCGATGCCGCCGAGAAGTCCAACCAGGCCAAGTCGGACTTCATCGCCAACATCAGCCACGAGCTGCGCACGCCGCTGCAGTCGATCATCGGCTTCTCGGAGCTGGGCCGCAGCCTGGCCGATGCGCAGCCGGAGTTTGCCGAGATGTTCGACGACATCCATGCCGGCGGCCAGCGCATGCTGAAGCTGGTGAACGGCCTGCTCGACGTGTCGAAGATGGACAGCAGCGTGGGCTCGCTGCAGCTGCGCCGTGCCGACCTGCTGCCGCTGGCTGCGGCGGTGGTCAAGGAGCTGGGCCCGCTGGCCGCGCAGCGCGGGCTGCAGCTGACGCTGCAGGGCAGCGCGCCCAGCGTGGAGGCGGATGTCGACGCCTTCAGGCTGCAGCAGGTGTTGCGCAACGTGCTGGCCAATGCGCTGCGTTTTGCCCCGCAGGGCAGCCAGATAGAGATCCATGCCAGTGACCGCGGCGCCGACGGCGTGGAGCTGCAGGTGCGCGACCATGGCCCGGGCATACCGCCCGATGAGCTGGAGACCATCTTCGACGCCTTCGTGCAGTCCAGCCGCACGCAGGACGGCTCGGGTGGCACCGGCCTGGGGCTGACCATCTGCCGCAAGATCATGAGCGCGCATGGTGGGCGCATTGCGGCGCGCAACGCGCCGGAGGGCGGCGCCGTGTTCAGCCTGTGGCTGCCGCCGCCGGCCGCGGCGCCTGCGCCGCAGGCTGTCGATATCGAATTGCCCGTGTCGGACTGCGTCGAGGAAAGCACATGAAGCCGCGCGTGGCTCCGGACCCCCCGGACGTGAACCAGCTGGTGCTGGCGCTGGAGCGCCGGCTGAATGCCGAGCGCGCTGCGCGCAAGCAGGCACAGGCCATGCTGGCCTTGCGCCAGGCTGGCAACGGCGCCGCGCCGGCCGCGCTGGCCGAGCGGCTGGAACAGTTGATCGAGGAGCGCACGCTGGCGCTGAGCCAGGCGCGCGACGAGGCCGTGGCGGCCAGCCTGGCCAAGAGCAGCTTCCTGGCCAACATGAGCCATGAGATCCGCACGCCGCTCACCTCGATCATCGGCTTTGCCGAGCTGCTGCTGCAGCCGGCGACCGGGAAGGTGAATGCCGACGATGCGCTGAAAACCATCATCCGCAACGGCCGGCACCTGCTGGAGGTGATCGACGACATCCTGGACATCTCGAAGATCGAGACCCGCCAGCTGGAGGTGGAGCGCATCGTCGTGCCGCTGCCGCGGCTGCTGAGCGACATCGAGGCCCTGGCCGCGGGCCGGGCGCAGCAGAAGTCGCTGCTGTTCAGCATCGAGCACCGCCTGCCGCTGCCCCCGGCGCTGTGCACGGACCCGGTGCGGCTGAAGCAGATCCTGCTGAACTTCGCCAGCAATGCCATCAAGTTCAGCCACGCCGGCGAGGTGCGGCTGGTGGTGAGCCACGACGCGGCCACGCAGCGCCTGCGCTTCGAGGTCTGTGACGAGGGCATCGGCATGAGCCCCGAGCAGGTGGCGCGGCTGTTCCAGCCCTTCGTGCAGGCCGATGTGTCGACCACCCGGCGCTACGGCGGCACCGGGCTGGGGCTGTACATCTGCAAGCAGCTGGCCGAGCTGCTGGGCGGCGAGGTCAGCGTGACCAGCCAGCTGGGCCGGGGCAGCCGCTTCGGCCTGAGCCTGCCGGTGGGCCTGGACACGCCGGCTGGCCAGATGCTCGACGTGCGCGAGGATTTCGACGACTTTCCGCGGCCAGATTTCCAGATCACGGCAGTGGACGTGCCCGAGCTCGACGGCAAGGTGCTGCTGGCCGAAGACGGCGAGGACAACCAGCGCCTGCTGGAGGCCTACCTGCGCCAGGCCGGCCTGCAGGTGGAGGTGGTCGGCAACGGCGAGCTGGCGGTGCAGGCTGCCCTGCGCGCCACGCACGACCTGGTGCTGATGGACATCCAGATGCCGGTGATGGACGGCATCAGTGCCACGCGCCGCTTGCGCGAGCTGGGCTATCGCGGGCCGATCGTGGCGCTGACCGCCAACGTGATGCAGGCGGACGTGCAGCGCTACCGCGCGTGCGGCTGCGACGACGTGCTGGCCAAGCCGGTGGACCGCGACCGCTTCTATGGCCTGCTGCGGCGGCTGGTGCCCGCCGCCCAGCCGCCCGGCCGCGACACCGAAGCGGCCTTTGCCGCGGAGATGGCGGCCTTGACGGAAGAGTTCCGCGCCGGTCTGCCGGCCACGCTGGAGGCCATTGCGCAGGCGGTGCAGGCAGCCGACCGGCCGACGCTGAAGCGTCTGCTGCACACGCTGAAGGGCACGGCCGGTTCCTATGGCTTTGCCGACATCACGCGCCTGGCCGCCGAGGCGGAGCGCGGTGTCGACGAGGGCACGCAAGCCGATTGGGCGGCCCGTTGCCGGCGCCTGGTGACGCGGGCGCGCGAGTGCGCCGGCCTTCAGGCGGTGGACTGATAGGGGTCGCGATCGAAGCTATGGGAACGTGCGCCAGTATTCGGTGAAAAGCGGGTGTTCGCGAGAGGCTGCATTCCTCCAGCGTTCAGCGCATCGCGCCGTGCGGCACCCGGCAGGGGCTCATCGTGCGGCGGTCGGTCCTTCGGCCCGACTGCACTGCGGTGCGCGCCCCAGGGTCGTGCCGCATAACTCGCTACGCGCCAAGCCCTGCGGGCTCGGTGCTGCGCTCGAACAGATGCGGCAAGTCAGAAGGGGAAGCGCGCGGGTACGTGCGCCGACCCTGGGGCTGTGCTCCTCGTCGCCGCACAAATCGCCCCTGCCGGGTACCGCCCGACGCGAGGTCGGGGCTGTGGCTGTTTTCGACCGTACACCACGAGCGTTCCCGCGAAGCCGGTGCGGGGCAGGTCGCGATGCGCCTGTTGGGCGCCGAGAAGCGCAGCGAGCCCGGCCGCGCGCGCAGCGCGCTTCAACCTCATGCTTGGCGCATTTGTCCGAGCGCAGCGCGCAGCGCGTAGCGAGTTATGCGCCAGGCCGGGTTCGGGAGCATCGCAGGGCAGTCGGCGTAGCCGACCGCTCCACCGAAGCTTCGCGGCCTGCCCCGCACCGGCTTCGCCGCCGCGAACCATACGAACGCCCTGCGGGCTTTGAAGTTCGGCAACGCGCCAAGGCCGTCACTGCAGATCTCTGAGCGGTAGATCGCGAATCGGCATGAGAAGCCCAGCCCGCCAGGTGGCGCTTGCGACGCGCGATCAGCGCGGCTCCGCAGCCGCTGCGGCGGCTTCGACGGCGGCTTTCAGCTCGGCGTAGCTGTGCGTGGCCGGGAACTGCGGGAACTGCGCGCTGATGGCCGGCGGCGCGTGGATGAAGAAGCCGGCATCGGCCGCCTGCAGCATGCCGGTGTCGTTGTACGAGTCACCGGCGGCGATGACGCGGTAGTTCAGGCTCTTCAGCGCGTTGACGGCGGCGCGCTTCTGGTCGGGCTGGCGCAGCCGGTAGTCGCGCACGCGGCCGTCGGCATCGGCCAGCAGGCGGTGGCAGAACAGCGTGGGCCGGCCCAGCTGGCGCATCAGCGGATCGGCAAACTCGTAGAAGGTGTCCGACAGGATGATCACCTGGAAGCGGGTGCGCATGTCGTCCAGGAACTCGCGTGCGCCGGGCAGCGGGCCCATGCCGTCGATCACCTGCTGGATGTCGGGCAGGCGCAGCTTGTGCTGGTCCAGCAGACCCAGCCGGTAGCGCATCAGCTTGTCGTAATCGGGCTCGTCGCGGGTGGTGCGCGAGAACTCCGCGATGCCTGTGCGCTTGGAGAACTCGATCCAGATCTCGGGGACGAGCACGCCTTCCATGTCGAGGCACAGCACCTGCATCTAACGCTCCGTGGGACGCCGCGGCGCCAGCCGGCCGCACCGGGGGCGGATGCTAACGCAGGGTGCCGGCCAGCTCGCGCAGCGCCTGGCCGGTGGCCTCGTCGGCCGGGAAGAAGGTCTCCAGCGCCAGCTCGGACAGCGTGATGTCGTTCGGCGCACCGAACACGGTGATGGTGCTGATGAAGCTCAGCACGCCCCGCGGCGTGCGCAGCTGCAGCGGCACGTAGACGGCCGCGTCGTGCGCGGCATCGGCGCCGTGCTCGGCCGGCGGGGCAGGGTAGCCGCGCAGCTCTTCCACCAGGGCCTGCAGGGCCGGGTCGGCCTGGCGCAGCGCCTGGGCTTGCAGGCGGTGCAGCAGGTGTTCGCGCCAGCGCCCCAAGTTGACGATGCGCGGCGCCAGCCCCTGCGGATGCAGGCTCAGCCGCAGCACGTTCAGCGGCGGGCGCAGCAGGCTTTCGGGCAGGTCGGCCAGCAGCGGCGGCACCATGCGGTTGTGCGCCACCATGTGCCAGTGCCGGTCGACTGCCAGCGCCGGGAAGGGTTCGTGGGCCTGCAGCACGCGCTGCAGCGCCTGCTGCGGCACCTGCAGCGCCGGGTCTTCCAGGCGGCGCTCGGCGTACATCGGCGCGTAGCCGGCGGCGGTGAGCAGGCGGTTGCGCTCGCGCAGCGGCACCTCCAGGCGGTCGGCCAGCCGCAGCAGCATCTCGCGGCTGGGCAGGGACCGGCCGGTTTCCAGGAAGCTCAGGTGACGGGTCGAGACCTCGGCATGACCGGCCAGATCGAGCTGGCTCATGTGGCGGCGCTGCCGCCATTCGCGCAATTGGGTGCCCACGGGCTGCATGTCTTGCATGCAGCAACGATAGCGCAGGGCTACTGCAGCGCGGCGTCCAGCTCGGCCGCCAGTGCGTGCAGCCGCCGCTGCAGCTGCAAGGCCTGTTCGGCCCGCGGGGCGGTCTCGCCCGGCTGCGCCAGCGCGCGCTCGAAGGCCAGCAGCTCGGCTTCCAGCGCCGTGGCACCGATGGTGGCGCAGGCGCCGCGGATCGAATGGCATTGCTCGCGCCAATGCGGCACCGGGTCGGGCCCGGTGGCTTGAAGGATCTCGGGCGCCGCCTGCGCGGCGTAGGTGCGCACGAAGCTGCGCAGCACGCGCGCCGCGGTGTCCAGCTGGCCGCCCAGGTTGCGCAGGGCGCGCTCCAGGTCGAAGCCCGGCACCGCG
>JAFLDH010000470.1 GCA_017302505.1 Burkholderiales bacterium
GGCCCGCGCAGCCAGCAGCGCGCGCGCGCCGAACAGCGTGCCGGCGCCGTAGGTGGCCTCGGGCAGCACGCCGGCGGCGCGCCGCACATGGCCCTGCACCAGCAGGAACACATGGCTGGGCACCATCTCCGGCGTCAGCACCGGGTCGCCGGGCGCGAACTGCACCAGGTTGGCAGTGGCGCGCACCAGCTCCTGCTGGCCGGCGTTCAGCGTGTCGAACGGGGGAACATCGAAATCGAAGGGGGCCGTCATGGGCTGGCTGGAACGAAAAAGGGACTGCGCGCCCGCAGGCCGCAGTCCCCCGAATGTTGCCGCAGCGGCGTGGGTGTGCGCCACTGCGTGGAGGGCCTCAGTGGCCCGATGCGCCGGCCGCGCCGATGCCGGTCTCGGACCGCACCTGCTGGGCCAGGAAGCCGGCCTTGTCCTGCGCGCCGCGCTTGCTGCCATCCAGCACCGAGAACAGCCAGATGCCGACGAAGCCGATGGTCATCGAGAACAGCGCCGGGCTGGTGTACGGGAACCAGGCCGAGCCCTTCGGGTTGCCGAGCGTGGCTTCCCACACCGCCGGCGACACGACGGTCAGCACCACCGAGCTGATCAGGCCGAGGAAGCCGCCGATCACCGCGCCGCGCGTGGTGCAGCCCTTCCACAGCACGCTCATCAGCAGCACCGGGAAATTGGCCGATGCGGCGATGGCGAAGGCCAGGCTCACCATGAAGGCGATGTTCTGCTTCTCGAAGGCGATGCCCAGGATGACCGCGACGATGCCCAGGCACACCGTGGTGATGCGCGACACCTTCAGCTCGGCCTTGCTGTCGGCCTTGCCCTTCTTGATGACGGTGGCGTAGAGGTCGTGCGACACGGCGCTGGCGCCCGACAGTGTCAGGCCGGCCACCACCGCCAGGATGGTGGCGAAGGCCACCGCGGAGATGAAGCCGAGGAAGACGTTGCCGCCCACCGCGTTGGCCAGGTGCACCGCCGCCATGTTGTTGCCGCCCAGCAGCGCGCCCTTGGCGTCGAGGAACTGCGGGTTGGTCAGCACGAAGACGATGGCGCCGAAGCCGATGATGAAGGTCAGGATGTAGAAGTAGCCGATCCAGGTGGTGGCCCACAGCACCGACTTGCGCGCTTCCTTGGCGTTGGGCACGGTGAAGAAGCGCATCAGGATGTGGGGCAGGCCGGCGGTGCCGAACATCAGCGCCATGCCGAAGCTGATGGCGCTGATCGGGTCCTTGACGAAGCCGCCCGGGCCCATGATCGAGAAGCCCTGCGCCGCGGCCTCGGCTTCTGTCTTGCCCGCCTTGACGGCGATGCCGGTCTTGATCTCCACTGCCTTGGCGAACATCGCCTCGGGGCTGAAGCCGAACTGCGCCATCACCATGAAGGCCATGAAGGTGGCACCGCCCAGCAGCATGATCGCCTTGATGATCTGCACCCAGGTGGTGGCGGTCATGCCGCCGAACAGCACGTAGACCATCATCAGCACGCCGACGATGACCACCGCGTACATGTACTCCAGGCCGAACAGCAGCTTGATCAGCTGGCCGGCACCGACCATCTGCGCGATCAGGTAGAAGGCCACCACCACCAGCGTACCGCTGGCGGCGAAGACGCGCACCGGCGTCTGCGCGAAGCGGAACGCGGCCACGTCGGCGAAGGTGAACTTGCCCAGGTTGCGCAGCCGCTCGGCCAGCAGGAAGGTGACCACCGGCCAGCCGACCAGGAAGCCGATCGAGAAGATCAGGCCGTCGAAGCCCGAGGCCATCACCGCGGCGGAGATGCCCAGGAACGAGGCCGCCGACATGTAGTCGCCGGCGATCGCCAGGCCGTTCTGGAAGCCGGTGATGCCGCCGCCGGCGGTGTAGAAGTCGGCGGCGCTCTTGGTCTTGCCCGCGGCCCACTTGGTGATCCACAGCGTGAAGATGACGAAGATCGCGAACATCGAGATCGCGGTCCAGTTGGTGGCCTGCTTGTCGGCCTGGCCGAGGTCGGCGCCCGCGGCAATGGCGGCACCGGCGCCGATCAGCGCGGCGAACGGCAATGCGTACTTGCTGGTGGATTTCATTTCAGCACCGCCTTGTTGATGTCGTCCGACAGCTTGTCGAACTCGTTGTTGGCACGGCGCACGTAGATGGCCGTGATGACGATGGTGAACACGATGACGCCCAGTCCGATGGGCATGCCCAGCGTCATGACGCCACTGCCGATGCGCGACGCAAGCAAGGGCTTGTCGAAGGCCACCAGCAGGATGAAGCCGTAGTACACGACCATCATCGCGGCAGTAAGCCACCAGCCGAAGCTGCTGCGCTTGCCCTTCAGCTCTTGGTACTTCGGGTGGCTGGCTATGCGTTTGGCCAGATCGTCTTCCATGGGTTGTCTCCTCGGGATGGTGGACAGGGCTGCGGCCCGCAGGACGCATGGCCGGCATGTTCGGCGTGCGCGCTGACCCTGTCTTGACGCGAAACCAACACAGGCTGACAAGCGCGCCTGACAACGCGTGCGCGGTGTTCCTCGACCCCCAGCCATGGAGACCGTTGCAAACGCAGCGTCGGACCCCTGCGGTGAGCAGGTGTGCTGAAGAGTGTGCCGCCGCGACGAGCGCGGCGGCCGGGCCAGTCCTTAGCGGTAGAGCACCTGCGGCAGCCACATCCCGATGGCCGGGAACTGGTACAGCAGGACGATGGCCACCACCTGGATGCCCATGAAGGGCAGCATGCCGGCGAAGATCTGGTTCAGCGTCACATGCGGCGGGCTCACGCCCTTCAGGTAGAACGCGGCCATCGCCACCGGCGGGCTGAGGAACGCGGTCTGCAGGTTCAGCGCCACCAGCAGGCCGAAGAACAGCGGGTCGACGCCAAAGTTGTCGAGCAGCGGGATGAAGATCGGCATGAAGATGACGATGATCTCCGTCCACTCCAGCGGCCAGCCCAGGATGAAGATGATCACCTGGCTCAGCACCAGGAACTGCGTCTTCGTCAGGTCCAGCGACATCACCCAGTTCTCGACCAGTTCCTGCCCGCCCAGCAGCGCGAAGGCGGCCGAGAAGATGGCCGATCCGACGAACAGCCAGCAGACCATCGCGCTGGTCTTGGCGGTGAGGAACACCGACTCCTTCAGCACCCGCATGTTGAACTGCCGGTAGGCCACTGCCAGCAGGAAGCCGCCAAAGGCGCCGACTGCCGCCGCTTCGGTGGGCGTGGCCAGGCCGAAGACGATGGAGCCCAGCACCGCCAGGATCAGCACCAGCAGCGGGAAGAAGCTGCCCAGCAGCATCTTGAAGACCTCGAAGTGCTGGAAGCTCAGCAAGGCATAGAAAGCCACCAGAGCCAGCGCGCCGACCGCCACGCCGATCCAGTAGCCGGTGCTGGCCGCGGCGCGACCCGGTGCCTGCGCGGTGGACGCGGCCGCGCCCGGGCCTGCGCC
>JAFLDH010000471.1 GCA_017302505.1 Burkholderiales bacterium
CGGGTCTTCGACAGCACCACGCTGGCGGTGTGGACGCGGCAGATGGCTGGCCTGGTGGGCGCCGGCCTGCCGCTGGAGCGCGCGCTGACGGCGCTGGCCGACGAAGCCGAGAACCCGCGCCAGCGCGAGCTGATCGCCCACCTCAAGAGCGAGGTCAATGCCGGCGCCCCCTTTGCCCGCGCGCTGGCCAGCGCGCCGCGCGAGTTCGACGAGGTCTATTGCGCGGTGGTCGCCGCCGGCGAGCAGAGCGGCGCGCTCGGCCAAGTGCTGGAGAAGCTGGCCGACGACCTGGAAGACCGCCAGGCGCTGCGCGCCAAGCTGCTGGGCGCGATGCTCTACCCGGCCATCGTCTCGCTGATCGCGGTGGTCATCGTGGTGTTCCTGGTCACCTATGTGGTGCCTCAGGTGGCCTCGGTGTTCACCAGTTCGAAGCGCGCGCTGCCGGCGTTGACCGTGGCCATGCTGGCCATCAGCAGCTTCGTGCGCCAATGGGGCTGGCTGCTGCTGGGCCTGCTGGTGGCTGGCGGTGCCGGTTTCGTCTTCCTGCGCCGCAACGCCGGTTTCCGCGAGCGCAGCGATGCCGCGCTGCTGAACCTGCCGCTGGCCGGCCGGCTGGCGCGCAGCTACAACGCGGCCCGCTTTGCCGGCACGCTGGCCATGCTGGCGGGCGCCGGCGTGCCGATCCTGAAGGCGCTGCAGGCCGCGGCCGAGACACTCGGTAACCGCGCCATGCGCGCCGACGCGATGGACGCGCTGGTGCAGGTGCGCGAAGGCGCGCCGCTGGCCTCGGCGCTGGCCGCAAAGAAGCGCTTCCCGGGCCTGCTGGCCATGTTCGCCCGGCTGGGCGAACAGACCGGCCAGTTGCCGGTGATGCTGGGCCGCGCCGCGGTGCAGCTGGGTGCCGAAGTGCAGCGCCGCGCGATGGCGCTGGCCACCATCCTCGAACCGCTGCTGATCGTGGTGATGGGCGTGATCGTGATGCTGATCGTGCTGGCCGTGCTGCTGCCGATCATCCAGCTGAACACCTGGGTCAAGTAGCACTCTCGGGGCGTGGCTGCTGCCGCGCCTTTATCCGGGGGGAAGGCAGGTTAATTCCCGATCTGGCCGGGGCATGTTGTTTGCTTGAATACATTCGACATCGCGCGTTCCAACCTGCACGGAGGTTCTGACATGAGCAGTGGCAACGATCTGGTTCCGATGGCCGCAGCAACGGCGCAGATCCCGATCGCCCAGATGCGCAACGTCTACCGCCTGGGCGACGTGGAGAAGCGCCTGGACAAGCTGCCGGCCCGCGAACACGAGACGCTGCGCGCCACCTACGAACGCATGCTGGAAAAGGGCCCCGAGCGCTTCCAGGTCAAGCCCTCGGGCCTGCCGGCGATGGAGCACCTGTACGACGAGTTGCCCAACTTCGGCGAGGTGCTCGACGACCTGAAGCGCCAGCTGGCGCTGTGCACCGACAGCCGCGACGGGCTGGAGATCACGCCGATGCTGCTGCTGGGCCCGCCGGGCATCGGCAAGACGCACTTCGCGCGACGCGTGGCGCAGCTGCTGGGCACCGGGCTGGGCTTCATCTCGATGAGCTCGCTCACCGCCGGCTGGGTGCTCAGCGGCGCCAGCAGCCAGTGGAAGGGTGCGCGCCCTGGCAAGATCTTCGAGACCCTGGTCGACGGCGCCTATGCCAACCCGGTGATGGTGGTCGACGAGATCGACAAGGCCCGCGCCGAGCATGCCTACGACCCGCTGGGTGCGCTGTACGGCCTGCTCGAGCACGACACCGCCGGTACCTTCGTCGACGAGTTCGCCGAGGTGTCGATCGACGCCAGCCAGGTGATCTGGGTGGCCACCGCCAACGACGAGCGCGCGATCCCCGAGCCGATCCTGAACCGAATGAACGTGTTCGAGGTGCGCTCGCCCGACCGCGACGCCGCGCGCGCCATTGCGCTGCGGCTGTACCGCAGCATCCGCGCCGAGCACGACTGGGGCCGCCGCTTCGACGACGAGCCCTCCGAGGCGGTGCTCGACCGGCTGGGCAGCCTGGCGCCGCGCGAGATGCGCCGCGCATGGATGACGGCCTTCGGCAATGCGCGGCTGGAAGGCCGGTCCACTCTGTCGCTGGACGACCTGCCGGAAGCCGGCGCGCGCCGCAGCCCGATCGGCTTCACCAACTGAAGCGCGGGCGGGCCGCCCCGCCCGCTGGTCCACAATGCGGTCCCAATTCGAGGGGACCGCTTATGGGGCGCACGATCCGCAAGTTTCTGGCCGCGCTGCTGGCCTTGGCCATGGTGCTGCCCGGCTGGGCGCAGGGCAGTGCCCCGACCTACGGCAAGGAGCGGCTCGACCAGCTGCTGGCGCCGATCGCGCTGTACCCCGACGCGCTGCTGACCCAGGTGCTGATGGCCGCCACCTACCCGGTGCAGGTGACCGAGGCGGTGAAGTGGAGCGCGGCCAACACCAACGTCAAGGGCGACGCCGCCGTCACCCAGGCCGAGAGCCAGGGCTGGGAGCCCAGCGTCACCTCGCTGGTAGCCTTCCCGCAGGTGCTGGCCACGATGGGGCAGAAGCCCGAGTGGGTGCAGGAACTGGGCGACGCCTTCCTGGCCCAGCCGGCCGACACCATGGACGCGGTGCAGCGGCTGCGCCAGGCCGCGCAGGCCGCCGGCACGCTGAAGAGCACCGAGCAGCAGAAGGTGGTGGTGCAGAACCCCACGCCGCAGCAGCAGGTGATCGTCATCGAGCCCGCGCAGCCGCAGGTGGTGTACGTGCCGACCTACAACCCCACCGTGGTCTACGGCCCGTGGCCCTACCCGGCCTATCCGCCGTACTACATCCCGCCGCCGCCGGGCTACTACTTCGGCAACGCGCTGATGGCCGGCATCGCCTTCGGCACCGGGCTGGCCATCACCAACGCGCTGTGGGGCGGCTGGAACTGGGGCCGCAACGACGTGAACATCAACGTCAACCGCTACAACAACATCAACGTCAACCGGCCGATCAACGTCAACCAGAACAACTTCACCCACAACGCCGCGGCGCGCAAGGGCGTGCCCTACCGCGACGCCGCGGTCAACGACCGGTATGGCAAGCAGGTGGCCGGCAAGGACCTGCGCAACGACTACCGCGGCCGCGAGGCCGACGATGCGCGGCGCGACGCGGCCCGCCAGGAGATGGCCCGCCGCACCAACGACCCGCAGACCCGCGACCGCCTGCAGGCCGAAGTCGGACAGCGCCCGGGCGCGGCCGACCGCGCCACGCCCGACCGCGGCTTGCCCGACCGCGGCTTGCCCGACCGCGGTACACCCGACCGCGGTACACCCGACCGCGGCTTGCCCGACCGAGGCGCCGCCACCCGGCCGGCACCGGCGCGGCCGGACAACGCCCTTAGCGGTGCCGGCCAGGCCGGCGCCGACC
>JAFLDH010000472.1 GCA_017302505.1 Burkholderiales bacterium
GGCTCCAGCGGCCCGGCCTCGCGCCGGCACTGCGCGCGCGCTTCGGCGCTGACGGCATGCATCGGCCCGGCTGCGCTGGCGGCCACCTGCACGTCGCACGCCCGCTGCAGCGTCCACAGCCACATGAAGGCTTCGCCGATGTCGCGGCCCCAGCTGAGCAGGCCGTGGTTGCGCAGGATCACGCAGTGCTTGTCGCCGATGCTTTGCAGCATGCGCGCGCGCTCGTCCGGATTGACGGTGATGCCCTCGAACTCGTGGTAGGCCACCCGCTCGTGCAACTGCGCGCCATAGAAGGAATCGTGCGACAGGCCCTGTTCCAGGCAGGCCACCGCCATGCCGCTGGTGGTGTGGGTGTGCATCACGCAATGCGCATGGTCCACATGCCCGTGGATCGCGCTGTGGGTGACGAAGCCGGCGCGGTTGACCACATGCTCGGTGGGCCGCACCGGCCGGCCTTCGATGTCCACCGCCACCAGGCTCGAGGCCGTGACCTCGTGGTACATCAGGCCGAAGGGGTTGATCAGGAACACGCGCTCCGGGCCGGGCACTCGCAGCGTGATGTGGTTGAAGATCATCTCGGTCCAGCCCAGCAGGTCGAACACCCGGTAGCAGGCGGCGAGTTGCACGCGGGCCTGCCATTCGGCGTCGGTCATCGGGATGACGGTGCCGCTGCGCGGCGTCTCCTGCATCGTCAGGGTCATGGTGAACCTCGCGGTAGTCGTGCGGCCGATCTTAGGCCCACCCGACTCCCCCTTCGGTGTGATGCGCCGGCCGACGGGCTGCACCACAATGAAGGCATGAGCCCGGCGCCTTCCCGACCGCCGGCCACGGCGGCCTGGCGGCTGGCGCGCCGGGCCTGGCGGCTGCTGTACAGCGACTCGCAACGCTGCTTTGCGGTGGCCGACCAGGCCTTCCAGCGCGGCTGCCGGCAGGGCGACCAGGGCGCCCAGGGTTGGGCCCGGCTGGCCCGCGGCTTCCACCTGATCTGGTATGCCACGCCGCAGGAGGCGAGCGCCGAGTTGCAGCAGGCGCAGGGCTGCTTCGTCGCCGTGGGCGACCGTGCCGGCCAACTGCTGGCGCAGGTGGGCCTGGCACGCTGTGCCTGGCGCGACGGCCTGTTCCGCGAATCGCTGGAGCGCGTGCTGCCGCTGCGCGACGAGGGCCTGCGCATCCTGAAGCACGACGAGCGCGGCATGCTGCTCAACACCATCGCAGGCTGCTATTCCGAGCTGGGCGAATCGCAGCAGGCCTTTGCCTACATGTACCAGGCACTGCGCGAGACCAGCGCCGCCAAGAGCAATGGCTTCGACGTGGTGCTGTACTGCAACCTGGCGCACGAGCTGATCCAGCTGGGGGACTATCCGCAGGCGCTGAGCTATCTCGACGAAGGCCTGGCGCGCTGCGAGCAACTGAACAATGCCCGGCTGCTGAGCGTGCTGGGCATCAACCGCATCATCTGCCTGAGCAACCTCGACCGGCCGGCCGAAGCGCTGCCCGAGGTGCGGCGCCTGCTTGGCCTGCCGGCCGACAAGGACGGCCGCGGGCCGATGAATGCGCATTTCGAGACCATGGCACTGGCGGCGCTGCGCGCCGGCGACGTGGCGCTGGGCGAGATGCTGGTCGAGCGCGCCCGCGACATGCTGGCGCTGGGCGCGCTGCCCGACGAGCTGGGCACGCTGCGCGTGGCCGAGGCCGAGCTGCTGATGGCCCGCGGCCGCTGGACCGAGGCCGCCGACCGGCTGATGCAGCCGCCCGATGCGCCGGCGCCCGGCGAAAGCCTGCGCGTGCGCTGCATGCATTTCCACGCGCTGGCCGCCGTGCACGAGCGTCTGGGCCAGGCGGGTGCAGCGTTGCAGGCCCTGCGCATCTGGCAGACCCTGCATACCGAGCGCGCACTGCAGGCCTCCGGCGCGCGCTACCAGGCGGCGCAGTTGCAGACCGAGCTGCTGCGCATGCGCCAGGCGCTGGAGAACGTCGATGCGCGGCGGCGCCGCACTGAGCGGGCCCATGCCGAGCTGGAGGCGGCGCACCAGCAGTTGAAACAGAAGATCGCCGAGGTCGAGGCGCTGCAGCAGGCGCTGCGCCAGCAGGCCACGCGCGACTTCCTGACCGGCCTGTTCAACCGCCGCCACCTGGACGACGTGCTGCCGGCCATGCTGGCCATGGCACAGCGCGACCGGCAGCCGCTGTCGGTGGTGATCATGGACCTGGATCACTTCAAGGCCGTCAACGACCAGCTCGGCCATGCCGCGGGTGACCACCTACTGGCGGCCTTCGGCGCGCTGCTCGGCGCGCAGGGCCGCAAGAGCGACGTGGCCTGCCGCTACGGCGGCGAGGAGTTCTGCCTGCTGATGCCGCGCACGCCGGCCGCGGCGGCGCGGCGCAAGGTGCAGGCCTTGCTCAAGCAGTGGAGCCTGCAGTGCCAAGACGAACCGGCCGCTGCCGCCGGCGCCGGCACCTTCTCGGCCGGCATCGTCGACTCGCAGCGCGTGGCCGGCGATGCCCGCAGCCTGCTGGGCGCCGCCGACGCGATGCTGTTGCAGGCCAAGCGCCTGGGACGCAACCGCGTGCTGGTGCAAGACGGCGGCGACCGCGCGGCCGCCTGAAGCCCCTGCCGGCCGCGCTGCCGGACAATGGCGCTCCGCCGTGCCCGCCTGCCGCCATGCCGATCCGTTACGACATCACCCACACCACCTGCTACCGCTACCGCGAGCCGGTGGGCTTCGGCGAGCACCGGGTGATGTTCCGGCCGCGGGACAGCCATGACCTGCGCGTGCTGGCCACCGACCTGGTGTGCAGCCCCGAGGCGCAGGTGCGGCTGATCCAGGATCCGCATTCCAACTCGGTGGCGCTGGTCACCCCGCTGGAGCGCGCGGCCGAGCTGAAGATCGTCTGCACCTTCACCATCGAACACGCGCCCGGCGACGGCAGCGAGCTGGAGCTGTCGCCCAGCGCGCTGATCTTCCCCTTCGCCTATTCGGTGCAGGAGCGGCTGGACCTGGAGCATTACATGCGCCCGCTGCACGACGACCCGGACGGCGTGCTCACCCAGTGGGCCCGGCAGTTCATGGACGCCGGCGGGCCCACCGGCACGCGCGACCTGCTGCTGCAGATGAACCAGTTCATCCGCGACAAGTTCGAATACAAGGCGCGCGACGAGGAAGGCACGCAGCCGCCGCTGCAGACGCTGAAGCTGGGCAGCGGCAGCTGCCGCGATTTCGCGCTGCTGATGATGGAGGCGGTGCGCAGCCTGGGCATGGCGGCGCGCTTCGTCTCCGGTTACCTGTACGACCCGTCGCTGGACGCCGCCGCACCCGGCGGCGAGGCCGGTGCCACGGCCGGCGCGGGCAGCACCCATGCCTGGCTGCAGGTGTACCTTCCCGGCGCCGGCTGGGTGCCCTTCGACCCCA
>JAFLDH010000473.1 GCA_017302505.1 Burkholderiales bacterium
CCGGTCCGCGCGGTATGGTGCGAGATGTTCCTGTCCGACCACACCTGGTCACGGCCGCGCCTGATTCTGGCGACCGAGACCAACCTGTCGGCACAACAGGTGGTGGAGATCTACGCCGAGCGCTGGCGGAAGGCCTCGAAGGCGCGCTGCATGGCGGTGGCGATGTCGCGCACATCGGGCACCGCGCGGCGGCAGGCGATCAGGCCGAAGCACAGCTGGCCCATGTAGCTCTGCACGGTGATGTTCAGCGCCACGCCGTGCGCGGCGATGGACACCGGGTAGTAGTCCAGCATCTTGGCGCCGGCCATGTACAGCGGCAGCGGCGAGCCCGGCACGTTGGAGATGGCCACGCTGGCCAGGCGGATGCGGTCGGCCAGCCCCGAGCGGCCGTACAGCGAAGCCAGCCCGCTGAGCAGCCAGGGCGCGCCCGGCGACGGGAAGTCGGTGGGAATCAGCTCGCCGAAGGCGCCCATCGTGTCCTTCATCGACGCGGTGGCCGCGCGGATGCGGCGCAGCCGTTCCAGCGGATCCTTCTCGTTCGTCGCAAGCTCCACCAGGCTCATCGTCACCTGGTTGTTCATGCGCGTATCGCCCTCGGCGCGCAGCGACACCGGCACGCCCGCCACCAGCGAATCGTCGGGCAGCTCGCGCGATTCCTTCAGGTAGTCGCGCAGCGCCGTCGAGCACAGCCACAGCACCGTGTCGTTGATCGACGCGCCGTGCGCCTTGCCCAGGCGCTTGGCCTCGTCCAGCGGCAGCGACAGCGCGGCGAAGACGCGCTGGTTGGTGATCGAGGCATTGAAGGGCGTGCGCGGCGGCATCTTCAGCAGCTCGCGCAGCGCACCCAGGCCGACGCGCCTCTCGGCCAGCGATTCACGGGCGCTGCCCAGCAGTGCCTTGCCCAGCGGAAGCGCCAGCTTGCCGATCATCGCCACCTGGCGCAGCGTGTTTGACAACGCCGCGCCCAGCAGCTCGGCCACGCCCAGCTGGTAGCGGTGCGAGCGGCGCGCGCGCGGCGGCTTCACGGCGCGCGGCACCGGCGTGATGTCGAGCATGGCATTGCCCAGCGCCACGCCGGCCTGGCCGTCGATGGCCGCATGGTGCACCTTGGTGTAGAAGCCCATGGTGCCGTCGGCCAGGCCTTCGATCACATAGAACTCCCACAGCGGGCGGCTGCGGTCCAGCAGGCTGGAATGCAGCCGCGCGGCCAGCGCCTCCAGCTGCTCTTGCGTGCCGGGCTTGGGCAGCACGGTGTGGCGGATGTGGTAATCCAGGTCGATGTCGTCGTCCTCGATCCACACCGGGTTGGCCAGGTCGAAGGGCATCAGCGCCAGCTTGCGGGTGAACACCGGCGCCAGGTGCAGTCGCTTGGCCAGGTGCGCCTTGACGTCCTCGTACCAGTTGCCCTGGTAGCCCTCGGGCAGCTGGTAGCGGTGCAGCGAGCCGACATGCATCGGCATCTCGGCCGTTTCCAGGTGCAGGAAGGCGCTGTCCATCGCGCTCAGGTGGTGCATCTTCTCCATCCGTCTCTCCTAGGCGGGGGCTGCCGCGGCAGCGAAGCTTAATTGTGCGTGGTGGTCTCGTTCACGCGAGGAAACGCTCGGCCAGCAGCGACCAGAAGGCGGCGCCGGTCTCCATGGCCGCATCGTTGAAGTCGTAGCCGGGGTTGTGCACCATGCAGCTGCCGGCACCATCGCCGTTGCCCAGGAACAGGTAGCAGCCGGGGCGGTGTTCCAGCATGTAGGCGAAATCCTCGCTGCCCATCACCGCCGGCTTGTCCAGCAGCACGCGCTCGGGCCCGATCAGCTCGGTGGCCACCTGCGCGGCAAAGGCGGTCTCGGCGGCGGTGTTCACCAGCACCGGGTAGCCCTCCTGGTAGTCGACCTCGGCCACGCAGCCCAGGCCCGCCGCATGGCTGCTGGCGATGTCGGTGATGCGCTGGCGCAGCGCCTTGCGCACCTCGCGGTCGAGCGCGCGCACGCTGAGCTCCAGCCTGGCCGTGCCCGGAATGACGTTGTTCACCGTGCCGGCCTGAAACATGCCGACCGTGACCACCGCCGACTGCAACGGGTCGACATTGCGCGCCACGATCGACTGCAGCGCCATCACCACGCTGGCGCCGGCGACGATCGGGTCGGCGCTGTAATGCGGCATGGCGGCGTGGCCGCCTCGGCCCTTGATGTCGATGATGACGCGGTCGGCCGAGGCCAGCGCCGCCCCGCTGCGGAAGGCCAGCGTGCCCACCGGCTGCCCGGGCGCGTTGTGCAGCGCGAACACCGCGTCGCAGGGGAACAGTTCGAACAGGCCGTCCTCGATCATGCGGCGCGCGCCGCCACCGCCTTCTTCGGCCGGCTGGAAGATCAGGTGCAGCGTGCCGCTGAAGCGGCGGTGCAACGACAGGTGTCGCGCCGCCGCCAGCAGGGTGGCGGTGTGGCCGTCGTGGCCGCAGGCGTGCATCTTGCCGTGGTGCCGGCTGGCATAGGGCAGGCCGGTGGTCTCGACGATGGGCAGCGCATCCATGTCGGCGCGGATGCCGATGCGCTTGCCGCCGCTGCCGTGGCGCAGCGTGCCGACCACGCCGGTGCCGCCCAGGCCGCGATGCACTTCGTAACCCCACGCGGCCAGCCGCTCGGCCACCAGATCGGCGGTCTGGTGCTCTTCGAAAGCCAGCTCCGGATGCTGGTGGATGCGGTGGCGCAGGCCGATCATCTCCGGCAGCAGGCCGGCAATCTCCTCGCGCAGGGTGTTCATCTGCATGGCGCTCTCCGTGGGCCGGCATCGGGCGCGCCGGGTCGGGCACCATAGCATGCGGCCGGGCAGGCACAATGCGCGCCTTTCCGCCCCCCTGCCAATGTCATGACTGCCGATGCTGCGCCCGCCCCCGTTGCCACCGAGCCGGCCGGCGAGGACACTGCGCTGGCGTTGCGCCAGCGCTTTCCGGCGCTGTTCGACGGCCCGCCGCGGCCGCTGAAGCTGCGCATCCAGGCCGACATCCAGGCGCGTGCGCCGGGCGTGTTCAGCAAGGGTGCGCTGTCGGCCTTCTTCCGTTGGTACACCGGCCGCACCGGCTACCTGGTGGCGCTGACCAAGGCCAGCCAGCGCTTCGATCTGGATGGCGCGCCTGCCGGCGAGATCTCGGCCGAGCATCGCCAGGCCGCGCTGGACGAGCTGACGCGGCGCCGCGGCCTGCGCGCCGCGCGCGAGGCCGAGCAGCAGGCTGCCCAGCGCCAGCGCGCCGAACTGCTGCGCGCCTACGAAGGCAGCTCGCTGACCGCAGCCAATTTCTGCGCGCTGAAAGGCATTGCCGTCGAGGCGCTGCCGGCGCTGCTGGACCTGGCGCGGCGCGAGGCCGCGGAACGGGGCCCGGC
>JAFLDH010000474.1 GCA_017302505.1 Burkholderiales bacterium
GCCCGCGCCGCGCCGGCCTGATTCAGGCGGCCGCCGCCAGCTGGCGCAGCGCGCGCTCGAAAGCCTCCGGCGGCTGGCCGCCGGTGATCAGGTGGCGGTCGTTGATGATCACCGCGGGCACCGAATGGATGCCCGCCCGCTGGTAGTACTGCTCGCGCTCGCGCACCTGCAGGCCGAACTCGTCGCTGTCCAGGATGGCTCGCGCCCGTTCCGCATCCAGCCCGACCTCGGCGCACAGCCGCAGCAGCACCTCGGGCGCGCCGGGGTTCTGCGCGTCGGTGTGATAGGCCTTCAGCAGCGCATGCTTCAGCGCGCGCTGCTTGCCTTCCAGCCCGGCCCAGTGCAGCAGCCGGTGCGCGTCGAATGTGTTCCACACCCGCGGCCGCTCGCCGAACTGGAAGCCCACCTCGGCGCCGCGCTGTCGCAGCGTGGCGCGCGTGGCGGCCAGCTGCTCGGGCGAGGCGCCGTACTTGCGCGACAGGTGCTCCACCGCGTCCTCGCCTTCGGGTGGCATCTGCGGGTTCAGCTCGAAGGGCTGGAAATGCAGGTCCACCGCCAGCTCGGGGCCGATGCGGCGCAGCGCTTCTTCCAGCGCGTTCAGGCCCACGGCGCACCAGGGGCAGGCCACGTCGGAAACGAAATCGATCTTCATGCGGCGTGTTCCTTCAGCGCAGCAGGCTGGCGCCGTCGCGCGGCGTGCTGCGGCGGGCCAGCGGCGTCTCGCCGGGGCGGCAGATGGCGTCTTCCCACAGCGAAGGTTCGGGCACCGGCTTGCGGCCCACCAGCGAGGCCAGCCAAGTGCCGAAGCCCTGCGGCGCCGCCGGCCGCACGGTGCGCATGCGCGCCGGCGCCATCGCGCTCTGTCCCGGCGCCAGCACCACCAGGTTGGCCATCATGCCGGCGTCCTCGTGGCCGACGATGTGGCAGTGGAAGACGAAGCGCCCGACCATGATCGGGTTGGTGAAGGGGATCTTCACCTTCACCTTGCCGGGCACGCCGTTCTCGGCATAGGGCAGGTTGACCACGTCGCGCAGCGTGTCGGCCGGCTGCGGCACGCCGTTGATCTCGGTCACCAGGAAGTCCAGCTGGTGGATGTGGAACACATGCAACTCGCCGCTGGTGTTGATCAGCGTCCATTCCTCTACATCACCTAGCCGCACTTCAATATCGTTCCGGGCTTGGTCGTACTCCCGGCCGTCGATGAAGAATGTATTGCCGTCGGCCGTCTCGGAGAACTCCACGTTGCGTTCGCGGGTCAGCGCCAAGGCGGCCACGTCCCCCGGCGTGGTGCCGATGGTGTCGATGTTGTCGGCCGGCTCCAGCAACCGGGCCTGCAGCTCGGCGCTGTCCACCGCCGTGCCGGCCACCACCAAGGTGGCCAGCTGCACCTCGGGATTCGGGTCGCCCTGCGGGCCGGTCTCCACCGCCAGCGTGCGCACCGCGTAGCCGCCGGCGGCCTCGGGCGCCACCACCACCACGGTGGAGCGCGAGCCCGGCGGCAGGAACACCGAGCTCAGCAGCCGCGGCTGCAGCAGCACGTTGCCGTCGCGGTTGATTTCCCACAACTGCGCGCCGTCCACCGCCAGGTCGAAGTAGGCGTCGGCGCCCACGTTGCCCAGGTTCCAGACCTGCATCTCGCCAGGACGCATGCGCAGGCGGCCGCCCAGCAGGCCGTTGATGGTCTTGGTGTTGGGCGCGTCGGGATCGGCGCCGGGCAGCACGATGTCCTTCAGCAGCAGGTGGCGCTCGCGCAGGCTGCCGAAGGCGGTGTAGTGCTGGGAGATCAGGCCATCGATGACCAGGAAGCCGGACATGCCGCTCAGGATCTGCGGCTCCACGTAGCCGTGCGCATGCGGGTGATACCAGTGCGTGCCCTGTGCATGGTCGCTGGGCACCTGCCAGCGGTAGTCGTAGGTGGCGCCGCTGCCCACGTTCAGGAACACGTCGTCGCCCGGTGCCGCCGGCGGCACCACCATGCCGTGGTAGTGCACGTTGGTGGGCTGCGGCTCGGTGATCTGGATGTCGGCCGCGCCGATGTTGTTCACCAGCTGCAGCTCCAGCCGGTCGCCGCGCTGCATCTTCAGCACCGGCGGGATGTACTGGCCGTTGAAGACGTTGGAGCGGAAGCTCTGGCCGGCCACCGTCACCAGCGCCGGGGCCTGCGTCAGCGTTACCTGCAGCACGCCGTCGCGGCTGCTCAGGATCTCGGGTTCGGGAATGTCCAGCCCGCTGTCGCTGTCGTTGCACGAGGCCAGCAGCCCCAAGGCCGCAACCACCCCACCCACGGCCAGCCAACGCCGACGATATCGCTGCAGGTCCATCGAACCCCCTCCCCGTCATGTGGCGGCCGGTGGCCCCCTGTGTGTTTGCGATCCATCATAGAGCCGCTTGGCGGCTGGCGCACGCCGCCTTGGCCTGTCAGGGCACGGCCTGCAGCACCGCCTGCACCAGCCGCTGCGGCTTGTGCTGCAGCTTCGACGGCGTCAGCCCCAGCCGCACCACCGCCAGTTCGCGCGAGGGCACCAGCGCGATGGCCTGGCCGTCGTGGCCGTTCATCCACACCGTGTCGGCCGGCAGCGCGAAGCCGGCATCGGGGTTCTGGCCTTCGGGCGTGCCGGCGCGCGGGCCGTGGCGCCACATCTGGCCGTCGGTGTATTCGTCCGGCGCGGACTTCGAGGGCGTGCGCATGCGCGCCACCCAGCCTTCGGGCAGCAGCGCCTGGCCGTTCCAGCGGCCGTCCTGCAGCAGCCACAGCGCAAAGCGCGCCCAGTCGCGGCCGGTGGCGTACAGGTACGACGAGCCTACATAGGTGCCGCGCGCATCGGCCTCCATCACCGCGCTGCGCATGCCCAGCGGGCCGAAGATCGCCTGCCGCGGCCAGGCCAGTGCCTGGCCGTCGGGCACCGCGTCCTGCCACAGCCGGGCCAGCAGCACGCTGCTGCCGCTGGCGTAGTTGAAGGTGCTGCCCACCGGCTGCGCCAGCGGCTTGCTGCGCGCAAAGGCCGCCATGTCCGGCTCCAGGTACAGCATGCGCGTCACGTCGCTGACGCTGCCGTAGCTTTCGTTGAAGTCCAGCCCGCTGGACATGGACAGCAGCTGCGTCATCGCGATCGCCTTGCGGCCGTCGCCGGCCCAGGCCGGGAACAGGCCTTCGCGCGCCACATCGAGCCGGCCCTCGCGCACCAACGTGCCCACCAGCGCGGCGGTCACCGTCTTGGTCATCGACCAGCCGAGCAGCGGCGTGGCCGGCGTGAAGCCGTCGCCGTAGCGTTCGGCGACGATGCGGCCGCGGTGCAGCACCAGCAGCGCACGGAAGCCCGGGCCGGCCAGCTTGTCGTCGGCCAGCAGCGCGGCCAGCGCCGGCAG
>JAFLDH010000475.1 GCA_017302505.1 Burkholderiales bacterium
CGCGCCAGGAAGTCCGCGCCGAGCACGTCGCGCAGCCGCTGCTCGGCCGGCGCGGCACGCCACTGCGCCACCAGCTTGCCGTCGTGCCAGACCGCGAAGCCCACGTCGGGCCGGGCCAGCGCATGGCGGCGCACGGCTTCCAGGCAATGCGCGGCCTCGGTGGCATCGGTCTTCAGGAACTTGCGGCGCGCCGGCGTGCTGAAGAACAGCTCGCGCACCTCGACCGTGGTGCCCACGGCGCGCGCGGCGGGTGCCATCTCGCCGCTGCGCGCGTCCAGCCGGGTGGCGTGTGGCGCGTCGGCCGTGCGGCTGGTGATCGACAGGTCGGACACCGAGGCCACGGCGGCCAGCGCCTCGCCTCGGAAGCCCATCGTCGCCACCTGCTCCAGGTCGAGCAGCGAGCCAATCTTGCTGGTGGCGTGGCGCTTCAGCGCCAGCGGCAACTCGGCCGCGGGGATGCCCACGCCGTCGTCCTCGACGACGATGCTGCGCACCCCGCCGGCTTGCAGCCGCAACTGCACTTGCGTGGCGCCGGCGTCCAGCGCGTTGTCCGCCAGCTCGCGCACGACGGAGGCCGGGCGCTCCACCACCTCGCCGGCGGCGATCTGGCTGACCAGTTCGTCGGGCAGCTCGCGGATCGCGCGGCGCATGGCGGGTTCGTGGGGCGCGTTCATCCGCGGATTGTAGGAAGCCGCCTCAGCCCCGCGGCTGCAGCCGGTCGATCAACGCATCCTTGTCGCGCCACTGCGCATCGACCCAGTCGCCGATGCGCTGGCGGTAGGCCTTGTCCTGCATCGGGTCGCCGCCCAGCACCGCGGGCGGGATCGGCCGCGGCTGCACGCGCACCGTCACGCCCGGCACCTGGCCGCTCAGCAGCTGCCAGAAGGTGGGGATGCCGCCGGGGTAGACGATGGTCACGTCCAGCAGCGCCTCGAACTGCTCGCCCATCGCCGCCAGCGCGATGCCCAGGCCACCGATCTTCGGCTTCAGCAGGTGGCGGTAGGGGCTGCCCTGCGCGTCGTGCTTGCCCGGCGTGAAGCGCGTGCCCTCGACGAAGTTGATCACCGTGGTCGGGATCAGCTTGAACTTCTCGCAGGCCTCGCGCGTGGTCTTCAGGTCGCTGTGCTGCGCGCCGTGGCCCTTGCCGCGCTTCATGAACGGGAAGTCCAGCGCCCACCAGGCCAGGCCGATCACCGGCACCCAGATCAGTTCCTGCTTCAGGAAGAACTTCAGGAACGGAATGCGGCCGTGGAAGATGCGCTGCAGCACCAGAATGTCCACCCAGCTCTGGTGATTGCTGGACACCAGGTACCAGCCGCGTTCATGCAGGCTGTCCAGGCCCTGCACGTCCCACGGCGCCGGGCTCACCGCGGCGATCCAGCCGTTGTTGATGCCCACCCAGATCGAGGCCAGCGCGTTCATCAGCCGGTCGATCGGCCGGCGCACCGCGGCCAGCGGCAGCAGCAGCTTCAGCAGCGCCAGCGGCATCAGGCACAGCGTGAAAGTGGTGGTGCTCAGCACCAGCAGCGTCATGCTGACGGCGCCGCGCAGCGGGGCGGGCAGGGGAGTGAGCAGGGCCATGGGGTGGGGGTCTCAGGGTTCTATGCGCACGCGCTTCAGCCGGCCGCTGGCGCCGCTGCGCAGCGACACCGCGGCCTTGGGCTTGCCGAAGTGGCGGGCCACCAGCGCCAGCAGTTCCTCGTTGGCCTTGCCGTCCACCGGCGCGGACTTCAGCTGGGCCTGCCAGCGGCCATCATCGTCTTGCTGCAGCAGGCTGGCGCGCACATTCGGCCGGACCTTGACTTCGATCAGCAGCGGCGCGGCGCCGCTGGCACTGGGCGGCTTGGCCATCGTCAGGTCGGCGGCGCGTGGCAGGCCACGCACAGCTTGTTGCCGTCGGGGTCGCGGAAGTAGGCGCCGTAGTAGTGCGCGTGGTACTGCGGCCGTGGCCCCGGCGGGCCTTCGCAGCGGCCGCCGTGGGCCAGCGCGGTGGCATGGGCCCGGTCCACCACGTCGCGGCGGTGTGCCAGGAAGGCCGTCATCTGGCCGTTGCCCGGCGCATGCGGCTGGCCGTCGTAGGGCCGGCCGATCAGGAACAGCGGCCGCGGGTCGGGGCTGGATTGCCAGCCGGCCCAGGGCTGGCTCGCATCGCAGAAGCGCGCCTCGATGCCCAGCACCTGCATCAGCGGGCGGTAGAAGGCCAGCGCGCGCTCGAAGTCGTGGGTGCCGACGAAGATGTGCGAGAACATGCCCGCACTGTAGCCCCCCGCGATCAGGTGCCGCGTTCCGGCGCCGGCGCCTTGTCGAACAGCACCCGCACGGCCAGGCCGATCTGCGCGCGATTGCCGGCGGTGGCGGCGCGCAGGCTCTGCTGGCCGTCGTCGACGGCAATGCCCGCGGCTGCCAGCGCGCTGCGCGCCTCGTCCACGCTCTTGCCGGCCAGCGCCGCGGTCTGCGTCAGCGGCGCATCGGCAATGGCGCCCATCACCAGCGCCGGCGGTGAGCTTTGCGGCGGCGCCGGCAGCAGCAGGCAGGCCAGCAGCAGCATCACCGACGCGCCGACGATGCGCCGCGGGCTGCCGGCGCGCTGCAGGTAGCGCAGGAAGGCCGGCGCATTGGCCAGCGCATGCAGCGCCACCGCGGCGATCAGCGCCCAGCCCAGCCATTCATGGGCCTGGCGCGTCAGGCCGGGCGTCAGGTGGAAGAACATCAGCACGCCGGTCACGGCGATCAGCAGAAAGCCGCCGATCGTCAGCGGCGTGGCCCATTGCCGCGAGGGCAGGCGGGACGGGGTCAGCATCACAGGCTCCGTAGGATCAGTAGCTTGAAGCCTGCGCCCGCTTTATTGCGCCTTTGTTGCCGGCGCGTGCCGCCGTGTGGCGGCCCGCCGTTCAGCGCTTGCGCGGCTTGTCGCGCTCGAACTTGCGCCAGTAGCCGAAGGCCTCTTCGTGCAGCTCGATGTCCAGCTCGCCGATGCGCGCCTGCAGCCGCTCCTGCGCGTCGGCCACCGCGCGGTTGTAGACCAGCGGGCCGATCTCCTCCAGCACAAAGCCCAGCAGCCCGGCCGCGGCGATGTTGCCGATGGGCTCGTCCATCTGCTCGCGGAAGTAGCGCTCGATCGAGGCGATGGCCTGCTGCCGTTCTTCCTTGTTCAGTTCGATGCTCATGCGGCGGCCCTCAGGCGGTCAGTTCCAGGCGGTTGCCTTCCGGGTCCAGCACCACGCTTTCGTAGTAGCCGTCGCCGGTGCGGCGCGGGCCGTCCAGCACCGGGTGGCCGGCGGCGCGCAGCTGCGCGGTCAGCGCGTCCACCGCGGCTTCCGAACCCAGCGCGATGGCCAGGTGCG
>JAFLDH010000476.1 GCA_017302505.1 Burkholderiales bacterium
ACCGCGAATTATTCATGTCGGCGGGGGCCTCGTCAATCCGGGCCGGCCGTGCTTGCCCATCCGCCACCGCGCTGGCAGAGTCGGACCCAGTAGATTTCGGAGTCCGCATCGTGATCGATCCGGACGGGTTCCGCCCCAACGTGGGCATCGTGCTCATGCATGAAGATGGGCGCGTGTTCTGGGCACGGCGCGTGCACCGGGACGGCTGGCAGTTCCCGCAGGGCGGCATGAACAGCGACGAGACGCCGCTGGAGGCCATGTACCGCGAGTTGCGCGAGGAAACCGGCCTGCTGCCGGAGCACGTGGAAGTGCTCGGCGCCACCCCCGGCTGGCTGCGCTACCGCCTGCCGCCGCGCGCGGTGCGCCGCCAGGATCGGATGGTCTGCATCGGCCAGAAGCAGGTCTGGTTCCTGCTGCGCTTCCGCGGCGAGGACCACCACCTGCGGCTCGACCTGACCGAGAAGCCGGAGTTCGACGGCTGGCGCTGGGTCGATTTCTGGTACCCGATGGACCATGTGGTGACCTTCAAGCGCGGGGTTTACGCCCGCGCACTGCACCACTTGGCGCCCTATGCGCGCGCGATCGCCGGCGACGACGCGGTGCCGGCCCCGGCCGAGGGCCTGCTGCCGCCGCCGCGTGCCAGTGCGCGCCGCGGCTTCGGCCGACGCGGCTGAAACCTGCCCAAGGCGGAAATGCCAAGCGAACCTGAACAGGCGAAGACCGTTCATCGGGTTGATGTTGCGATGCAACAAACGACGCGCTATGTTGCACCGCACAAACCGGCAACCCTGCCGGCGCCCACGCAGGAGACCGCCATGTACCAGTTCAACGACCAGTTCACCAAGGCGACCAGCCAGTTCGCCGACGCCGCCGCCCAGGTCAACCGCCTCGCCCTCGAGAACGCCGAGAAGGCCTTCGGCCTGCAGCTCGCCGCCCTCGAGGAAAGCACCACCGCCACCTTCGCCTTCTGGGGCGAGCTGGCCGACGTGCGCGACTTCGACGGCCTGAAGTCGGTGCTGCCGAAGGGCGCCCAGATCGCCCGCGCCAACACCGAGCGCGGCATCGGCGTCGCCCAGGAAGTGTTCGCCAACTCGGTGAAGACCGGCGAAGCCATCGGCGCGCTGGCCAAGGGCCAGTTCGAGAAGGCCGCCACCCAGGCCAAGGCCGAGGTGGAGAAGGTCGCCAAGGCCGCCGGCAAGGCTGCCAAGTAAGACGCGCGCCCACGGCGCGGCGGCTCCCTCCCGCCATCCGCGCCCGGCGAACGCCAGCCCGGCCCCGCAAGGGGTCGGGCTTTTTGTTGCGCGATACCGCGGCTTATTCGTCGTCGCGGCGCAGCAGGGAGCCGAACGTCAGGTAGAACGAGGACGCGCCGGCATCGTTGCGGCCGTAGCCGAGGAACAGCGGCCCCAGCGGCGTGCCGAAGCCAAGGAACACGCTGCCGCCGACAATCAGGCCGCCCCGCCCGAAGTCGTCCGCCTGGTTCCAGACGTTGCCTGCCTCCACGCTGGCGCCGAGGTAGGTCGGCACCGCGAAGATCTGCTGGGTATCGCCCAGCCGCCGGTAGGCCGCCGCACGCAACAGGCCGAGCTGGTTGCCGACCAGGGCTTTCTCGTTGAAGCCGGACAGGTTGAGGAAGCCGCCCAGGAAGTTCTGCGCCTGGAAGAACGCCTCGTCGCCGGGGGTCGTTGCCAGGCGCGTGCCCAGCAGCAGGTGGTAGCGCCCGCGCGAAAGCGCCCAGTCGATCGCCACGCGCGCGACGTCGCCTTCGGTATCGGTGCCGCCCCAGGGATGCATCGACAACCATTCGCCGGTCGCGCGGACCCCCTTGGTCGGGAAATCGATGCTGTCCAGCGTGTCCCAGGTCGCCGCCAGGCGGATCCCGGCGTAGGACTCGGCGACCGTGCGCACCAGCGTCTCGTCACCGACCAGCCGGCGCACCGCATCGCGCCCGGCCAGCGCCTGCATCGACAACCGCCACTGCGGCAGCGGCGAGTACCCGGCTTCCAATCCCACCGACTTGCCGACCAGCCGGTATTCGGCGACCTGCTCGCGTCCGTCCACCCACAACGGCAGCGATTCGGCGCGGATCTCGCCGGAGGGCTCGAGGTAGGACGCGCCGGCGCGCCCGAAGGGCTGGTGGAATTCGGTGCGCAGCCCGGTCACCCGCCCCAGCTGCACCAGGTTGCGCCACTTGGCGCCCAGCCGGTTCACGTCGTTGAAGACCAGCTCCGCCGAGAACAGGTAGTTGTTCAGCCCGTTGAAGTTGTCGTCCACCTGCAGGCCGAGCCTGCCGAACGCATCCCACGGCTTCTGCTGCGGCACGATCTCCAGGCCGGCGCGGCCATCGCGCTCGACCAGGCGGTAATCGATGGTCTCGAAGCGGCCATCGCCGTAGGCGCGCCCGACCTGGCGCTCGACCGCGTCGAGGTCGAACGGCTTGCCGACCAGCGACTCGGTGGCCCAGGCCACGTGCCGGGTGGCGGAGGGACTCTGCCCCGGCTCGACGTCGAGGAAGGCCAGCAGGCCGGGATCGAAGTCGCGCCGGTGCTGGCGCGCGCGCAAGGCGGCGTAGCGCTCGGCCGGCACCGCATAGCGACGCAGTTGCGGCAGCATGGCCTCGGCCGCGCGCTCGCCCATGTCCACGGCCTCCGCCGCGCGCTGGAACTGCACCGACGACAGGTCGCCAAGGTCCGGGCGCAGCAGGGTGTCGCCGGGTCCGAGCGAGGCCAGGGTGCGCTCGGTCTTCTCCAGCATCAGCACGCCGACCATCTGGTTGAGCACCGCGCCGGGGTTGCCGAGCTGCGCCTCCGGCAACAGGGGCGAGCCCACGTCCACCACCACCATCGGCATGCGCCCGATCGCCCGCAGCTCGTCCACCGGCACGTTGTCGGCGATGCCGCCATCCACCAGCAGCCGCTCGCCGACCCGCATCGGCGCGAACGCGCCCGGCACCGACATGCTGGCGCGGATCGCGACCGCGAGGTCGCCATCGGCGAACACCACCTTCTGGCCGCTGACGATGTCGGCGGCCACCGCGCGGAACGGGATCGGCAGCGCATCGAAATCCGGGTCGCGCCAGGTCGACAGGGTCAGCCGGCGCAGCAGCAGCATCAGCTTCTGCCCGCGCACCAGGCCGGCGGGGATGCTCACCCGGCCATCGCGGTAGCCGATCTCCAGCTTCAACAGGTGGCGGAAGTCCTCGTCCTTGCGATCCATCGGCAGTTCGCTGCGCGGCGGGTCGTCGACGAACATGTCCGCCCAGTCGATGTGCTCGACCAGGTGCTCCAGCTCGGCGGCGTCGTAGCCCGCGGCGTACAGGCCGCCGACGATCGCACCCA
>JAFLDH010000477.1 GCA_017302505.1 Burkholderiales bacterium
GCCGGGGCGGCGGCGCTGGCCGGCGCCGACGCGGGCGCGGCCGCCGGCAGCACCTGCACCGGCTGGCCGGGCACCACCTTCAGCACGCCTTCCACCACCACCTGGTCGCCGCCGTGCAGGCCGCTGGCGACGACGATCTCCTTCTCGCCGAAGTAGTCGCCGACGATCACCGGCCGCAGCTCGGCCGCGCCGGCGGCGTTGACCACGTAGACGAAGTGCCCGTTCGAGCCCTGCTGCACCGCCAGCTGCGGCACGACGATGGCGTTGGGCCGGATCGCGCCGCGCAGGAAGGCGGTGACGAACATGCCCGGCCGCAGCTCCAGGTTCGGGTTGGGCAGCACTGCGCGCACCATGAACGAGCCGGTGTCGGCGCTGAAGGACGGGTCGGCAAAGCTGATGCGGCCGCGCTGCGGGAAGGGTGTGCCGTCGGGCAGCACCAGGTCCACCTCGTAGGCCTGGTTCTTCGGCGCCACCACCGTGCCGCGCTTGCGCTCGTCGGCCCAGCGCGCGGCCTGGTTCTGCGAGATGCTGAAGGTGACCCAGATCGGGTCGACGGCGGCCACGTAGGTCAGGTTGGCCGATTCGGACATCGAGTTGACGTAGGCGCCCTGGCGCTGCAGCGCTCGGCCGGCCACGCCGTTCAGCGGGCTGCGGATGGTGGCGTAGCCCAGGTTCAGCTCGGCCTGCGTCAGCGAGGCCTGGGCGCTGTACACCGCGGCCTTGGCGGCGTCGTGCTCGCCCTGCGCACGGTCCAGGTCCGACTGCGACAGCGCGTTCTGCTCGGCCAGCGGCTTGACGCGCGCCAGGTTGGCCTGCGCGGTGGCAAAGCGCGCCTGCTGCGACTGCAGCGCGCCGCGTGCCGCCTCCAGCTGCGCCTGGAAGGGCTTGGGGTCCAGCTGGAACATCAGCTGCCCGGCGCGCACCACCTCGCCCTCCTGGTAGGCGATCTGGTCGAGGAACCCGGACACGCGGGCGACGATGTTCACCTGCCGCGAACTTTCGGTCTGCGCGACGAAGCTCAGCGTGAAGGGGATGTCGCGCGGCTGCACGGTCTGCACGCGCACCTGCGGCGCGGGGCGCTGGGCCTCGGCTTCGGCGGCCTCGCGGCTGCAGCCGGCGGCCAGCAGCGCCAGCATCAAGGGGGCGGCCAGCCGCCAGCTGAAGGGTCCGGGCTTGGGCATCGGGGTTCGCCTGCGAGAAGGGCGGCGCGCCTCAGCGCTTGCCCAGGTAGAAGTAGACGTTCTGGTTGCCGTCGAAGGTGTGGCCATAGGCCAGGTAGGCCGGGCCCAGCGGTGTGTCGATGGCCAGGAACAGGCTGCCCGAGCCGACGTTGCCCTGGATGCCGGTGGGCACCAGCGGGGTGCCCAGGCGGGCGCCTTCCAGCGAAGCGCCGAAGTACACGCCTTCCAGCAGCGGCAGCTTGAGCAGCCGGTTCATGTAGGTGAGGCGGCCGTAGGCCAGCGAATCGTTGCGCAGCTGGCCTTCGCGGTAGCCGGTCAGGCGCATGAAGCCGCCGTAGCCGATGTAGTCGTACAGCGGCAGCGCATTGCCGCCGACCGCGCCGCCGCCGGCCAGCGCCACCTGGAAGGTGTGCTCGCCGAAGGTCTGGGCCTTCAGCAGGCGCAGGTCCCAGCGGTTGTAGGTGTCGCTGGCGCCGAGCCGGGTGCTCTGCGACAGCAGCCGCGCATCGAGCATGAAGCCGTTGCGCGGGAAGGCCACGTTGTCCAGCTGGTCCAGGTACAGCCGGGTGCGCACCGCGCCGATGTCGCGGGTGAAGTCCAGCGGCGCCAGCAGCGGCGAGCCGATCTGCAGGTCGTATTCGCCCCGGCCGGCCTGCAGGCCGATGCGCAGCTCGCCGTACTTGGTGAACTGGCTGCCGATATCAAAGCCGACGACGGCGGCGCCGACGTTGTAGCGCGCGGTCAGGTTGTCGCCGCTCGGGCCGCTGTAGATGTCTTCCACGCCGCGCTGCACGTCGATGTAGGGCGCCACGAACAGGAACTGGTCGGGCGTCAACGGCTGGTAGAACTCGCTGAACAGCACGCCGTTGCTGCCGACCTGCAGGTCGGCGCGCCATTCGCCGCCCAGCTTGTTCAGCCAGGTGCGGCGCACGCTGGCCAGGATGTTGAAGCCGTTGTCGCCGCGGAAATCGCTGTACAGCGACAGGCCGAAGCGCATGTAGGTGGGGCCCCAGGATTTCTCCACCGCGTCCACCGCCAGGATGCGGTTGTCGGGCCCGTCGATCAGCCGGTAGCTGACATGCTCGAAATCCTCACGCCCATAGATGCGGCGCATGTCCAGATCCAGCGTGGCCACGTCCAGCGGCTCGCCGACGCTGGTGGCCATGCTCTGGATCACCACCTCTTCGTTCACCCGCTCCAGTCCGTCGACGCGGATCTCGTCGACCTTGCGCGTGTCCTGCACGATCACCCGCACCTGGCGCTGCCGGTGCGCTGCGTACTGCTCCGGCGGCAGGCTGTAGCGCTTCAGCTTGTCGGCCACCTTGCGCGCCGCGGCCTCGCCGATCGGGATGGTGCTCGGCATGTTGTCGAAGTCGCCCGCCGAGAAGCTGCCCAGCTCCGGCAGGATCAGCACGTCCTTCTCGGTCAGCGAGGCCAGCGAGGCCTGCACGTTCTGCTCGGTCAGGATGTTCAGCATCTGCAGCGCCACGCTGAGCGCCGAGTTGATCTGGTCGCGCGGCAGCAGCGGCGTGCCCAGGTTGACGGCAATCACCACGTCGGCGCCCATCGCGCGGGCCACGTCCACCGGCAGGTTGCGCGTCAGGCCGCCGTCGACCAGCATCTTGCCGTCGATCTGCACCGGCGCCACCGCGCCCGGCACCGACATGCTGGCGCGCATCGCGATGGCCAGGTCGCCCGACTTCAGCACCGTCATCTGGCCGGTGACCACGTCGGTGGCGATGGCGCGGAAGGGAATCGGCAGCTTGTCGAAGTTCCAGTCGCCCTTGGCCAGCGCCAGGTCGCGCAGCACCGCCTCCAGCCCGACACCGGAGATCGCGCCCTTGGGCAGCAGCAGCGAGCCGTCGCGGTAGCCGAACTGCGGGCCGATGAAATCCAGCCAGTCGTCCTTCTTCAGCCGGATGGCGATCTCTTCACGCGGCGGCTGGTCGCGGGCCAGCAGCTCGGTCTTGATGTTGGCCACGTCGCGGGTCATCGCCGCCACCGTCTGCCCCGACGCATAGGAGCCGCCGACGATCGAGCCCATGCTGGTGCCGGCGATCACATCGTAACCATATCAGATTGTTTTCTATAAAGTTCATGTGCATCACCTCAGATAACAATGATATTTGTCATTCTGAAAAGATATTTTTTGATTGT
>JAFLDH010000478.1 GCA_017302505.1 Burkholderiales bacterium
GGGCCATCGCCCAGCACCAGCAGCGCGCGGGCGCGGCGGCCACCCGCCAGCACCATCGCGCCCAGCGCCAGGCCTTCGGCGCACAGGCCCTGCGGATAGGCGGCGTTCTCGACGTTGCAGCCGGCGTGCACGCGGCCCTGCTCGTCGAGCACCGCCGCACCGACCCGGAACTTCGAGTACGGCGCATAGGCCTTCTCGCGCGCCGCGCGCGCCGCCTGCAGCAGCGCCTGCAGCGTGGGCCCTTCGGGGTCGGCGGCCACGCTCAATGCTCCTTCACGTAGGGCCGGCCGAGTTCGGCCGGGGCCACCGCGCGGCCGATGAAGCCGGCCAGCAGCACCACCGTCAGCACATAGGGCAGCGCCTGGATCGCGGCCACCGGCACCTCGCCGATGCCGGGCAGCGCCACGCCCTGCAGGCGGATGGCCACCGCATCGAGAAAGCCGAACAGCAGGCAGGCCCAGAAGGCGCCCACCGGATGCCACTTGCCGAAGATCATCGCCGCCAGCGCCATGAAGCCCCTGCCTGCCGTCATGTGCGGCACGAACGAGGCATTCTGCGCCAGCACCAGGTAGCTGCCGGCCAGGCCGCAGAGCAGGCCGTTCAGCGTCAGCGCCGCATAGCGCAGCCGCGGCACCGACACGCCGGCGGCATCGACCATCTGCGCCTTCTCGCCCACCGCGCGCAGCCGCATGCCGAAGCGCGTGCGGTACAGCAGCCACCACACCGCGGGCACCAGCGCCAGCGCGGCATAGACGAGCACGTCGTGGCCCAGCAGCGCGCCGCCGAACAGCGGGCCCAGCGCCTCGGACGCGCCTGGCCACAGCGGCTGCAGCCGCACCGCGTCGCCCACCGGCGGCGTCTGCCCGCCCTCGCCGAACCAGGCGATGCCGAGCACCACCGTCAGCCCGGCGGCGATCAGGTTGACCGCCACCCCCGAGACCACCTGGTCGCCGCGGTGGCTGACGCATGCCAGGCCGTGCAGGCCCGACAGCGTCACCGTCACCGCGCAGGCCGCCGCCAGGGCGAGCGCGGTCGAGCCCCAGGCCGCGCCGGCGGCACCGGCGGCAAAGGCGGCGAACAGCATCTTGCCTTCCAGGCCGATGTCGATCACGCCCGCGCGTTCGCTGCACAGCCCGGCGAGCGCGCACAGCAGCAGCGGCGTGGCCACGCGCAGCGTCGACGCGAGCACCGTGCCGACCAGCACCTCATCCATGCGCGGCTCGGGCCGGGGGCACGGCGCGCAGCAGCCGCGCGAGCAGCGGCGCCGCGACATAGGCCATCGCGCCGGAGAACAGCACGATGAAGCCCTGCAGCATCACGACCATGTCGCGGCTGAAGCCCGGCACCTCGAACGCGACCTCGGCGCCGCCCTGGAACAGCGCGCCGAAGAGCACGCTCGCGAGCACGATGCCGAGCGGATGGTTGCGCCCCATCAGCGCGACCGCGATGCCGGTGAAGCCGGCGCCGGCGACGAACTCGAGCAGCAGCTTGTGCTGCACGCCGGCGATCTCGTTCATGCCGACCAGCCCGGCGAGCGCGCCCGAGATCATCATCGCGATCACGGTCTGCCGCTTCGGGTCGATGCCGGCATAGGCCGCCGCGCCGGGGCTCGAACCGGCCGCGCGCAGCCGGTAGCCGGCGCGCGTGCGCCACAACAGCGCCCAGACGCCCGCGGCGGCGGCGAGCGCGAGCAGCGCGCTCAGGTTCAGCGGCGAAGCCGGCCAGTCGATGCCGGCGCGGCCGAGCAGGCCGTGCAGCGTCGGCAGCTGCGCGCCCGGCGGCAGCGGCGCGCTTTCCGGCGCCATCGAGCCGGCGGGCTTCAGGTGCCCGACCAGCAGCCAGACGAGCAGCGTGCTGGCGAGGAAGTTGAACATGATCGTCGTGATCACGACGTGGCTGCCGCGGCGCGCCTGCAGCCAGCCGGGCACCGCCGCCCAGGCCAGGCCGAAGAGCATGCCGCCGAGCGCCATCAGCGGCAGCAGCGCCCAGGCCGGCAGCACGGTCCCGAGCCCCAGCCCGACCAGCCCGGTGCCCAGGCCGCCGAGGATCGCCTGCCCTTCGCCGCCGATGTTGAACAGCCCGGCGTGGAACGCCACCGCCACCGCCAGCCCGGTGAAGACGAAGCTGGTCGCGTAGTACAGCGTGTAGCCGATGCCGCGCGGCGTGCCGAAGGCGCCGTGCAGCAGCGTCGCGAGCACGCGCCACGGGTCCTGGCCGACCGCGGCGACGACCACGCCCGCCGCCAGCAGCGCGATGCCCAGGTTGACGAGCGGCAGCAGCACCCGGTCGGCCCAGCGCGGCAGGCCTTCGCTCATGCCGCCGCCTCGCCGGCCATCATCAGCCCCAGCCGCTGCTCGGTGCACTGCGCGATCGGCCGCTCGCCGACGATGCGCCCGCCGTGCATCACGAGCACGCGGTCGGCGAGCGCGAGGATCTCGTCCAGCTCGCTGCTGACGACGAGCAGCGCGCAGCCGGCGGCGCGCAGCGCGCGCAGCTGCGCGTGGATGAACTCGATCGCGCCGATGTCGACGCCGCGCGTCGGCTGGCCGACGAGCAGCACCCGCGGCGCGCGGCTGAGCTCGCGCGCGAGCACGAGCTTCTGCTGGTTGCCGCCGGAGAAGTTCGCGCAGCGCAGGTCGACGTCGCGCGGCCGCACGTCGAAGCGCTCGAGCAGCGCCGCGGTCGCGCGGCGCAGCTGCGCGCGCTTCAGCCAGCCGGCGCGGCCGCTGGCCTCGGGCCGGCCCTCGTAGCCGAGCGCGGCCGATTCCCAGGCGGCGAAGGTCATCACCAGCGCGCGCGCCTGCCGGTCCTCCGGCACGTGCGCGAGCCGCAGCTCGCGCGCGGTGTGCGGGTCGAGCCAGCGCGCCGGCCCGAAGCGCCGGTCGCCGACCTGCAGCTCGCCGCGGTCGGGCGCGCGCAGCCCGGCCAGCACCTCGAGCAGCTCGCTCTGGCCGTTGCCCGAGACGCCGGCCAGGCCGACGATCTCGCCGGCGCGCAGCTCGAGCGTCACGTCGCGCAGCCGCTCGACGCCGAGCGCATCGCGCAGCGCGAGCGCCCGCGCCTGCAGCCGCGGCGCGCCCGGCGGTTGCGCCGCCGCCGGGAATCCCCCACGCTAGCGGCTGCGGCGCCGTTCCGCGCGTCCCCGGCGGATGTCGGGGCGCCGCGAACGCGCTCCGCGAACCCTGACGCATCCACCGCACCGATCGCCGCCGACATGAACTTCCGACGCTTCCTCGATCGGCTGACCGCGTGGTCGCCGGCGCTGATGCTGGGCGGTCTCGCGGCGCTGACGTACTGGCTCGACGCGCAGGTGGGTCCGGCACCGGACAAGGACGCC
>JAFLDH010000479.1 GCA_017302505.1 Burkholderiales bacterium
GCGCAGCGACCAGGCGGCGCGCGGGTGCGGGTGCGGGTGCGGCCGGCGTCAGGCCGGCAGCGGCCTCGGCGCTGACACGCTCGATCTGCGCCATGCCCTCGGGGGCCATGGCCATCACCTCCACGCCTTCGGCGCAGGGCCGGGTGGACAGCACCACCGCGTCCTCGCCGAAGGCCTGGCGGACCAGGCCCAGCGCCTCGCGCGCGGTACGGGCGGAAAAGCGTTTCACGTTCATGGGTTAGCTCCGATGACCGAGCCGATGCGGATCGAGTGGGTTTCAGGAATCTCGCTGTGCGACAGCACCTTCAGCCGCGGCGCGGCGCGCTTCAGCAAACGTGCGATCGGCGCGCGGATCAGGTCGGGCACCAGCAGGCAGGCCGGAACGCCCAGGTCTTCCTGCGACTTGGCGCTGTGCGCGGCATGGCGGGTCAGCGACTCGGCCACGCCGGGGTCCAGCGCAGCGCCGTGCGGCGAGTTCAGCGCCTGGGTGACCAGGCGCTCCAGCTCGGGGTCGAGCGCGATCACGTCCAGCTCGCGCGTCGGGCCGTAGATCTGCTGCACGATGGCGGGCGCCAGGTGCACGCGGATCAGCCGGGCCAGCTCGCCGGCGTCGGTGGTGTGGGGGGCATGCTCGGCCAGGGCCTCGACGATGGAGCGCATGTCGCGGATGTGCACGCCTTCTTCCAGCAGCAGCTGCAGGACCTTCTGCACGGTGGCGATGCCGACCATCTTGGGAACCACGTCTTCCATCAGTTTCGGGGCGAGCTTGGTGACATGGTCGATCAGGGCCTGGGCCTCGACGCGGCCCAGCAGCCGCGCGGCATTCACCTGCATCAAGTGTGAAAGGTGGGTGGCCACGACGGTCGCGCAATCAACCACCGTAAACCCCGCCATCTGGGCCATTTCCCGGTGGCGTTCCTCGATCCACACCGCGGGCAGGCCGAAGGCCGGGTCGGTGGTGCGGGTGCCCGGCAGCGCCTGGGTGGCACCGCCCGGGTTGATGGCCATCCACATGCCGGGGAAGGCCTCGCCCTCGCCGACCACCGCGCCGCGCAGCGTGACGCGGTACATGCTGGGCTTGAGCTCCAGGTTGTCGCGGATGTGCACCGCCGGCGGCAGGAAGCCCACGTCCTGCGCGAACTTCTTGCGCACGCCCTTGATGCGGCCCAGCAGGTCGCCGGAGCGCGCCTTGTCCACCAGCGCGATCAGCCGGTAGCCGACCTCCAGCCCCAGCGTGTCCACCGGCACCAGGTCGTCCCAGCTGGCCTCGCCGTTCGGCGCCACCACCTCGGGCTCCTTCGGCCGCGCGGCCGCGGCCGCCTCGGCGCGTTGCCGGCGCGTCATCCACCAGGCCAGCGCGGCCATGCCGCCGGCGATCAGGATGAACACCAGGTTCGGCATGCCCGGCACCAGGCCCAGCGCGCCGACGATGCCAGCCGTGACCCACAGCGCCTTCGGGCTGCTGAACAGCTGCGTGCCGATCTGCGCACCGATGGCGTGTTCCTTGCCCACGCGCGACACCACCATCGCCGCGGCCACCGAGATCAGCAACGCCGGCACCTGTGCCACCAGCGCGTCGCCCACCGCCAGCTGGATGTAGGTGCTGGCCGCGGCCTGGGCCGACAGGCCGTGCTGGGCCATGCCGATGACGAAGCCGCCGACGATGTTGATGAACAGGATCAGCATGCCGGCGATGGCGTCGCCGCGCACGAACTTGCTGGCACCGTCCATGCTGCCGAAGAAGTCGGCCTCCTCGCCGACCTCGGCGCGGCGACGGCGGGCTTCCTTCTCGTCGATGATGCCGGCGTTCAGCTCGGCATCGATGGCCATCTGCTTGCCGGGCATCGCGTCCAGCGTGAAGCGCGCGCCGACCTCGGCGATGCGCTCGGCGCCCTTGGTGACGACGATGAAGTTGATGACCACCAGGATCGCGAAGACGATCAGGCCGACCGCGAAGTTGCCGCCGATCAGGAAATGGCCGAAGGATTCGATCACCTTGCCGGCCGCGGCCGGGCCGGTGTGCCCTTCGACCAGTACCACCCGCGTGGAGGCCACGTTCAGGCTCAGGCGCAGCAGCGTGGTGATCAGCAGCACCGTCGGGAAGGCCGCGAAGTCCAGCGGCTTGACCATGTGCGCCGAGATCATCACCACCATCAGCGCCAGCGCGATGTTGAAGGTGAACAGCAGGTCCAGCGCGAAGGGCGGCAGCGGCAACACCATCATGGCCAGCACCATCACCACCAGCAGCGGTGCACCCAGCACCCGCAGCAGGGCGGCGCGCGGGCCCAGCCAGGCCTGCAGTCGCGTCAGCTGGGCGTTCATGCGTCGGCCTCCGGATCACCGTGCTTCGGGTCCATTTCGGGCGGCACCGGCAGCTCGGGCAGCGGCGGCGGCATCGCCGCGCGGCCCTGCAGGTGGGCACGCAGCTGGTACACATGGGCCAGCACCTGCGCCACGGCCGAGAACAGCGCCGCCGGCACCGGGCCGTCGAGTTCGGCATGGGTGTACAGCGCACGCGCCAGCGGCGGCGAACGCAGCACCGGCACCTGCGCGCCCTGCGCGGCATCGCGGATGCGCATGGCCATCAGGTCGATGCCCTTGGCGACCACGCGCGGCGCGCTCATGCGGCCTTCTTCGTACTTCAGTGCCACCGCGTAGTGCGAGGGGTTCATCACCACCAGGTCGGCAGTGGGCACCGCAGCCAGCATGCGCCGGTTGGCCATCTCGCGCATGCGCGAGCGCTGGCGCGACTTGATCTCGGCGCTGCCTTCGACCTCGCGCTGCTCCTGCTTCATTTCCTGCACGCTCATCTTCAGCTGGTTGGCCAGCTGGTGGCGCTGCAGCGGCACGTCGACCGCGGCGAACAGCGCCAGCGCCAGCAGCATCAGCAGCAGACCGCCCAGCACCAGGCTGCCGGCCTGCGTCAAGGCCGACGGCAGCGGCAGCGCCATGATCTGCACGAACTGCGGCATCTCGTGGCGCAGGTACAGCACACCCACGGTGCCGATGATCAGCGCCAGCAGGCAGGTCTTCAGGGTGTTGACCAACTGGTGGCCGGAGAACATGCGGCCCAGGCCGGCGATCGGGTCGATCTTCTCGAACTTGGGCTGCAGCGCCTGCCAGCTGAAGTTCCAGCCGCCGCTGAGCACACCGGCGAGCAGCGCGGCCAGCACCATGGCCGCACCGATGGCCAGCACCAACGCCACCGCGGGCCAGCCGAGCGACGCCAGGCGCTGCTGCATCGCGTCGGTCTCGGCCAGCAGCCGGGCATCGAAGCGCAGGCCGCTGGCCAGCAGGCCGCGCAGCCAGCCGGTCAGC
>JAFLDH010000048.1 GCA_017302505.1 Burkholderiales bacterium
CCGTACAGCGCGGCCATGCGCTCGTCGGGCGGCAGCGGTGTCGGGCCGGCGGCCTCGGCGCCCAGCGCCTTCTGCTGCTGGCGGCGCAGGCCGTCGGCACTGGTGTCCATCAGCACACGCGCGCGCGCCGCCATCAGGCCGTGTTCCAGCGTGTTCTTCGGCACGGCCGCGCCCGTCAGCGCGATGCGCGCCCGGGCTTCGCTGATGCGCTCGACCGTCAACGGGTGGCTGCGCAGGTACGGAAAGGAGCCGCTGTCGTTCAACCGGTTGGCGTTCTCCAGCTTCTCGAACATGGCCGACATGCCGGCCGGCGAGTAGCCGGCTTCGGTCAGCACGCCGAAACCGACACGGTCGGCCTCGCGCTCCATGTCGCGCGAATAGTTCAGCTGGCCTTGCGCCGCTGCGGCCTGCGAACCGACCACCGCCGCCTGCACGCCTTCACTGCTGCCGGCGCGGCTGGCGGCCAGCACGCCGAGGATCATGCCGGCCAGGCTGAGTAGCGTGGTGCGCTGGCTGTTGACGATGCCGCGCGCGATGTGCCGCTGCGTCACGTGCGTCAGCTCGTGGGCCAGCACGGCCGCCAGCTCGTCGCTCGACGCCGTGAGCGCGATCAGCCCCAGGTGCACCCCAATGAAGCCGCCGGGCAGCGCAAAGGCGTTGACGCTGCGGTCGCGCACCAGGAACACCTCCCACGCCAGCAGCCGCGCGGTATCGGGCGTGATCTCGCCACGCTGCTGCGCCGCCTGCACCAAGGGCTGCCAGACGCGCTGCAGATAGTCCAGCAGGGCGGGATCGTCCAGGTAGGCCGGATCACGGCGGATCTCGCGCATGATCTGCTCGCCCAGCGCACGCTCGGTGTTGAGGCTGAATTCCTCCCCGGCTGCTTCGCCCAGTGCCGGCAGGCGCACCTGGGCCACCGCGGTCTGCAGCGGCAAGCCGGCGCACAGCACACCGGCCAGGAACAGGGCGCGGGCACGCGCCGTGGGAGAGCGGAACTTGAAGCGCATAGGGAAGGGGCCGGGCCAGCCAGGGGCCGACGGGCCACCCTCGCTATGATGACACCGCCAGGTAAAGAAGCTCATTCATTGGATAGCGCAGCGGCCATGAGTTCCCCATTGACGCATTTCGACGCCCAGGGGCAGGCCCACATGGTCGATGTCGCGGCGAAGGACGTGACGCACCGCGTGGCCCGGGCCAGTGGGGTGATCCGCATGCTGCCGGCCACGCTGGCGCTGATCGCCTCGGGCAGCGCGAAGAAGGGCGACGTGCTGGGCATCGCCCGCATCGCCGCCATCCAGGGCGCCAAGCGCACCGCCGATCTGGTGCCGCTGTGCCATCCGCTGCCGATCACGCGCGTGGCGGTGGAGTTCGAGGTGGAGGCGGAGGCCTCATGGGTGCGCTGCACCGCGCAAGTGGAGACGCTGGGCCGGACCGGCGTGGAGATGGAAGCGCTGACCGCCGTGCAGGTGGGCCTGCTGACGGTGTACGACATGTGCAAGGCCGCCGACCGCGGCATGGTCATGGACGACATCCGACTGCTGCGCAAGAGCGGCGGCCAATCCGGCGACTGGGTCGCCGAATGAGGGCCGCTACCTGACAAAGTCGCGCCAGCCGAGCGGCCGGGACGGCGCCTGGCACTGGAAGGGCAGCGGGGCGCCGGGCACCGGGTCGTCGCAAGGCTCGAAGAATTCGTCGGCCTGCGGATTGCGGAACTCGCGCAGCCGCTGTGCCACGTACCTCGCCTTGTCGTGCTCGCCAGAACGCTCCAGCGCGCGGGCCCAGGCCATCATCAGCCGCGCGTCCAGCAGGTAATGCGGGGCATCCGCGAAGGCCGGGTCGCTGGCTGGCAGGCGGTCGTCGACCGTCACGGCGGCATAGCTGGCATGGTGCGAGAACAACCAGCTGCGCTGGCCATCGGCAATGCGATGGGCCAGCGGCGTGCCGTCGCTTGGAGCGGCAAAGATCATCGCCACCCTGGCGTAGTCCGCCAGCGACAGTGCGCCGCCGATGGCCAGCAGCACGCCGGCCACTAACAGCGGCCGCGTGGAGGAGGCGGCTGCCGCCGCTGCCGCCGCGGTGGTCGCCGGGCGGCCCAGGCCATAGCCCAGCAGCCAGGCTGCCGGCAGCAGGAAGTAGGCGTACCACAGCGGGTACTCAAGCTGGCTGTGCAGCGCGATCAGCAGCACCATCATCCAGGCGGTGCGACGCGTCAGCGACGACGCGTCGTCGTCGACACGGGCGCGCTGCCACACCTGCCACAGCGCCGCCAGAAGCAGGCCGATCACCAGCGCCGCCAGCGGCAGGCCCAGTTCCACCGCCAGCTGCAGCGGCAGGTTGTGCGTGTGATCGAAGAAGGCCACCGGCCGGCCGGGGAAGGGCGTCAACGTCCACGCCAGATTGAACTCGCCCAGACCCACACCGGTCCACGGCTGCTGGCGGATCAGCGCCAGCGTATTGGCCCAGATGCCGAAGCGCGAGCCCGAGAGGTCGGCCTCGGCCAGCCGGGCCTCGCCGCCGAAGGCGTGCTGGCTGGCCTCGGCCCAGGCCGCCAGGCCCAGCCAGGCCAGCAGGTACAGCAGCGGCGACAACACCAGCAGCAGACGGGTGGAGCGCGACAGGCGCCGGTCGAGCAGACCCCACAAGGCCAACAATCCGATGCCGAGCACGCCGGTGCGCGAGGCGGTCAGCACCACGCCCAGCACCAGCGCCGCAAACAGGGCCCAGCCGATGCCGCGGCGCACGCGGCCCAATTCCAGCAGTGGCACCAGCGCCATGGCCGACCACAGCAGCAGACTGCTCAGGTGATTGGGCTGGCGCAGGTTGCCCACGGCCCGGCCGGGCAGGCCGGAGCGGGCGATCCAGTTGCCGTCGGGCAGCGAGGGCGCGAAGACCTGCAGTGCGCCGACCAATGCGCTCAACACCCCAGCCAGCACCCAGCCGGCGAAAAACATCTGGGCCAGCGGCACCGCCTGCGGGCCAGCGCCGACCGCGGAGCCGCTGAGCAGCAGCAGCCCAGCCGCGAGTAGCAAGCCCAGCGACGACAGCGCCAAGCCGGACGGTAGCGCGCCCGGGCCCCACGACCACAACGTGGCAAGCAGCAGCAGGCCCAGTGCAGCCGCAGGCAGTGCGGCGTCGCGCAGTGCGCGCGCCACCGATTGGTTGGCACCGCCATAGAGCGAGGCCAGCGCCACGAAGCCGCCCCACAGCGCCAGTGCCAGGGCCTGGTTCAGGTAGGTGGGCGAGGGCGAGACATTGAAGGCCAGCAGTGCAGGGCCGGTGGCGGCGGCCGCTGCGGCCGCCAGCATCAGCCGGGCATGGCGCATGGGCGCAATGATCCCACCCCGGTGGCCTAGAACCAGCCGTGCGACCAGAAGCGGGGGTTGGTCCAGCCGTTGGGAACCCGCTCTCGCGCCTGACGCAGATGCTCCTGCAGTGCAAGCAGTTCAGGCCAAGCGCTCCATAGCAGCCAGACCTGCGATAGCAGCATTGCCCCCAGCAATGCACGGCTTGGCCAGGGTCCAACCTGCGCCAGTGTTGTCGACGCAGTCTGCGCGCGCCACCAAGCCCAGGCCCAGCCAAACGCAAACGCGATCCACACCTGGGACACGGGCATCACGAAGTTGCCGGAGAACAGGCCATCGACTGCCACCGCAAGACTGGTCAACATCAGCCCCATCCCTACGTCACGTGTCGGCCCCTCTTGACTGCGGCGAATGGCCCGGTGCAGTTGCGTCAACGCCATCGCGGCCAGGGACAGCAAGACCAGCAGCGCAGGTACACCCCATTCGGCCGCCACTTGCAGGTAGACGTTGTGCGGGTGTGCCGCCTCCGGATTGGGAAAGTGGGCGTAGTGCATCGGCCCGACGCCCAGCCAGGGTGCCTCTCCAATCTGCGCCAGCGCCAGTTGCCAGAGGTACAATCGGGCATCGACGCTACCCAGCCGCGAGCCGTAGTAGGCCTCCGAGAAGGTAGGCGGAACGCCAGCCAGCCAGGGCAACAGCACGAAGAAGCTGACAAACAGGATCAACCCGAGCAGCAGCGCGCGCAGCAGATTCAAGAGGAGTCTTGCCGCCGCGCGGCCGTAGAGCGTGGCCGTCAGCAGCGCTGCAAGTGCGATGCCCAGCAGCGTCGCCCGCCCGGCCACGGCCAATAGCAGTGCAAGACCGCCCGCAGACGCGATCCAGGCCAAGCGCCGCGCCAGTCCCGAGTTTGGCAACACAGTCGCCGCCAACACGCAAAGCGGAAGAGCCACGGTCTGCACATGGTTGTAGAAGCGGTAGTTGTCGTAGCCGATGAACAACTCGGACCGGTCGATGCCCTGGCCGCCCATGAAACTGAGCGTGTAGACCAGCAGCACGAGGGCCACATACAGCGCGCTGGCCGCCGCCACCAAGGTGCAGGGCAGGTCCCGAACGTCCGCCTGGCGGGCAACTGATGCGGCGACGCCCGCCAGCCCCACGAATAGCGCCAGTTCGCGCGCGGCCATTGTCGGCACGGCGGCGTGCCAGACGCTGGCCACGGCCAGCAGGGTCAACGCAGCCCCCGGCACGACAAAGGCGTGACCGCAGAGCCGGAGCGCCGCCTCCCTCGGCTGCCGAGTCAGACCGAGCACGCAGGCCAAACCAAGCAGCATTTGCGCGGCGCGGGCCAGATCATGCCCGCCGATCGGCTGAAGCGTAACTGCCAGCTGCGGTATCAGCAGTAGGTAAGCCGCGACAGGAACGAGCAGTATGGGCATGGTGACCAGGTTGCGATCGAAGGGCTCACACAAAAATGGGGCCCGAGGGCCCCATTACGCTTGAATTGTGATTCGGTTGATCAGGTGCCAGATGCGCGGCAGCTCGACGGACGGAACTTGGCAACCAACGTACCGCCCGAGCAAGACCAAACAATTGAGTTCGGCGCGGCAGTGCCGCTGGCCAGAGCCGAGCCACCGGAAGTCGGCACCATGACAATCGTGCCGTTTCCTGCCGAAGCCGTGAAGGTGATCGTGATCTCGCCGTTGGCGCCGTTGATGGCCACGCCGGAAACGCCCGCCGTGGCAGTAGGTGCGGTCCAGCCAGCGCTCAGGTCAGCTGCACCAACGGCTGCATTTTCGGCGACCGAGGTCTTGGCGCCGGAAGCCAGAGACAAGCCTTCCGTAACGCGGGCACGGACCGTGTAGTCCTGGTAAGCCGGCAGCGCCACGGCCGCCAAGATGCCGATGATCGCCACGACGATCATCAGTTCGATCAGGGTAAAGCCCTTCTGGCTACGCTTCATTGACTTCTTCATTGCAAAACTCCTAACGGGGTTGGGACGAGGGACATCCCCTCGGTTGCAGGGGTCGTGCCAGGCCCGAAAAGGGGAAATGCAGGCCTTGGCGCGTGGAGAGTTCACGTTTGTCGACGCGCACTGTCATTTCGGTAACCGCGCCACCGCCCTGTTTGGGCCAAAGCTGACAAATTTCGTCAGCGCCCGTCAGGCCCTCACGCGCCGCCCACAACCATGTGCTGGCCATGACTCAGGGCACGCACGGCATGCATGCCCTCCTGTGCGCCGATTTCCGACATCACGGCCTCCAGCTCACCAGGCTTGATGTGCGTGATGTAGACCTGCGCCGGCTGGCGCAGCTGCGCAAGTTCATCGCGCAGCAGCGATGGGCACAGGTGGCGGCTGATGCGGGCCAGTTCCAGCTCATCGTCGCCAAAGGCCGTCTCGATGACCAGCGTATGCACGCGCATTGCCGCCAGGCGCGCCCACAGCGCCGGGTTCGGGCCGGTGTCGCCGGTGTAGACCCAGGCCCCCGCCTGCGGGGCGCGGGCGTCGTGCACCGCAAAGCCCGCCGCCGGGACGGTGTGCACGGCAGGCAGCACCTCGACACGCCGCGCGCCGAAGGCCAGCACCTCGCCGATGGCCACGGGCACGAAGCGCAGCACCGGGTTCTGAGGATCGGGCAGCCGCGTGAAGTCGGGCCAGAGCACGCCGTTGAACAGATGGGTGCGCAACGCTTCCAGCGTCTGCGGCAGCGCATGCACGCCGATCGGCGGGCGGCCGAGCGCGCTGCGCCGCCGCGCCACGCTGTCGGCCAGCAGCCCCACGGACAGCACATGGTCCAGGTGCGAATGGCTGAGCAGGATGTGGTCGATGCGCACCAGCTCGTCCAGGCTCAGGTCGCCGACGCCGGTGCCGGCATCGATCAGCACATCGTCGTCGAGCAGGAAAGAGGTGGTCCGGTTGCCCGCGGCGATGGATCCGGAGCATCCCAGAACGCGAATCTGCATGAGGTTGGCGCACTTTCTGGCGGCCGGCGGCCGCTTTGCAGCGATGGTGGCCCCCGTCGGCCGGTGGCGCAAGCCTCGGATGCCGCGAAACCAGCCGGCAGAAGGATGCCGCCAAGGCCAGGAAGCGCGGGCGTGACATCCGCCACGCGCCCGCAAAGACGCGGTCTCAGGTCTGGATGAACTGCATCTGGGTGCCGGCGAGCTCGATCACGTCGCCATGGTGCAGCGGCACCGATTCGCCGGACAGCGGCATGCCGTTGACCACCGGCCGGCTGCTGCCTTCGACATGGGCGAACACATAACCCGACGGCCGGCGCGTGATCGAGGCCACCTGCACGCCGGGCTTGCCGACGGTGGTGACCACCTTGGTCAGCGTCACCTCGCGGCCGGAGGCGGCGCCGTTCAGCACCTTGATCGACGCCGGGTTGCCGCTGGCCGGGCCCAGGCCGCCGAAGCCGGAATGCGGCGGCTGCGTGGGGCTGAAGGCGGGCGGCTGCGAGGCGGCCGCACCGGGCCGCATGATCATCGTCTTCTCGTAGTCGGCGCTGTCGTCAGTCAGGTACTTGATCTTGTACTTGCCGATCTCGACCGTGTCGTTGTGGGCCAGCAACTGCTTCTTGATGGCCTTGCCGTTGATGTAGGTGCCGTTGGTGCTGTTCAGATCTTCGATGAAGACGTCGTTGCCCACCATCTGCAGCACGGCGTGCTCGCCGCTGACGGCGAGGTTGTCGATGACCATGTCGTTGTACGGCCGCCGGCCCAGCGTGGTCTTGTCCTTGGTGATCTGGACTTCCTTGATGACCACACCGTCGAGCGATACGACCAGCTTGCCCATGCGCGTCCTCTTGTTGGCATCCGGCACGCCGGCTTCAGCGGCGGAAGGGCCACCAGGAGCGCATCGACGATGGCGCGCCCCCTGACGCCCGTGCCAGGATCAGGGAGATATTATCCTTTCCCCCCGCGTCGTTGGCGGCTTCGATCAGCGCCGCGCCGGCGCTGGCCAGTGAATCGTGCATCTGCAACACCTGGGCGATGCTGGCGTCGTCCAGCATGTCGGACAGGCCGTCCGAGCACATCAGATACAGGTCGCCGGGCTGCACCTCGTGCAGGTGAGTTTCCAGCAGCACCGTGTCCTCGACACCCACCGCGCGCGTCACCAGGTTCTTGTTGGCCGAGAAGGCCGCCTGCTCCGGCGTGATCAACCCGGCGTCGATCTGCTCCTGCAGCAGCGAATGGTCGCGCGTGATCTGCTGCAGCCGGCCGCCGCGCAGCCGGTAGGCGCGCGAGTCGCCCACATGGCCCACCAGCAACCGCTGCTCGCGAAACACCGCCACCACCAGCGTGGTGCCCATGCCGGCGTACTGCGGGTTGGCGTTGGCGGCATTGAAGATGGCGCGGTTGGCGTTGTCCACGCAGATGTCCATTGCGCGGCGCACTTCGGTGTCGGTGGCATTGGCGCTGGCCTCGCGCAGCCAGCGGCCGAGCTCCGTGCGGATGAAACTGGTGGCCATGCTGCTGGCCACCTCGCCGGCGTTGTAGCCACCCATGCCGTCGGCCAGCACGGCCAGCGACACGCCTTCGTCCAGGCTCACCGAGTCCTCGTTGTTGGTACGGGCGCGCCCGGTGTCAACGGCGTCAAAGAACTCGAAGGTCATGGGCTGGCGCAGCGGCGGTGCAGCGGGTCGGCAGGGCGGCCATTTTGCCTGCTAAAGCCGCCGGGTCAGGGGCCGGCAAACGTGCAGCATCACGCGCCGGATGCGCCGGCAAGGGCCGGCAAGGCCAGGCTTTCCAGCGCGTCAGCCACCTGCTGCGCCTTGGCCGGCCGGGCCGCGGGCTGCACGTGCAGCAGCCGGGCCACCAGCTCGGACAGTGGGGCCGGCAGCTCAGGGCGCAGGCTGCGCAGGTCCGGTGCAGGCTCTCGCGCCACGGCGCGCAGCAGCTCGCCCAGCGAGCTGTGCTCGTGCGGCAGCCTGCCGGTCAGCAGCTGGAACAGCAGCACGCCCAGCGCGTACAGGTCACAGCGCGCATCGGCCTCGGCGCCGGCCAGCTGCTCTGGCGCCATGTACCACGGGGTGCCCAGCACGACCCCGGTGCGGGTGCGGCTCAGATCGGCCAGCAGGGCCAGGCCGAAGTCGGTGAGCTTCAGCTGGCCTGAGACCAGGTCGATCATCACGTTGGCCGGCTTGATGTCGCGGTGCACCACGCCCTGGGCATGCGCATGGGCCAGGGCCCGGGCCAGCCGCGCGCCGATCTGCAGCACCAGCGGCTCGGGCAGCAGGCGCGGCCGCCGGGTGTAGCGGCCCAGTTCGCAGCCGCTCAGCAGCTCCATCGCCATCCAGGCTCGGCCGGCGTCCTCGCCAGCGTCGTGGACCTTGACGATGTCCGGGTGCGACAGCCTGCGTGCAGCCTCGGCTTCGCCGAGGAAGCGCTGCTTCAGTTGCTGACGCTCGGCCGGATCTAGATCGGTGCCCAGCGCCATCGATTTCAGCGCCACCGGTTGGCCGTTGCGGCTGTCGATGGCCAGATGCACCACGCCCATCGATCCGCGGCCCAGCTCCCGCTGCAGCCGGTACGGGCCGAGCCTGGGTTCTGGTGATGGCTGCATCGTGGGCGGGCCCTGGGGACAACCCAGGGACCTTAGCATGCAGACGCGCGCCGCCTGGCTCAGCGGCCGGTGAAAGTTGGCAGCCCGGCCGGGGCCGTCAGATGCCGATGGCCTTCTTCAGCAGCCGGCCCATTTCCGAGGGGTTGCGGGTGACGATGAAGCCGCATTCCTCCATCACCGCCAGCTTGGCTTCGGCCGTGTCGGCGCCACCGCTGATCAGCGCGCCGGCATGGCCCATGCGCTTGCCCGGCGGCGCGGTGACGCCAGCGATGAAACCCACCACCGGCTTCTTCATGTTCGCCTTGCACCAGCGCGCGGCCTCGGCTTCGTCCGGACCGCCGATCTCGCCGATCATGATCACCGCGTCGGTGTCCGGGTCGTCGTTGAACAGCCGCATCACGTCGATGTGCTTCAGGCCGTTGATCGGGTCGCCGCCGATGCCCACCGCGCTGCTCTGGCCGATGCCGAGTTCGCTGAGCTGGGCGACCGCCTCGTAGGTCAGCGTGCCGGAACGGCTGACCACGCCGACGCGACCCTTCTTGTGGATGTGGCCCGGCATGATGCCGATCTTGATTTCCTCGGGCGTGATCGTGCCCGGGCAGTTGGGGCCCAGCAGCAGCGTCTTCTTGCCGCCGGCGGCCTCCTTGGCCTTCATCTTGTTGCGCACCTCGAGCATGTCGCGGATCGGGATGCCTTCGGTGATGCAGATCGCCAGGTCCAGGTCGGCTTCCACCGCCTCCCAGATGGCGGCGGCGGCACCCGGCGGCGGCACGTAGATCACGCTGACGCTGGCGCCGGTCTGCGCCTTGGCGTCCTTGACGCTGGCGTAGATGGGGATGCCTTCGAAATCCTCGCCGGCCTTCTTGGGGTTCACGCCGGCGACGAAGCAGTTCTTGCCGTTGGCATAGGCCACGCACATGCGCGTGTGGAACTGCCCGGTCTTGCCAGTGATGCCTTGCGTGATGACGCGGGTGTCCTTGTTGATCAGGATGCTCATGGGTTCCTCACTTCACCGCCGCAACGATCTTGGTGGCCGCTTCGGCCATGGTGTCCGCCGAGATGATCGGCAGGCCGCTGTCCTTGAGCATCTTCTTGCCCAGGTCCTCGTTGGTGCCCTTCATGCGCACCACCAGCGGCACGCTCAGGTTCACTGCCTTGCAGGCGGCGATCACGCCTTCGGCGATGGTGTCGCACTTCATGATGCCGCCGAAGATGTTGACCAGGATGCCCTTGACGTTCTCGTTCTTCAGCATGATCTTGAAGGCTTCGGTCACCTTCTCGGCCGTGGCGCCGCCGCCGACGTCGAGGAAGTTGGCCGGCGCACCGCCGAACAGCTTGATGGTGTCCATCGTCGCCATCGCCAGGCCGGCGCCGTTGACCAGGCAGCCGATGTTGCCGTCCAGGCTGATGTAGCTCAGGTCGAACTTGCTGGCCTCGACTTCCGCCGGGTCTTCTTCGTCCAGGTCGCGGTAGGCCACGATCTCGGGGTGGCGGTACAGCGCGTTGCTGTCGAAGTTGAACTTCGCGTCCAGCGCCTTGATGTGGCCGTTGCCTTCCAGGATCAGCGGGTTGATCTCGGCCAGGCTGGCGTCGGTGTCCATGTAGGTCTTGTAGAGCTTCTGGAAGACCTCGATGGCCTGGGCGCGGCTGCCGGCCGGCACGCCGATGCCATCGGCCAACTGGCCGGCCTGGGCCTCGGTCAGGCCCACCGCCGGCTCGACGAAGACCTTGATGATCTTCTCGGGCGTCTTGTGCGCCACTTCCTCGATGTCCATGCCGCCTTCGCTGCTGGCCATCATCGCCACCTTCTGCGTGGCCCGGTCGGTCAGCGCGGCGGCGTAGTACTCCTTCTTGATGTCGGCGCCTTCTTCGATCAGCAGGCGGCGCACCTTCTGGCCCTCGGGGCCGGTCTGGTGCGTCTTCAGCTGCATGCCGAGGATCTCGCCGGCCAGCTGCTTCACCTCGTCCAGCGAGCGCGCCAGCTTGACGCCGCCGCCCTTGCCGCGGCCGCCGGCGTGGATCTGCGCCTTGACCACCCAGACCGAGCCGCCGAGCTTCTGCGCGGCCTCGGTGGCCTCCAACACGGTGAAGGCGGGGTAGCCGCGCGGCACGGGCACGCCGAAGTTGCGAAGGATCTCCTTGCCTTGGTATTCGTGGATCTTCATGGATGGGTCTCGCGCTGGAGAAGTGAAGGGCACGGGGGCCGCAGTGGCGATGATCGGCGGCGCGCCTTGCAGCTTCCTGAATCGGCCGCGCCGGTACGGGGCGCGGGCCTGGCACGCGGCCGCCTGGTTCAGGGCGCGCGCACTTTAGCACGCAGCTTCCGCCGCCCCGCTCAGGCTGCCTCGTCGGCCAGATCGTCGTCGCCCAAGCCGCGCGGGGCACCCAGCACCTTGCGAATCACGTCTCCCGCAAAGCCGCGGCCCGCCAGGAAGCGCATCTGACGGGCCCGCTCCGCGGCGTCGGCCGGCGGCCGGCCGAAGCGACGCCGCCATAGCTGCGCGGCGCGCTCGAATTCGCTGTCGCGCAGCTGCTGCAATGAATGCGGCGCCAGCTTCACGCCGTGACGGGCCAGCTCGGCCTGGATGCGGCGTGCGCCCTGGCCGCTGGCGCGCACGCGCAGCCTGCTCTCGGCGAAGCGCTGGTCGCTGAGCAGCCCCTTGGCCTGCAAGACGTCAAGCACACGGTCGACGTCGGCCGCCGGGTCGGCGGCCGGCGTGCCGGGCTGCGCCGCGTCAGCCTGCTGCTGCGCCACGCGCAGCAGCTTCTGCCGCAGCTCGCTGCGGCTGTGCTCGCGCTGCGCGAGCCAAGCCACGGCCCGCGCCTGCAGGCTGGACGGTGGCCGCTTCACGGCGCCGAGTGCAGGCCGATCAGTCGGCCGCCTTGTCCACCGCCAGCAGCGGCACGCCCATGGCTTCGCGCACCTTGTTCTCGATCTCGATCGCCAGGTCGGGGTTCTCTCGCAGGAACTCGCGCGCGTTGTCCTTGCCTTGGCCGATCTTTTCGCCGTTGTAGGCGTACCAGGCGCCGGACTTGTCGAGGATGCGCGCCTCGACCCCCATGTCGATGATCTCGCCTTCGCGGCTGATGCCTTCGCCGTAGAGGATGTCGAACTCGGCCGTCTTGAAGGGCGGCGCGACCTTGTTCTTGACGATCTTGACCTTGGTCTCGCTGCCGATGACCTCGTCGCCCTTCTTGATGCTGCCGGTGCGGCGGATGTCCAGCCGCACCGAGGCATAGAACTTGAGTGCGTTGCCACCGGTGGTGGTTTCGGGGTTGCCGAACATCACGCCGATCTTCATGCGGATCTGGTTGATGAAGATGACCATGGTGTTGGTCTTGTTGATGGTAGCGGTGAGCTTGCGCAGCGCCTGGCTCATCAACCGGGCCTGCAGGCCGGGCAGCGAATCGCCCATCTCGCCTTCGAGCTCGGCCTTGGGCGTCAGCGCGGCCACCGAATCGACGACGATCAGATCCACCGAGCCGGAGCGCACCAGTGCATCGACGATTTCCAGCGCCTGCTCGCCGGTGTCGGGCTGGCTGATCAGCAGCTCCTGCAGGTTGACGCCCAGCTTCTGGGCGTATTGAGTGTCCAGCGCGTGCTCGGCATCGATGAAGGCGCAGACCCCAGCGAGCTTCTGCATCTCGGCGATGACCTGCAGCGTCAGCGTGGTCTTGCCCGACGATTCCGGGCCGTAGATCTCGACCACGCGGCCGCGCGGCAGGCCGCCGACGCCCAGCGCGATGTCCAAGCCCAGGCTGCCGGTGGAGACGACCTGGATGTCGTGCGCGACCTCGCCATCGCCCAGGCGCATGATCGAGCCCTTGCCGAACTGCTTTTCGATCTGCGACAGCGCGGCCTGCAGCGCTTTGGCCTTTTCGGTGTTCAATGCCTTCACGGGTGCGTCCATGTGCGTCCTCCTGGGATGGGGCGCATTATGGTCATAAGCTGGATGTTTGTACAGTAACTTTCTAGGGGCCGCTCCGCCGCTTGACGCCGGTCACGCCGGCGGGCCGGGGCGGCTGCCTAGAATCCGCCCCGGATCGCAGTGCAGCGCGACCGTTAGGAGACAAGGCATGCGTATTCTGATTGCAGAAGACGATCAGGTGCTCGCAGACGGGCTGTTGCGCTCGCTCCGCTCGGCCGGCTACGCCGCCGACCAGGTGGGCAGCGGATCGGAAGCCGACGCCGCATTGGCCGACCACGAGTTCGATTGCGTGATCCTCGACCTGGGGCTGCCCAGGATGCATGGGCTGGAGGTGCTGCGCAAGCTGCGCGCCCGCGGTTCATCGGTGCCGGTGCTGATCCTCACTGCGGCCGACAGCGTGGAGCAGCGCGTCAAGGGCCTGGACCTGGGTGCCGACGACTACATGGCCAAGCCTTTCTCGCTGCAGGAGCTGGAGGCCCGCGTGCGGGCACTCACGCGGCGGGGCCTGGGCAGCGCCTCGACGATCATCAAGCACGGGCCGCTGAGCTTCGACGCCACCGGCCGCGTGGCCTACATCAATGATCAGATGATCGAGCTGTCGGCGCGCGAGCTGTCGCTGCTGGAGGTGCTGCTGCAGCGAGCTGGCCGCCTGGTCAGCAAGGACCAGCTGGTCGAGCGGCTGTGCGAATGGGGCGAGGAAGTCAGCAACAACGCGATCGAGGTGTACATCCACCGCCTGCGCAAGAAGATCGAGCAGGGCCCGATCCGCATCGCCACCGTGCGCGGCCTGGGTTACTGCCTGGAAAAGATCGCCACTTGAGCCCCGCCCGGCGTCGCACCCTGCGCGGCGCAGTGCTCCGATGACGCAACCGAGCCAGCAGCATTCGCTGTTCGGCGAAATCCTGGACTGGATGCTCGCGCCGCTGCTGCTGCTGTGGCCGATGAGCATCTTCCTCACCTACCTGGTGGCCCAGGGCATTGCCGACAAGCCCTACGACCGCGAGCTCGGCGTGGTGGTGGAGGCCATCGCGCAGCAAGCCAGCGTTGCGGCAGCCAATGCGGGCGAGCCATCGCAGGTGCGCCTGAGCCTGCCGGGCCTGGCCGCCGAGCTGCTGCGCGCCGATTCCGCCGGCAGCGTGTACTTTCAGGTGCTGGGCGCGCGCGGCGAGTTCGTCGCCGGCGATGCCGGCCTGCCGGTGCCCGACGAGCCGGTGCGCAAGCTGGGCGAACTGAACTTCCGCGACGAGACCATGCGTGACGAACCGGTGCGGGTGGCCTACCTGTGGGTGCCGCTGCCAGGCGAGACGCCCGACCGCGCGATGCTGGTGCAGGTGGCCGAGACGCTGGAAAAGCGCTCGCGCCTGGCCAACGAGATCATCAAGGGCGTGATCCTGCCGCAGTTCGTGATCCTGCCGTTGGCGGTGGTGCTGGTGTGGTTCGCGCTGTCGCGCGGCATCAAGCCCTTGAGCCGCCTGCAGCAGCGCATCCGCAAGCGCGAGAGCACCGACCTGAGCCCGATCGACGAGCGCGACGTGCCCGACGAGGTGGCACCGCTGGTGCGCTCCATCAACGAGCTGCTGGGCCGGCTGGATCAGTCGATCCGCACGCAGAAGCAGTTCCTGGCCGACGCGGCCCACCAGTTGAAGACGCCCCTGGCGGGGCTGCGCATGCAGGCCGAACTGGCCGAGAGAGAGATCGACGCCGGCGCCACCGACCCCGCGTCGCTGAAGCCGTCGCTGCGGCAGATCGCCCGCTCCAGCCAGCGGGCTGCGCACATGGTCAACCAGTTGCTGGCGATGGCCCGTGCCGAGGACCGCGAGCAGGCGCTGCGCAAGCAACCGTTGAACCTGGCGGCGATCGTCATGGAGACGGTGCGCGATTTCGTGCCGAAGGCGATGGAAAAGCGCATCGACCTGGGCTACGAGGGGCCCGAAGATGCGGCCGGCGTGCGCCTGCGCGGCCAGCCGGTGCTGGTGCGCGAGATGGTGCGCAACCTGGTCGACAACGCGCTGCAGTACACCCCCGCTGGCGGCACCGTCACCGCCCGGGTGGTAGCCGACCCCTTCGGTCAGGTGGTGGTGCTGCAGGTCGAGGACAACGGCCCGGGCATTGCCGAGGCGGAACGCGAGCGGGTCTTCCAGCCCTTCTACCGGCCGGCCGACACGGTCATCGAAGGCAGCGGTCTGGGCCTGGCGATCGTGGCCGAGGTGGCCGAACAGCATGGCGCCGAGATCTCGGTGGCCGATGCGCAGACCCGCGCGCTGGCTGTCGCCCAGCGCCATGGCCCTGGCACGCTGATCACCGTGCGCTTCCCGGTGCGCCCGGACGAGCGGCGCAGCAGCGCCCGCTGATCAGCCGCGCGCCGGCCTGCCCCGGGCCAGCCAGGCCCACAGCGCGGCGTCGTCCTGCGCTGCCAGGCCGGCATCGCAGGCCGCGGCAAACTCGCCTGCAGCCGCCGCGCCCAGCGCCGGCTGCACGCCGGCGGCACCGGCCATGGCCAGGGCCAGCGCCGAGTCCTTGGCCAGCAGCCGCATCGCGGCGTGGACTTCGGGATCCCCACGCAACGCGCGCTGCAAGCGGTCGCTGCCGATCCAGCTCTGCCCGCTGGATTGCTCGATCACCGCCAGCGTGGCCGCCGGGTCCAGGCCCAGCGTCTGCGCCAGCGCCAGCGCCTCGGCGGCGCCGGCCAGGTTGATGGCCGCCAGCAGGTTGTTGACCAGCTTGGTACGGGCGCCATCGCCTGGCCGCTCGCCGATGTGGAAAAGCCGGCTCGACAAATCCTGCAGCACGTGAAGCCAGCGCTGCCGGGTCGGCTCGGCACAGGCCACCATCAGGCTCATGGTGCCGGCCCGGGCCCGCAGCGGGCCACCGGACATCGGGGCGTCGATGCAAGCCAAGCCATGTTCGGCCAGCGCCGCGGCGCAGCTTTCCACGGCCTGGGGCGAGATCGTCGGGCAGAGCATCACCGCCTTGCCCCATGCCAGGCCGTGCACCACGCCGTCCGCGCCAAACAGCACCTCTCGGGTCTGCGCCTCGTCGACGACCGCCACGATCAGCAGATCGCAGTGCCGCGCCAGCGCAGCCGGGCTGGCATGCACCTGCGCGCCTTCGGCTTGCGCCAGCGCCTCGCGCGCCGCATCGATGTCGCGCACGCCGACCGCGTGGCCGCGTTCGCGCAGCCGCAACGCCATGCCCAGGCCCATCAGGCCGATGCCGACAACGCCGACGCGCTCGTTCACGGCGTCAGAGTGTGAGAGGCATTCCCAGGCACCCGCGCTGGGGTGGCCAAGGGCCCTGGGCTAGGCGCGGCGCGACGCCCGCACTGACGTGCGCGCGAGCGACGCAACGACGCGCAGGGCCCTTGGGTACCCCAGCCCTCCGGGTAGGCCCCCAGAACAGCCCCACTCGTCGTTGCGAAGCCTCGCCGGGTCCACAACACGGCTTCGCTTCGCGCCTAGATTGGGGCTGTTCTGGGGGTCTACGCGGGTGCATGGGGATGCCTCTCACACTCTCAGCTCTGCATCAGCCGCCGGCTCTTGGCTACCGACATCAGGATGCCCAGGCCCAGCCCGAGCGTGACCATCGCCGTGCCGCCGTAGCTGATGAAGGGCAGCGGCACGCCCACCACCGGCAGGATGCCGCTGACCATGCCCATGTTGACGAAGGCATAGGTGAAGAAGCTCAGCGTCACCGCGCCGGCCAGCAGCCGGGTGAAGACGGTGGGCGCCTCGGAGGCGATCCACAACCCGCGAAACAGCAGGAAGGTGAAGGCCACCAGCAGCGTGATCACGCCCGCAAGGCCGAACTCCTCGGCGAAGGCGGCGAAGATGAAGTCGGTGGTGCGCTCGGGGATGAACTCCAGGTGCGTCTGCGTGCCCTGCATGAAGCCCTTGCCGGTGATGCCGCCGGAGCCGATGGCGATCATGCCCTGGATGATGTGGAAGCCCTTGCCCAGCGGGTCCTTGGTCGGGTCGAGCAGCGTGCAGATGCGGTGCTGCTGGTACTCGTGAAGCACCGGCCAGCGCACGCCGTCGGCGCAGATGGCGTCGGCGCTGAGCACCAGCGCCAGGATGCCGGCGCCACCCAGCGCCACCACCGGCAGGATCAGCTTCCACGACAGGCCGGCGAAGAAGATCACGTACAGCCCCGCCGCCAGCACCAGCAGCGAGGTGCCCAGGTCGGGCTGTTTCATGATCAGCCCCACCGGCAGCATCAGCAGCACGCCGGCCACCAGGAAGTCGGGCACGCGCAGCTGGCCTTCGCGGCGCTGGAACCACCAGGCCAGCATCAGTGGCATGGCGATCTTCATGATCTCGCTGGGCTGGATCACCATGCCCACGTTCAGCCAGCGCGTGGCGCCCTTCTTGGTGATGCCCACGCCGGGCAGCGCGGTGATGATCAGCAGCAGCAGCCCCGCCAAATACAGCGGCACCGCCAGCTGCAGCAAGCGCTGCGGCGGCACCTGCGACACCACCAGCAGCACGCCCAGCGCCAGCAGCATGTTGCGGCCGTGGTCGACGAAGCGGGTGCCGTGGTCGAAGCCGGCCGAGTACATGGTCACCAGGCCCAGCGCGGCCAGGCAGGCGATGGCAAGCGCCAGCCACGGGTCGTAGCCGGTGAAGATCGGCCGGGCCCGCTGCCACAGCGACGGCCGCTGCAGGACGGCGTTCACCGCGTCTCCATGCCACGTGCCAGGCGCAGCGGCTCGGCCCCGGCCGGTGTGGCCGCCAGCGGAATCGGCGCCACCTGCCCGGGCAGCGGCACGTCCACCGCGCGGCGCGGGGTGCCGATGGGCGCGGCGCTCTGGCCCTTCTGCGTGGCGGCGATGTCCTCCACGCTGGGGTACTGGCCCAGCAGCAGGTAATCGAAGACACGCCGGGCGATCGGTGCCGCGGCGGCCGCGCCGAAGCCCGCGTTCTCGACGATCACCGCCAGCGCCACCGTCGGCTCGGGCAGCGGCGCCGCGGCGATGTACAGCGAATGGTCGCGCTTGTGCTCCTCCAGCTTCGAGGCGTCGTACTTCTGGTTGGCCTTGATGCCCACCGCCTGCGCGGTGCCGGTCTTGCCGATGCTCTTGTACGGTGCGCCCATGAACACCCGGGTCGAGGTGCCTTCCTGGGTGACGCCGTGCATCGCGCGCAGGATCAGCTCGATGTGCTCGGGCTTGTAGGGCAGCGGCTCCAGCGCCTCGCTGGCCACGCGGCGCTTGTCGTGGCTGACCACGTCCTCGATCTCGCGCACCAGCCGCGGCTTGAAGCGCTGCCCGCCGGCGGCCAGCGTGGCGGTGGCGCTGGCCAGCTGCAGCGGCGTGAAGGCGTTGTAGCCCTGGCCGATGCCCAGCGAGATGGTCTCGCCGGCATACCAGCGTTGCTGCTCGGGACGCTTGTAGTAGCGGCGCTTCCAGTCGGTGGAGGGCAGCACGCCGGCCACCTCGCCCTCGACGTCGATCTCGGTCTTGCGGCCGAAGCCCAGCGGGCCCAGTTGCTCGGCCATCAGGTCCACGCCCATCTCGTTGGCCAGCGAGTAGTAGTAGACATTGCTGGACTTGACGATCGAGCGGTACATGTCCACCGGGCCCAGGCCCTTGTCGCCGTGGCTGCGGAACACATGGTTGCCGAAGGCGAAGGTGCCGCCGTCCTGAACGATGGTGCTGGCGCTGCGCTTGCCGGTGTTCAGCGCGGCCAGCGCCATGAAGGGCTTGTAGGTCGAGCCCGGCGGGTAGGTGCCGCGCAGCGCCCGGTTCAGCAGCGGCTTGTCGATGCTTTCGTTCAGCTCCTTCCAGCTGTCGACATCGATGCCGTCGACGAACAGGTTCGGGTCAAAGGTGGGCTTGCTGACGAAGGCCAGCACCTCGCCGGTGCGCGGGTCGATGGCCACCAGCGCGCCTCGGCGGTCGCCGAACAGCTCTTCCACCAGCGCCTGCAGTTTGATGTCCACCGACAGCACCAGCGTGTTGCCCGGCGTCGGTGCATGGCTGCTCAGGCGGCGGATGGCGCGGCCGCCGGCACTGGTCTCGACGCGCTCGAAGCCGGTCTGGCCGTGCAGCTCGGCCTCGTAGCTCTGCTCCAGGCCCAGCTTGCCGATGTATTCGGTGCCCTTGTAGTTGGCCAGCTGCTCGTCCGGCCAGTCTTCCATCTTCAGCTTCTCGGCCTGGTTGATGCGGCCGATGTAGCCCAGCAGGTGGCTGCCGGTCTCGCCCAGCGGGTAGTTGCGGAACAGCCGCGCCTTCACGTCCACGCCCGGGAAGCGGAAGCGCTGCGCCATGAAGCGCGCCACCTCCTCGTCGCTGAGCTTGGTGCGGATCGGCAGCGAATCGAAGCTCTTGCCCTCGTCCAGCAGCCGCTTGAAGCGCCGCTTGTCGCGCGGCGCGATCTCCATCAGCGCCGACAGGCCCTCGATGGTGGCGTCCAGGTTCTCCACCTTCGACGGCGTGATCTCCAGCGTATAGGCCGAGTAGTTGGTGGCCAGCACCTCGCCGTGGCGATCGAGGATGCGGCCGCGGTTGGGCACGATCGGCAGCACCGCGGTGCGGTTGGTCTCGGCCTGCGCCGACAGGTCGTCGTAGCGCACCACCTGCAGGTAGCTCAGCCGCGCGCCCAGCAACCCGAAGGCCAGCAGCACGAAAGCCCCGGCCGCCAGCAGGCGCAACCGGAAGCGGTCCAGCTCGTTCTCGAGGTTCTTGATCTCAGCCATTACAACGGCCGATTCTGGTCCGGATCGGGGGGCCGGCGTTGCGGGGCCAGCAGCAGCGCCGTGACAACCGGCCACAACAGCGCCTCGAACAGCGGCGCCAGCAGCAGCTCCCAGCCCGGGAACATGCCGCCGGCCAGCATGCGCACCACCAGCGACACCAGGTGCGCGGCCAGGAACAGCGGCAGCACCTGCACCGCCTGCTCGGCCAGGCCGAACCACAGCAGCCGGCGGTGCGCGCTGATGGCGCCGAAGCTCAGCAGCGTGTAGGCCAGCGCATGCTGGCCGAGCAGCGCGCCCTCGTGCACGTCCATCAGCAGGCCGAACACGAAGGCCACGCCGACGCCGACGCGGCGCGGCTGATGCACGTTCCAGAACACCAGCACCAGCGCCAGCATGTCCGGCTGGGCCGGGTTGCGGCCCAGCGGCAGCAGGTTGATGCCCAGCGCCACCAGCAGCGTGAAGGCGATGAAGAAGGGGTTGACTGGCAGCAGCAGCTGGTCGGACCCGCGCGGCATGATCATCGGCGCGCCCCCTTCGGCGCCGGGCGCTCGGGCTTTTCAGGCGGCGCCGGCGGCGGCTCCTCCCGCGGCGGCAGCTGCAGGCCCACCGGCTCCAGCACCAGCACATGGCGCACGCCGTCGGCCGCGGCGTTGGGCGCCAGCAGGATGCGCGCGAAGCCCGACTCGGCGCGCCGTTCGACCGCCGCCACCTTGGCCACCGGCAGCCCGGCCGGGTAGACGCCGTCGACGCCGCTGGTGACCAGCGCGTCGCCCACCTGCACGTCGGCATTGGCGGCCATGTAGCGCAGCTCCATCGCATCGCCGCCCGATCCGCCAAAGGCTGCGCTGCGCGCCTGCGTGCGGGCGTTCAGCACCGGGATGGCGGCGTCCTTGTCGACCAGCAGCGTCACCTGCGCGCTGAGCGGGAACACCCGCGTCACCTGGCCGAGCACGCCTTCGGGCGTCAGCACCGGCGCGCCGAGCGCCACGCCCTGGGTGGCACCGCGGTCGATGAACAGCTTGCGCGAGAACGGGTCGGCGGCCTCGTACAGCACCTCGGCCGCCTGGCTGCGCACCTGCAGGGCCGGGCGCAGCTCGAGCAGCGCGCGCAGGCGCTGGTTCTCGCGTTCCAGCCGGTCGGCGCGCGCGGCCTTCTCGGCCTGGGCGGCCAGCTGCGCCTGGGCGGCCTTCTCGCCGGCCAGCGCGCTGTTCAGGCCGCGCAGGTAGTCGGCGCCGCCCTGCCACAGCCCCACCGGCACGGCCAATGTGCGCTGCACCGGCAGCAGCGCGGTGGCCACCGCGGCGCGCAGCGGCTTGGCGAACTCGAAACGGGTGTCAGCCACCATCAGCAGCAGCGCCAGTGCCGAGAAGAAGGCCAGCTTCGTCAGCGCCGAGGGGCCCTGGCGAAAGAACGGCGGCGGCGTGCGGTCGAAGGTGCCTAGCGACATGGCGGCCGCGCGTCGGGAGACCCGGGGGGATCAGCCCCTCATTCGGAGGTGAAGATGCTGCCCAGCCGGTCCATGCGCTCCAGCGCCATGCCGCAGCCGCGCGCCACGCAGGTCAGCGGGTCCTCGGCCACCAGCACGGGCAGGCCGGTTTCCTCGGCCAGCAGCCGGTCCAGGTCGCGCAGCAGCGCGCCGCCGCCGGTGAGCATCATGCCGCGCTCGGCGATGTCGGCGCCGAGCTCGGGCGGGGTCTGCTCCAGCGCGTTCTTCACCGCGCTGACCATCTGGTTCAGCGGGTCGGTCAGCGCCTCGAGGATCTCGTTGCTGCTGATGGTGAAGCTGCGCGGCACGCCTTCGCTGAGGTTGCGGCCCTTGACCTCGATCTCGCGCACTTCCGAACCGGGGAAGGCCGAGCCGATCTGCTTCTTGATCAGCTCTGCCGTCGGCTCGCCGATCAGCATGCCGTAGTTGCGGCGGATGTAGTTGATGATCGATTCGTCGAACTTGTCGCCGCCGACGCGGATGCTGCCCTTGTAGACCATGCCGCCCAGCGAGATGACGCCAACTTCGGTGGTGCCGCCGCCGATGTCGACGACCATCGAGCCGCTGGCCTCGCTCACCGGCAGGCCCGCGCCGATGGCGGCGGCCATCGGTTCTTCGATCAGGTAGACATCGGAGGCGCCGGCGCCGAGGGCCGATTCGCGGATGGCGCGGCGCTCCACCTGGGTGGAGCCGCAGGGCACGCAGATGATGATGCGCGGGCTGGGCCGCATCATCGAACGCGGGTGCACCATCTTGATGAACTGCTTGAGCATCTGCTCGGTGACGGTGAAGTCGGCGATCACGCCGTCCTTCATCGGGCGGATGGCCTCGATGTTGCCGGGCACCTTGCCGAGCATGGCCTTGGCCTCGTGGCCAACGGCCTGGATGGTCTTCTTGCCGTGCGGGCCGCCTTCGTGGCGGATGGCCACCACCGACGGCTCGTCGAGCACGATGCCCTTGTCGCGCACGAAGATCAGCGTGTTGGCGGTGCCCAGGTCGATGGCAAGGTCGGTCGAGAAGTAGCGGCGCAGGGAAGCGAACATGGTCAAAGGGGGCGAAGGGCCCGGGCGGCGTCAGCGACGGCGCAAGTGCGCCCGCGGGTGCGGTTCGGGCCCTGGAAAAACATCGGTCGAGGGCTGCGGCCAGATGGCCGCCGAGCGGGCTTGAGGTCCTGGTCCGGGCCCGCACTGCGCTGCAGCCGGAGCCCGCCCAGGGGCACTGGGGGATAACCGTAGATAATACCTCATCGACCCCGGTTCCCCGGTGGGGAAACCGCCTGTCACGGCACCTTCGCGGCTGCCGCCGAGGGTCCCACTCCCAGGCCTTCCCATGTTGCTGACCCCCGAGGACGTGAACCGCATCGCCCTGCTGGCGCGGCTCGACCTGTCCGGCCCCGAAAAGCAGGCCATGCTCGACCAGCTGAACGGCTTCTTCGGCATCGTCGAACGCATGAGCGCCGTCGACACCAGCGGCGTCGAGCCGCTGTACACGCCGCTGTCGGCGGTGCAGGCGGTGGCGCTGCGGCTGCGCGACGACGTCGTCACCGAGACCGACCAGCGCGAGCTGAACCAGAAGAGCGCCCCGGCCGTCACCGACGGCCTGTTCCTGGTGCCGAAGGTCGTCGAATGAGCAGCGACTGGCAGGACCTGGGCGTGGCGCCGCTGGCGCGCGCGCTGCAGCAGGGGCAGGTGTCCAGCGTCGAAGTCACGCAACATCTGCTGACGCGGCTTGCCGCCCACTCACAACTCGGCGCCTTCCTGGCCACCGACCCCGAACTGAGCCTGGCGCAGGCGCGCGGCGCCGATGCGCGCCGCGCCGCCGGCCGGGCGCATGCGCTGACCGGCGTG
>JAFLDH010000480.1 GCA_017302505.1 Burkholderiales bacterium
CGTCGCCGAGCCAGCCGCGCACCAGGCCCTCCAGTCGGCCCAGCCGGTGCAGCTGGTCGGGCGTGGGCGCCGGCCAGCCGGCATCGGCCTCGCGCGCGGTGGACAGACGCAGCTCGATCTTGCCGCGGCGGAAGGCGCCGCCCAGCAGCTCGCGCAGTGCCGGCTCCAGCGCACGCAACTCGTCCGGCAGGCGAAAGGCCAGATCCAGGAAGCGGCCGTTCACCGAGCGCAGCTCGATGCTCACGGCCCCTTGTTCCGCGCCTTCCGGCACGTCCGAGACGGCATTGGCGTAACCGGTCATGCTGTAGACTGACATCGACGCCACGCCCTTCGCAAAAAGCGCCGATTATGTCGAAGCCCAAACCAGCGCCGTTGCCGTCGGGCACCGTGGTGGGCGGCTACTCGATCGTCAAGAAGCTCGCTGCCGGCGGCTTCGGCGTGGTCTACCTGGCCGAGGACGACCAGCACCACCTGGTGGCGCTAAAGGAATACCTGCCCGCGTCGCTGGCCGAACGCAGTGCCGGCGAGCTGACGCCCCGCGTCAAGCCTGACAAGCAGCCGCTTTACCGGCTGGGCCTGAAGAGCTTCTTCGAAGAGGGCCGCTCGCTCGCGCAGATCAGCCACCCCAGCGTGGTCTCGGTGCTGAACTTCTTCCGCGAGAACGAGACCGTCTACATGGTGATGAACTACCTGCAGGGCGACACGCTGCAGGATTTCATCATCACCGCGCGCGACCTGAAGCGTGACAAGGTGTTTCGCGAATCGTCGATCCGCAGCCTGTTCGACGAGATCCTGCGCGGCCTGCGCATCGTGCACCAGCACAAGATGCTGCACCTGGACATCAAGCCGGCCAACATCTTCGTCACCAACGACAACAAGGCGGTGATGCTCGACTTCGGTGCGGCGCGCGAGGTGCTGTCCAAGGAAGGCAATTTCATCCGCCCGATGTACACCCCAGGCTTTGCCGCGCCCGAGATGTACCGCCGCGATGGCACGCTGGGGCCCTGGACCGACATCTACGCCATTGGCGCGTGCATCTACGCCTGCATGCAGGGCTATCCGCCGAACGACGCACCGCAGCGGCTGGAGAAGGATCGCCTGGCGCTGAGCCTGAGCCGGCTGCGCAACGTCTACAGCGACAACCTGATCGAGGTCACCGAATGGTGCATGTCGCTGGACCCGCTGAGCCGGCCGCAGAGCGTGTTCGCGCTGCAGAAGGAGCTGGCGCGCGAGACCGAGCGGCGCTACACCAAGCTGAGCTTCAGCGAGCGGCTGAAGCTGCAGCTCGAAAGCCTGAAGACCGGCGCCAAGACATGAGCGCGGGCGCACGGGGTCGCGCATGAGGTTCGTCGTCTACCAGGTCAGCCGCAAGGGCGGGCGGGAGAAGAACGAAGACCGCATGGGCTATTGCTATACGCGGGAGGCCGGCCTGTTCGCGCTGGCCGACGGCATGGGCGGCCACCCCGAGGGCGAAGTCGCCAGCCAGCTGGCACTGCAGACCCTGGCGGCACGCTTCCAGCGCGAGGCCAAGCCCGGCCTGAAGGACCCGCTGCGCTTCCTGCACGAGGCCATGGTCGGTGGCCACCACCAGCTGCTGCGCTATGCCACCGAGCGCGCGCTGATCGACACGCCGCGCACCACCATCGTCGCCTGCGTGCTGCAGGGGCAGGGCGCCTACTGGGCGCACTGCGGCGATTCGCGGCTGTACCTGGTGCGCGGCGGCCGGCTGATCGCCCGCACCCGCGACCATTCCTACACCGAGCTGCAAACCACCATGTCGCAGGTGGTGCCCATCGGCGAGAAGCTGAACCGCAACGTGCTCTTCACCTGCCTGGGCAGCCCCGGCAAGCCGCTGATCGACACCGCCGGCCCGCTGCGGCTGCATCCCGGCGACCGGCTGCTGCTGTGCAGCGACGGCCTGTGGGGCGCCGTCAGCGACGCCGCCATCTGCGAGCAGCTGGCCCGCCAGCCGCTGTCGGATGCGGTGCCCGAGCTGGTGGAGATGGCGCTGCGCAGCGCCGGCCCGAAGAGCGACAACGTCACCGTGCTGTGCGTCGAGTGGGAAGCCGCCGAGGACGGCGACAGCCAGAGTGGCGTGTCCACCCAGAACCTGGGCGAGCAGGTCTTCGCGTCCACCATCCAGGCCAGCATGATCGGCGACGCGCCGCCCGAAGACCTGGACGATGCCGAGATCGAACGCTCGATCCGCGAGATCAACGAGGCGATCCAGCGCTCGTCGCAACGCAAGGGCTGAGGCGCGGCCTCGCCCACCCACCGTCTTCTTTCGAGGAAACCGATGAACGACTTTGTCCGCGCGCAAGGCCGCGCCCCCGATGCGCTGCGCAACGTCTCGCTGACCCGCCGCTACACCGTGCATGCCGAAGGCTCGGTGCTGGTGGCCTTCGGCGACACCAAGGTGCTGTGCACCGCCTCGGTCGAAGAGCGCGTGCCGCCGCACAAGCGAGGCAGCGGCGAAGGCTGGGTCACCGCCGAATACGGCATGCTGCCGCGCGCCACCCACACCCGCGGCGAACGCGAGGCCGCGCGCGGCAAGCAAAGCGGCCGCACACAGGAGATCCAGCGGCTGATCGGCCGCTCGCTGCGCAGCGTCTTCGACCTCAAGGCGCTGGGCGAGCGCACCATCCACCTGGACTGCGACGTGCTGCAGGCCGACGGCGGCACGCGCACCGCGGCCATCACCGGCGCCTGGGTGGCGGCGCACGACGCCGTCACTTGGCTGCTGGCGCAGGGGCGCATCGCGGCCTCGCCGATCCGCGATGCGGTGGCGGCGGTGTCGGTGGGCATCGTGCAGGGCACGCCGCTGCTTGACCTGGAATACACCGAGGATTCCACCTGCGACACCGACATGAACATCGTCATGACCGGCCGCGGCGGCTTTGTCGAAGTGCAGGGCACGGCCGAAGGCGTGCCCTTCTCGCGGGCCGAGATGGACGCGCTGCTGGCGCTGGCGGCCAAGGGCATCGGCGAGCTGGTGGCGGCGCAGACGGCGGCGCTGAAGGAATGAGCCAGGCGGCCCGCCTGCGCCTGGTGCTGGCCTCGAACAACGCCGGCAAGCTGGCCGAGCTGCAGGCGCTGTTTGCACCGCTGTCGCTGGACCTGGTGGCCCAGCCGGCGCTGGGCGTGGCCGAGGCCGAGGAGCCGCATGCCACCTTCCTGGAGAACGCGCTGGCCAAGGCGCGCCATGCGGCGCTGGCCACCGGCGGCGCGGCGCTGGCCGACGATTCCGGCTTGTGCGTCGATGCGCTATGCGGCGCGCCGGGCGTGGTCTCGGCCCACTACGCCGAGGTGGC
>JAFLDH010000481.1 GCA_017302505.1 Burkholderiales bacterium
TTCGAGGTGTGCTGGACGCCATCGGGGCACCTGCTGCGCGGGAAGCTGCATGAGGCCGTGGTGGAGTTGGTGCTGCCCGAGATCGGCCGGCAGACCAAGCAACTGGTCGAGGCTCACCTGGACGTGCAACTGGCCGAGGCTGCGCTGGCATGGAGCCGGGCACCCAAGCCGGAGCAGCGGATGGCGGTTGACCGGGCGCGGGGCAGGCTGGGTGCGCTACGGGCCCAGGCGTGGCCCCGGACGACGCTGGAAAGCCTGCCGGCGCTGACGGTGGCGGCGGTGCGGGAGATTGCCCTCAAGAACCATTGCGCGTGCTGCGAGGGCAGGGGGCAGGTGCTGGTGGGTGACCTACTGACCCCATGCGCGGCCTGCAACAGCCGGGGCGTGGTCCCGATGAGTGACAGGAAGCGAGCGCAGGCCATCGGGAAGAACGAATCCGTCTACCGCCGGCACTGGCGCCATGCCTATGAATGGTTGCACGCGCACCTATGGGACGCGGAGCAGCAGGCGGCCCGAGAGACCGTGGCGGCATTGATGGAGGGTGCGGCAGTGACACAGCCGCAGTCTGTGGGGTAGAAAGTCTACAGTCGCCCGGCCTAACCGCTGGGCGTTCATATTTCCTGGGTTGGGGAGGCGAACGGCCCCCTAGGCGAGTTCCGGCAGAGAGCCGGATGCCCAGACCAAATTGCAGCAAGCGCAGGGTTTGTAGAGGTCGCCCCTTGGGCGTCAAGCCGAAAGGCCCGGATCCTCGAACCTGGGGCTGCAACCTTCCCGCCCGCCAACCCTCACCGGACCGAACCCACTCAGCCAGCCGGCTGCGGTGGCGGGCACCTTTTCTCAAGCTCCCCGCCTGGCCGGCGCTGGTCCGGCGGGGTTCTTTTTGCACCACAGGGGACACCGTGAAAGACCATGCCGCCGACGTCAGCATCGGACTGCTCAAGAGCGTCCCGTCAGTGGGCGCGATCCTGATTTGGGCGTCTGGGCTGACGATTGAGAAGGGCGTGGCCCTGATGGGCGGGGCGTTCATCGCGCTACAAGCGGCGTACCTACTGTGGCGCTGGCGGCGCGAGGCGAGACGTGACCGTGACTGACAAGCCGATCAACACCAAGGCGGTCGGCGGCGGGATCGCGGCCGTCGCGTTGGCGGGTGCGCTGGCGCTGGCGGCTCCGATCATCCAGCGCTGGGAGGGTGTGCGGTACGAGCCCTACCGGGACAGCGTGGGCGTGCTGACGGTCTGCTACGGGCACACCAAGACCGTCCAATCTGGCAAGCGGTATACCAAGGCCGAGTGTGACGCCCTGCTGGCGGCCGACATGGCCGAGGCCAACGGCTACGTGCGCCAGTGCATCGGGGTGCCGATGTTGCGCCAGGTCGAGGCTTCGCTGACCAGTGCGGTATTCAACCTCGGGCCGCAGGTCGTGTGCGGCTCGACCCTACAGCGCAAGGCCGGGGCCAACGACTGGCCGGGCGCCTGCGCAGAGCTTTCCCGCTGGGACAAGGCGGGTGGGCGCCAGCTGAAGGGGCTGGTCCTGCGCCGGGATGATGAGCGCGCCCTGTGCGAGGGACGCGCCCTATGGGGTGGTACGTGAGCCTGCCGCCGCGGGTGAAGTTCCGGGCCATCGACCCACTACAGGACTACTACCAGGACCGTGACGGCAACCGCTGGTCGGTGGCGCGGCTGGTCGATGACGCCAAGGATCTGCCGGTGTTCGAGGTGCCGCTGGCGGCGCTGGACCTGACCGGCCGACCGTGGGATGGCGACAGCCTGTTCGACCTCGCGTTCCACGTGAAGAAGTGCATGGAGGCGGACCTGAGCTGCCCGATCCTGCTGGACTGGAACGGTTGCATCGCTGACGGCCGTCACCGCGTCCTGAAAGCTATCGCCACCGGCAAGCGGACGATCAAGGCCCGCCGGATGACCTGGAAACCAGGACCGTGCCGGAAGGCAGAGGAGCCCCGATGAGCAAGACCACTATGCGTGCCAAGTTCGCTGTCGCCCAGGTCGAGAAGCTGGAGACCGGCGAGCGCATCTCCTTCCATGCCGTTGGCAGGTCAGGCACCTATCCGGAGGACGGCAGCGACGAGGACAACTCGTTCGCCAAGTTCACCCCATCGGCGGACCTGACCATCTACATCGCCAATCCGGCGCTTTTCGGTCAGTTCGATGCCGGTCAGAAGTACTACGCAGACTTCACCAGGGCGGATGGCTGAGGTGAACCGCATCGCCGTCGCCATCGTGCTGTTCGTCCTGTGGACCCTGGGAGCCGCCTGGCTCGGCTGGGAGTACCGGGACCGCAGCGCCGATATCAAAAAGCTCCGGGCCGACCTGCAATACGCCAGCGATGCCAACGACGCGCTTGTCGAGACCATCAATGCCGAGCGGGTCAAGGCACGGACCCTCGCCGACATCGGCGCCCAACACGAAGAGGACCGCCGCGATGCGGAAACCGTACCTGCTGCCGTTGCTGCTGACCTGCGCGATGGCAATCTCCGGCTGCGCCGCGAATGGGCGGGCTGTGAAACCCAGCGTCTGTCCGACGCTGCCACCGCCACCCGCGAACGTGATGCGCTCGCCGCAAGCCGAGACGAGGCTGCGGGCCGAATTGTTCGAATCGGCCGAGACGCCGACGACCAGCTCCGAGCCTGCCAAGCCGTGATCCTTGCCGACAGGAGCAAGCCATGACGTGGGTTCCGCTACAGGACTCCGATCTGGCTGTCTCCTTCGTTTCGCTAGGAGCGGCAACGATCTCCGGAAGTATTGTTTCTGCAAGCGCGAGCCAGAACGCAAGCTGGAGCATTGAGAACGGAACAGGGGGAGCACTGAGGTTCAGGGTAACCGCTCTGGCATACGAGCTTCTGACCGAATGGAGTGACCCTGCACGGTTCGACTGGACCCTGCCTAGTGGAACTGCTCAGTCAGTGGTGAATCTGGCAGACCCTGGGTTCTCCCCCACGCAATTCGAGGGGATGACTCGGCCTGGTGCTGTCTCCTACGCCCAGGCGGGGTACGGTGAGGGCTCGGCGCAGGAGACGTACCAGTTCCTGGTGGAGGTATGGCGAGGCGGCGGCTGCCAGGAACTTGGGCGCACTACCCGGGCCTACGTCTCAGGCTATGACCGCGCGCGGATCCATCAGGTTCGCGTTCGCCGGCAAGAGCGGCGGTGCCTGGTGGCCGACTACAACGGGGCCATCCCTCCGAGCAGGAGCATCGTGGCGGCCGAGTGGCGCTGTACGTCGCCCTGGGTCGCAAGGATGGAGGCTCCCGTGATCAATGACCGAGAGGCGCAGGTCACGG
>JAFLDH010000482.1 GCA_017302505.1 Burkholderiales bacterium
GAAGGCAGCGTTGGCCGGGTCCAGCGCCAGCCAGTCGCTCCACGCGGTCTGCAGGAACTGCAGGTAGCCGGCCTCGTGCACGCGGGCCAGCCGGGCCATGTCAACGTCGGCCGGCGCCTGGAAGCGGCCGATGCCGCGGCGCTGCAGTTCTGCTTGCACATGCGTGACGCGGTCGGGCACCTCCACGCAGGGCACCAGGCGGCCGCGGAACATCTCGTGCCGCCCCTGGTGCAGTGCGTGCACCGGGTTCAGGAAGACCTGCACCGGCCCGGCCCTCAGGTGGCGCTGCGCTGCGCGTCCTGCTCGTGCAGCAGCCGCCACATCACCTTGCCCGAGCCCGACGTGGGCAGCGCGTCGACGAACTCGACGATCTTCGGCACCTTGTAGGCGGCCATGTGCTCGCGCGCCCAGGCGATGATGTCCTCGGGCTGGGCCGTGGCCTTGGCCTCAGCGCGCAGCACCACCACCGCTTTGGCGGTTTCCCGGTCCGACACTTGCGCCGCTCACAAGGCAAGCACGACCGACACCAGCTGGGCTTGCCGTTCGACGCCGAGCTTGCCCATGGCCGCAGCGATGTGGGAGCGGATGGTCGCGATCGACAACCCCATCGCACTCGCGATCTCGGTAGCGCTGCGGCTCTCGGTAAGCTGCACCGCAACGCGGGCTTCGGCGGCCGACAGCCCGTGGACCTGCCGCAACGCGAGGGTCTTGTTGCGTGCGCCGCGACGCAGGCTGGCGATGGCCACCGCCGGGTGCTTGGCGAAGGGGTCGGTGGCTGCGCCCTGCACCGGCATCAGTTCGAGCGCGGCACAGCGGCGAACGTCGTTGACCAGATCGAGTACCAGCATGTCCGGTCCCAGCGTCTGCAGCTCGGGCGCGATCTCCTGCCAGCCGGTTTCCCGCGCCAGACAGAGCCGACCGGCCCGCTCTCGCAGCCAGGGGTGCGCATCGGCGAGCGCAGCCTGCGCCGCGAGGTTGCGATCGACGATCAGGCCGTCAGCGCCGAGAAAGACGAGGGGTGTCTCCAGGCGACGCACGATCTCGTGCAGCGTGGCGCCGACCGCCAGCCGCGGCGCGAGCCGTCGGTGCAGGCGCAGCACCTGGCGCATGTGCGGCGCCAGTGTGCGCAGCGCGCGCGCCTGGGCCGCGGTGTAAGGGCGGCGTTCGCGGAAACGGTGGAAGGACACGAACGAGGTCGGGCCTTCCCCGGTGCCGATCTCGACGACGGCGGCCAGCACATCCGAGATCCCGTGCCGTGCCAGGAAGTTGCGGGCGAAGTAGGTGCGCTGCATTTCGTTGCGCGGGACCAGTTCGCTGCCGCGGTAGACGGCACCTGCGCCGAAGTCGCTGCGCCGGACGGCCGCATGCACCCACGCGTCGTGCACGCTGTAGTGGGCGTGGTACTCGACCAGCATCTGATCGGTCATGCCCGCAGCGCCGATGTGCGACGTCTGCGGGTGTCGCGCGTCCGCCACCGTGAAGAACGAAGCCGACTGAGCGTCGAAGAAGTGCCTGAACGCACCCAGCGCCTGAGCAAGCTGGTGCTCGCGGCCGACGGCGTCGTAGAGGTGGTCGATCGCAGCCAGCCACTGCGGGCTGCGCGTGAGTTCTTCTTGCATCGCTGCGCCGCAGCGGCGCATCTTCCTGCGCAGCGCGGCTGAGTCCGATTCTGGGTGCCGGCCCCGCTCGCCGCATCGTGGTTTGTGCTGACGCGCCTGGCGGTCTCACTCCTGATCCTGAGAGTGCGGGAGTCCGGCCCATCCGTGTTGATGAGGCGCACGAGCTTTGGGCTAGGAACAATTCGACCGCGACAGCAACCCTGATGCGGCGGTTCAGCCCCGGACTTCGGATGGGACACTGGTGGGATGGGCGTTGAGCGAGGTATCGACCAACACGCCGGTTCGACATGGAAATGTTCCTGGCAGGCGGAGGGGAACGATGGTTCGAAGGCTTCTATTGGCAGCGGCGATCGCGGTTCACGCCGAAGCACCGGCTGCCGTAGTGAACGCACAGCACAAGCCGCTTGGCGGCAGCAACTCGACGGCTAGTCTCAGGGTCGAGAACGACGGGGCGCCGCATGCGACGCGCACGAAGTCGACCCGCCCCCCCCGATTCAGGGGTAGTCATCAGTTTTGATGATCCGTTCGCGCGATTGACGCGGCTAGCATGAACCAGATCGACAACCCGCAAACAACAACCAACCACCGGAGAACTCGAATGAAGTCGAAACGTGCACTCGCCACTGCCGCCGCCGCAGTGTGCGCAGCAGCCTGCACGAGTCAGGCGATGGCCGCGCCGTATGCCGACCTGCGCAACATCGGTGCCCAGGCCAACTGGAGCACCACGCCTGACGACGCGACGCAGCGCTACAACGACTCCTTCAACAACAACGATCCGCAAACGGGCGGCAGCTATCTCGGCGGCTACGTGGCGCCATCGCCGCTTTACTCCGTGTCGGGGGCGGTCGACGGTGCCGAGACCTTGCCCGGCGACTACCCGAACGCCCCTCAGCTGATTGGGGAGGAACTGGGCCAGTTGCGCTTCACGAAGGCGAATGGAACGCCGCCGACGCTGCTCACCGTCAACGGCGTGCAGTACTCCAACAGCTCGAACTACATCCGCATGAACGGGCCGACATTGAGTGGGGTTCCCTCCACTCTGTTCCATATGGGCCAGCGCAACTTTGCCGCCAGTTCGGCGTGGGACTTCAGCACCCCCGATCCCGGCATGCGCTACGGCGCGCGCTTCACCGACGCCAACATCGGCGACGACGGCTTCGACGACCTGATCTCGCTGGATGTCATCAACAACGGCGGCATCGCCGCGCTGCAGCTGCGGCGCATCGCAGGCAGCGAGACGACGGGTTCACGCACCATCACCGAGGTAGAAACGCGCAGCTTCGCCAGCGGCTTGACAAGCGGCTACGAGCTGGCCGACATCAACCTGATCGCGATGCACCTGTACTGGTTTGGCGACATCAAGCAGGTCGCGGCCGAGGTGGAAATGCTTCGAATCAGCGATGGCGGTGCGACTATCGAACAGGTCGGCAAGATCAACTTCAACAACCGCTACACCATCTTCAACGGCCCCGACCGCTTCACGCGCTATCAGGTGGGCGCGCAGTGGAGCGAGGAGATCAAGCAGCCCATCCCAGAGCCGTCGAGCTTGGCGCTGATGACGCTGGGCCTGGCGGGCTTAGGTTTCGCGGCGCGGCGTCGCGGCGCGAAGCGCTGACCGGCCCCGCGAATCGGGCCGACCGGGCGCCCAGTAGCAGAGCG
>JAFLDH010000483.1 GCA_017302505.1 Burkholderiales bacterium
TGCTCGGCGTTCCGGCCGGGCGCACGCTCGACGCGCTCGTCTTCTCGTCGCCCTCGCGCCCGTGGCGCGACGTGCTCGTAGCCGGACGCTGGGCGGTGCGCGATCACCGTATCGACGGCGAGGCGCGTATCGTCGGCGCGTTCGCCGCCGCGATGCACGATCTCTGGCGCGACAGCTGATCGCCACTCGGGCGCGAGCGTCCGTCGCGAGGCTGCTCTGGGCATATTTTGAACCGCGAGAAGCCTCGCACGCGTGGCGCACATCGGCATCCGTCGCCAAACAAGACGCTTCGCCCATACTGAGCCAGTTGATCGCGATTGCCCCACGATTGCGTCCGGTTTCGGGCTGGTGCGCAGGGAGCGCGGGCCCGAAGAATCGAGCCGCATGGACACGCAGCGCCTCTCGATCCGCGGCCGCATCCTGGAACCGGACGACCCCGCGCTACAGGAAGCGTTGGCTGCTGTCTACGAGACACCCGAGCGCCCGCGCTGCCTGTGCGTACCGGGCGGAGTCGAGATGTACGTCGCCTTCCATTGCAGCTACCTGGCCAAGCGCATGCCGGACACCGGCAGCCAACACCATCCGGCTTGTCCGTCGTTCGAGCCCTCACCACAGCAGTCGGGTCTGGGGTAGTCGTACTTTTCGTGCAGATTGGTGCGCTTTGCTCTGAGAACCCATTGCACGACAAGCACTTACGTTTCCGGCACTTCCGGGCGCTCCGTGCTTTTCGTGCAGATTGGTGCGCTTCGCTCCCAGGCCCCCTTCCGAGACCGCACCCTGCGGGTTCCCGCTATCGGCTGGGTCAGACCTCCTCGCTCCGGTCGCGAAACTCCAGCCTGAACTGCCAGCCCTCGAAGGTCGCCACCATCCGTCCGAACTCGTCCCAGGAGATCGCCCGGCCATCGATCACGACCATCGGCACACGATGATCCTCGTCGGGGTCGCTGTCGACGGTCCCTCGTAGCACCAAGCCATCGTTCACCTGCGGTCCGTGGTCGGTGTCCTCCAGATGCGTAAGAGCCAAGGCCCGGCGCATCTTGCCAATGAGCCGGCCCAGCAACTCCAGGGGCTCGTCGTCAGGCTCCCCGATCACCTGAAACCGATAGCCCGCCGGGCTGCCATCGCGCAACTCGAACGCGTCGATCGCCAATCCGGTGCCGCACAGCCAGCTGCGAAACCGGAACTCGTGCTCGGCGCCGCGACCGTCGACCATGCGCACAGGTTCGAAGACCACGTGCTCAAACCCCTGCAGCCCGAGGCGGCTGGCCGCGGCCCCATTGAAGCATCGGCCGCAGAGCTTCCTGTAGCCGCCTTCCATCGAACCGTAATTCACGACGTCGTGGGCGGGCGTGGGCTGATGGCAGGCGTCGCAGATGATGGTCTGCATGGGTGGTGATCTGCGAGGAGGCAGGCCGACTGTAGGCTACGACCGCGGCGCCGCGAACCGATCGGCCACCTGCGTGGCGCGCCGCGCATCGTCGGTGTGCAGGTACATCGAGGTCGTGGCCAGCGAGGCGTGTCGCAGGTTGTCGCGCACCGTTGTCAGCTCGGCGCCACCTTGGAGGAGGTGCGTGGCATGCGTGTGCCTCGTCCAGTGCGGCGTGGCCTGCCGCAACTTCTCGGCGAGGGCCGGGGTGCCTTCCTCCACGACGTCGGCTGCAGTGCTGAAGAACCGCTTCATCACCCGCCACAGGCGCCACGAGGAGATTCCGCTGCCATCTTCTCCAAGGCTGCCAACTAGCGGGGTCGATGGACGCCACTTCGAGGGCATCACGGGCAGCCCCCGTTGAACGAGGTAGCGATCGAGGGCGGCGCGGGCCAGCGGCGGCAGCACGACCTTGCCGGCCTTGTGGCCCTTGCCGACGACCCGGATCCACGTGTCGCCGTGCGGGTCCGAGTCGATCGCGCCCAGTTGTGCGCCCACGAGTTCGCTGATTCGAAGGCCCGTGGCGTAGGCCAAGTCCAGCATGAAGCGCAGCCGCTGCGCGGCCGGCTCGCTCCAGCCGTAGGACCACTCCAGGCCGTCGGCGACGACCCGGACGAGCTTCCACTCGTGCTCGGTGAAGGCGTGAGACGTGTCGAGCTGCGCCGGCCGGCCGCCTCGCACCTTAACGCCGGCGAATGGGTTGGCCAGCACGTAGCGCTGCTCGATGAGCCAGCGATACAGGGCGTTGAGCACCGACAGCGCGTAGGCAGCCGAGCGCGCCGAGAGGTCGCCTGCGAAGGGACGCCAGCCCGGAGACGACCTTGGCTGTGGTGGTCCAACCCATCGTGCGCGAGGACTCGGATGCCGCAGGAACGCCCGGTAGGCAATGGCGTCCTCGGTGGTCAGCGACGACAAAGCCCGCCCGCGCTCGACGATCGCCCACAGGATCAGGCGTTCGGCCTCCTTGCGATAAGCCCGCTGGGTCGCCGCCGACTCGTGCAGCGACAGCCAGGCGTTCACGCCCTGGTAGTCGTTGCTGGCGTCGAGCGCACAGCTGGCCCGCGGCGCTCGGAAGGTGCCCCGTGAGCCATCGACGTTTTCGGGGACGACCAGTCGCTCCCAGGGGACCAGTTCCTGGGCCTGTTTCACCGTCACCAACGCACGAGCGCGTTCAGTGAGCGCAGGATGCTGGGCAAAGAATGCCTCGACGTGGCGGGCGCTGGCCGGCCCGAGCCCCTCGATGCCGGCCCACCACCGTCTGCGCCTCGGTACGCGCAGGGTCAAGTCGGCCAGCGTGCGGATGCCCGCCGCGTGCAGCACGCCCACGAGCCGCACGGGTAGCCAGCGCTCGACGGCGTCGCCGATGAGCGGCTGCGGAGGTGGCATTCCGCGCAACGTCTCGATGGCGGCAGCGGCAGCCTTGGCGAGTTTCCGGTCGGACGGACTGGACGCTGCGAGCACGGCTGCCATGTCCGCCTGTGCGCGGCTCGTCGCGAAGGCCGCCAGCTGGCGTTTCACCCGTCCGATCACCGAGCGCGCCGATGCGCCGGCAGCCCGACGATCGGGCAGATAGCGGTCCACGGCGGCGCGGCTGGGAACCCCTTGAAGCCAGGCGCGGAATGCGGCCAGCGCAGCATCGTCCGGCCAGGATGGGTCTGTGGGCGAGCCCGATGGCGCTGACAGCACGATTTCCATGCGTGCCAGTTTAGACCGGCGGCAAATTTGCCAAGCTAATGTTGTTTATCTTGGTATCACTGTCGATGAACATGCTCGCCAGCGAACTCTCACCGCGGTGAGAGTCTCGGCTGCCCAGGAGGCAGGTGCAGCCAAGATTGAGGCTCCATAAAGCT
>JAFLDH010000484.1 GCA_017302505.1 Burkholderiales bacterium
GTCGCCGCGCAACGCCGCCTGCGGCACCGCTTCGCGCAGCGCCGCGGCCTGCGGCGGCGTCTCGCGGCTGTCCCACACCTGCACCAACGCGCCGTTGGCGGCGCACCAGCGCGCCATCGCCAGCCCGGATTCGCCCAGGCCGAGCACCAGCACCTGTTGATCGCGCAGCCTGTTCATCGCAGCTTCAGGCTGGCCAGCCCGACCAGGCACAGCAACATGGTGATGATCCAGAAGCGCACCACCACCTGCGTCTCGGTCCAGCCGGACTTCTCGAAGTGGTGGTGCAGCGGCGCCATCTTCAGGATGCGCCGGCCTTCGCCGAACTTCTTCTTCGTGTACTTGAAGTACGACACCTGCGCCATCACCGACAGCGCCTCGACGACGAAGATGCCGCCCATGATGCCCAGCACGATCTCCTGCCGGGTGATGACGGCGATGGTGCCGAGCGCGCCGCCCAGCGCCAGCGCGCCGACGTCGCCCATGAACACCTGAGCCGGGTGGGTGTTGAACCACAGGAAGGCCAGGCCCGCGCCGCCCATCGCCGCGCAGAAGATCAGCAGCTCGCCGGCACCGGGGATGTAGGGGAACAGCAGGTAGCGCGAATAGACCGAGCTGCCGACCACGTAGGCGAAGATGCCCAGCGCCGAGCCCACCATCACCACCGGCATGATCGCCAGGCCGTCCAGCCCGTCGGTCAGGTTGACCGCATTGCTGGCACCGACGATGACGAAGTAGGTCAGCGCGATGAAGCCGAAGACGCCGAGCGGGTAGCTCACCGTCTTGAAGAAGGGCACCATCAGGTCGGCCTTGGGCGGCAGGTCGGTGGAGAAGCCGCTGCCCACCCAGCGGATGAACAGTTCCAGCACGCGCAGGTTGCTGGTCTCCGACACGCTGAAGGCCAGGTACAGCGCCGCGACCAGGCCGATCAGCGACTGCCACAGGTACTTCTCGCCCGAGGGCATGCCTTCGGGGTTCTTCTGCACCACCTTGCGCCAGTCGTCGGCCCAGCCGATGGCGCCGAAGCCGAAGGTGACCAGCAGCACGATCCAGACGAAGCGGTTGCTCCAGTCGAACCACAGCAGCGTGGACACGCCGATGCCGATCAGGATCAGCACGCCGCCCATCGTCGGCGTGCCGCTCTTGCTCAGGTGCGACTGCATGCCGTAGCCGCGGATCGGCTGGCCGATCTTCAGCGCCGTCAGCCGGCGGATCACCCACGGGCCGAAGGCCAGGCCGATCAGCAGCGCGGTCATCGCCGCCATCACCGCACGGAAGGTGATGTACTGGAACACGCGCAGGAAGCTGAACTCGTCGGGGTACAGCGCGAGCAGCCACTGGCTCAGGCTAAGCAGCATGGCCAGCCTCCTGCAGCAGCGCCTGCACCACGCGCGGCATGCGCATGAACTTGCTGCCCTTGACCAGCGCCGCGGCCACCGGCTCGGCGCCGGCCAGTGCGGCGATCATCGCGTCCACGCTGTCGAAGTGCCGCGCCGCCGGGCCGTAGGCCTGGGCGGCATGCACGCACAGTTCGCCCACCGTCCACAGCCGCTCGATGCCGCGCTCGCGGGCATAGGCGCCGACCTCGACATGGAAGGCCGGGCCCTGCGCGCCGACCTCGCCCATGTCGCCCAGCAGCAGCCAGCGCGGGCCGTCCAGCGCCGCCAGCACGTCGATGGCGGCGCGCACCGAATCCGGGTTGGCGTTGTAGGCATCGTCCACCAGCGTCAGCGCGCGGCCGGGCCAGGCCAGCCGGTGCAGCCGCGAGCGCCCGACCACCGGCTCGAAGGCTTGCAGGCCCTGCGCGATCGCGGTCAGCGGTACGTCGACGGCCAGCGCCGCCGTGGCCGCGGCCAGCGCGTTCTTGACGTTGTGCTCGCCAGCGACGCGAAGCGCGAAATCAGCGTCGCCGGCCGGCGTGTGCATCTGCACGGCCCAGTGGTCGGCCTGCCAGCGGTAGGTGGCGTGCACGTCGGCCGGCGCACGCAGCGCGAAGCGCAGCACGCGCCGCGCGCCGGCCAGCTGCTGCCACAGCGGCGTGTAGGCATCGTCGGCCGGAAACACCGCGGTGCCCGCTGCGCCCAGGTGTTCGATGACCACGCCGTTCTCGCGCGCCGCGGCTTCCACCGTGGCCATGAATTCCTGATGCTCGCGCTGCGCGTTGTTGACCAGCGCGACGGTCGGCGCGGCAATGTCGCTCAACAGAGCGATCTCGCCCGGGTGGTTCATGCCCAGCTCGACCACGCCGCGGCGGTGCGATGCGCGCAGCCGCAGCAGCGTCAGCGGCAGGCCGATGTGGTTGTTGAAGTTGCCCTGCGTGGCAAAGGCCGCCTCGCCGTCAGCGGCGCGCAGGATCGACGCGATCATCTGCGTCACCGTGGTCTTGCCGTTGCTGCCGGTGACGGCGATCAGCGGCAGCGTGAAGCGCCGGCGCCAGGCTTTCGCCAGCTGCTGTAGCGCGGTCAGCGCGTCGGGCACTTGCAAGCCGGGCAGGCCGGCCTCGGCAAGCCCGCGCTCGGCCAACGCGGCAGCGGCGCCCTTGTCGCGCGCCTGGGCCAGGAAGTCGTGCGCGTCGAACTGATCGCCCTTCAGCGCGACGAACAGGTCGCCTGGCTGCAGGGTGCGCGTGTCGCTGTGCACGCGGGCGAAGCCCAGCGCGCCGTCGCCGACGACGGTGGCGCCGGGCAGCAGCGCCTGGGCCTGGGCCAGCGTCAGCATCGTCATGCCGCCACCCCCGCGCGCCGCTGCAGTGCCGCGCGCGCCTCGTCGGCATCGGAGAAGGGGCGCTTGACACCGGCGATCTCCTGCGTGGCCTCGTGGCCCTTGCCGGCCAGCAGCACCACGTCGGCCGGCGCCGCCCCTGCCACCGCATGGGCGATCGCGGCGTGGCGGTCCTCGATCACGTCGACCTCGTCATGGCCGGTGATGCCGGCCAGCACCTGCGACAGGATGTAGGCGGGCGCCTCGTCGCGCGGGTTGTCGCTGGTCAGCACCACATGGTCGGCCAGCCGGGCGGCGATGGCGCCCATCATCGGCCGCTTGGCAGCGTCGCGGTTGCCACCGCAGCCGAACACGCACCACAGCCGGCCGCCGCGCGCCTGGGCCACCGGGCGCAGCGTCTGCAGCACCTTGTCCAGCGCATCGGGGCTGTGCGCGTAATCCACCACCACCTCGGGCAGGCCCGGCGCATCCAGGCGCACGCGCTGCATGCGGCCGGGCACCGGGCCCACCGCCTCGACCGC
>JAFLDH010000485.1 GCA_017302505.1 Burkholderiales bacterium
GGTGCGCGGCGATGCGCTGCTCGGCGGCCGACAGCGTGCCCGGCGCGGCCGGGGCCTGCGCCTCGTCGGGCGGCAGCAGCTTCAGCTCCAAGATGTCCAGCGCGCGGCCGCGAAAGACGGCCAGCGCACGGTGCGAGGGCACCGCGCGGATGGCCTCGTCGAAATCGAAGTAATCGCGAAACTTGGCCACCTCGGCCGCCGTCTCGTCCTTGCCGGCCAGCAGGCGGGCGCGCAGCCGGCCCTCGGCCCACAACCAGTCGCGCAGCCGGCCCACCAGCACGGCATCCTCGGCCCAGCGTTCGGACAGCAGGTCGCGCACGCCGTCCAGCACCGCCGATGCGTCGGCAAAGCCGGCTTCCGCGTTGACGAAGCCGGCCGCCTCGGCCAGCGGCTGCAGTGTCGGGTCGGCCAGCAGGCGGTCGGCCAGCGGCTCCAGCCCGGCCTCGCGAGCGGCCTGGCCCTTGGTACGGCGACGCGGCTTGTAGGGAAGGTACAGGTCTTCCAGCGCCTGCTTCGTGGCAGCGGCGTCGATGGCCTCGCGCAGCGCGGGCGTCAGCTTGCCCTGCTCCTCGATGCTGGCCAGAACCACCTCGCGGCGCTGCTGCAGCTCGCGCAGGTAGTCCAGCCGGGTCTGCAGCTCGCGCAGCTGGGCGTCGTCCAAGCCGGCGGTGGCCTCCTTGCGATAGCGGGCGATGAAGGGCACCGTGGCCCCACCGTCGAGCAGCTCGACGGCACTCTTCACCTGGGCCGGGCGCACGCCCAGCTCGGTGGCAATCTGCAACAGGATCGGATCCAAGTCATTCAGGCCCCAGCCCGGGGCGCCTCGGCAAAAGGCGCGCAGTGTGCCACGGGCCCGGACCTGCGCCGGACGCGAAAAATTACCCGAAACACCGCTTCCCGACATTGGGACGGTCGTACGCGCCTGCACTGGCCTAAAGAGGCCGGAGCAGCGCGCCGATAGGTGCGGGATGCGTCCGCCGCCAGCCATTGCCTCCCCGCCCTGCACCGCCCTGCCGGCCCGCTGCCACTGAGCCCCCATGGAAGGCTTCTCGTTGCCCGATCTGAGCGCCGTGCCCACGCTGACCGGCTTGCTGGTGATGCTGTTCGCTGCCGCAGTGGCGTTGACCGTGAGCCAGCGCACCGTACAGCGCGACGCGACCGAGCGCCTGCCCTGGTGGCTGGCCGGCACCGTGGCGCTGGCCACCGGCCTCTGGGCCAGCGGCGTGCTGGGCGTGGCGCACCTGGCGATGGCGGCCGGGGCCGAGTTCGATGTCACCTGGAGCGTCGTCGCCGGTCTGGCGACCTTCGTCTTCGCCGCCCTGGGCCTGCACGCATCGCTGGCCCGCCAGCCGTCGATGGGCCAGCGGCTCGCCGGCGTGGGCCTGCTCGGCGCTGCGACGCTGGCGCCCACCTTGTCGTCGCTGGCTGCCGTCGGCTTGCAGCGGTCGGACCTTGCGCAGTTGAGCGGGTTGTCGCTGCTGGGTTGGATGGTGGCCAGCAGCAGCTTCGGCTGGGGCATGGCCGTCGCGCAAAGGCCGAACTGCTCGCGCCGCGCGCAAGCCGCCGCTGCGGCACTGATTGGCGCCGGGGTACTGGCCGCGCAGAGCCTCGTGCTGGGCGCCGTGCCCTGGCCTGCCCCCTTCGACCTGGCCGACGGCGACGGCATCGGCAGCCACACACTGGCCACGCTGGCGTCGGTAGGCGCCGGCGAACTGCTGTTGCTGCTGGCCTTGGCCCTGGCCGTGGAGGCCAGGCTGCGTGGGCGCCTGGACCGTGCGCAGACCGAACTGATGGCGCATGCCCTGCGCGACGAGCTGACCGGCCTAGCCAACCGCAGTGCGTTCGATCAGCGCATGAGCGCCCTGCAGCGCGAGGTGGACGCCGGCCGTGGCAAGGCGGCCGTGCTGCTGGTGGCGCTGGACGGCTTCAGGCAGGTCAACGAGAGCTACGGCCACGCCTGCGGCGACGCGCTGCTGCTGGAGGTGGCGCAGCGCCTGCGCACCTTGGTCGAGGCCGACGCGCTGGCCCGGCTGGGGGGCGACGAGTTTCTGCTGGTGCTGCATGGCGATGCGGCGCTGCAGGAGGCCACCGTGCTGGCCGCACAGGTGGTGGCAACGCTGTCGCAACCGTGCCACATCGATGGGCGGGAGCTGGCGACCAGTGGTTCGGTCGGCGTGGCCGGCTACCCGGTGCATGGGCCGGCGTCGGAGCTGTTGACCCACGCCGCGGTGGCCATGCGCACCGCCAAGAACGCCGGCGGCAACACCTACGCGATCTTCGACCCGCGCATGGTCATCGACCAGCGCGACCAGGCCGAGCTGCTGCACGACCTGCGCCTGGCGCTGGTGCGCTCGCAGCTGGAGCTTTACTACCAGCCCAAGGTGCATGCGCCCAGCGCACAGATCACCGGCGTGGAGGCATTGCTGCGCTGGCACCACCCGCAGCGCGGCATGATCAGCCCGGTCATCTTCATCCCGCTGGCCGAGCGAAGCGGCCTGATCAACAAGATCGGCGCCTGGGTCATCGACGAGGCCTGCCGCCAGGCCCGCGCCTGGCGTGACCAGGGCCTGCGAATGCGCGTGGCCATCAACCTCTCGGCCCATCAGCTGCGCCAGCGTGACCTGCCTCAGTACATCGCCGACGCGCTGCAGCGCCATCAGATCAACCCCGACCTGCTGACCTGCGAGATCACCGAATCGGTGGCGATGGAAGACACCGAAACCACCGCGCGCTTCTTCGCCGAGCTGGCCGCCGTGGGCGTGCATATCTCGATCGACGACTTCGGCTCGGGTTATTCCAGCCTGTCCTATCTGCGCAAGCTGCCGGCCGGTGAGCTGAAGATCGACCGCTCCTTCGTGATGGACGTGGCGCACAGCGAAGAGGCCCGCAAGATCGCCGCGGCCGTGGTGCAGCTGGCGCAGGCGCTGAAGCTGAAGGTGGTGGCCGAAGGCGTGGAGACCGAAGCGCAGTTCAACATCCTGCGGCAGCTGGGCTGCGACGAGCTGCAAGGCTTCCTGTTCGCCAAGCCGATGTCGGCGCGCGCGCTGGGCCTGTGGGCGGCCGGCGACGATGGCACCCGGGCTGTGCAGTTCAGCGAGTCGCTGTTCCAGGAGTCGCGGTCGCTGGCACTTTGAGGCGGGGCCTTCAGCCCGCCGCCGCACGCTGCGCGCGATAGGCCGGCAAGGCCGCCTCCACGGCATTCCTGTCCGGCTGGGCCGCTTGCGCCCCCGGC
>JAFLDH010000486.1 GCA_017302505.1 Burkholderiales bacterium
CGAAGCGGCCGACGAAGGCCGCACTGAAATGCTGGGCCAGCGCCGCCGCGCCGGCGAAGCCGGCCACCAGCACCTTGCCGCCGGCCGTCAGGCAGCCGGTCAGCGCCTGCGCGGCGTCGGCAATGGGGCGCGCGAGGCTTTCGGCGCTTTGGTACTGCAGGTCAGCGCTGTCAAAGAACTGCTGCTGGATGCGCTGCTCGAGCATGGCCATGGATCATATGACACGCCTTCAGCACCCCAGTTCCACCGGCGGCGCTGGGCCGATTACCACAGCGATACCCGTCGAGCCAGCCCCGCCGGGTCCGAGTCGGGCGCTTTGCGGCACTTGTGCGCGCGCGCCAGGGCCGACCTGTAACCGACCCTGGACACTGCCCCACGCAGCTGTTTCAATCTGAAACGTTCTTAATCTTCCGCACACCGCGCGAAAGCGCGGGCCGCAAAGCCTCCGGCCTACAGCCCGGCAACCCATGTTGCCGGGCCACGGTAGCGGGGCTGCCAAGGCCCTGCCCCCGGCCTTGGCCTCTCCACCCAGAGGCTTCTCGTGTCCACCCTTCGTTCCAAGACCTTGTTGGCGCTGGCCGCTGCCGCCGCGCTTTGCTCCACACCCGCGCATTCGCAGCCCCAAGCGGCCGGCCCGACCCTCTGGCGGGCGCATGCCGCCGATGCCCTGACCGACCGGTTGATCGTCAAGTACCGGTCTCGCAACGATCGGCCCTACGCCAGCGCTCGCGCCGAGACCGCCATGCGCATTGCCGCCAACCGCCAAGGCGTGGTGGTCTCGCACCTGCGCAGCACGTCGCAGGGTGCCCAGGTGTTTCGGCTGTCACGGCGCATGCGCCATGACGAAGCCGCCGCCATGGCCGCCAACCTGCGCGCCGGCGATGCCGATATCGACTATGCCGAACCCGACCTGGTGCTGCAGGCCAGCTTCGTGCCCAACGACGCGCTGTATGCGCAGCAATGGGCCTGGTTCGATGCGCTGGGCGGCGTGCGCGCCCCCGCCGCCTGGGACCGCGCGCGCGGCAGCGGCGTGGTGGTGGCCGTGATCGACACAGGCGTGCGCCGGCACGTGGACCTGGCCGCCAACCTGCTGCCCGGCTACGACTTCATTGCCGACCCGTACATCTCCAATGACGGCAACGGCCGCGACGCCGACCCCAGCGACACCGGCGACGCTGCCCCCGCCAGCTACTGCTATGCCGGCAGCCCGGCCGGCAAGAGCTCCTGGCACGGCACGCACGTCGCCGGCATCGTGGCCGCCAGCAGCGGCAACGCCAGCGGCGTGGCGGGCGTGGCCCACGGTGCGCGGGTCTTGCCGCTGCGCGTGCTGGGCCGCTGCGGCGGCTTCAGCTCCGACATCGCCGATGCGCTGAACTGGGCCGCCGGACAGGCGGTCAGCGGCGTGCCCGCCAACCTGACGCCGGCACGGGTGATCAACCTGTCGCTTGGCGGGCCGGGCGCCTGCGGCAGCACGATGCAGAACGCCATCAACGCCGCTCGCGCCAAGGGCGCGGTGGTGGTGGTGGCCGCCGGCAACGAGAACGGCAGCGCCCTGGCCAGCACCCCGGCCAACTGCAGCGGGGTGGTCACCGTGGCCGCCACCGGCATCGGCGGCGGCCGGGCCTCGTACTCCAACACCGGCAGCAACGTCAGCCTGGCCGCACCCGGCGGCGACCGCGATGCCGGCATCCTGTCGACGCTGAACACCGGCGCCAGCGCGCCCGGGGCAGACACCTATGCCGTGTACATGGGCACCTCGATGGCCGCGCCCGTGGTCAGCGGCGTGGCCGCGCTGATGCTCTCGGCCAACCCGAAGCTCACGCCGGACCAGGTGGCCAACCTGCTGAAGAGCACGGCACGGCGCTTCCCGGCTGCCTGCAACGGCTGCGGGACAGGCATCGTCGATGCGGCCGCGGCCGTGGCCGCGGCACAGGCGGCAGCCAGTCCCAATCCGGCACCGGCCCCAGCCCCGGCACCGGTACCCGCGCCCGCGCCCGCGCCCAAGCCTGCCCCTGCGCCCGCCCCGAAGCCTGCACCTGCCCCTGCACCCGGCACGATTGCCGAACGCGAGCCGAACAACACCATTGGCGCCGCCCAGACGCTGGCAACCCTGCCAGCCCAGGTCAGCGGGGCCACTGCCGCAGGCGACGGCGACCACTTCAAGTTCACGCTGCCGGCGGGCCGCAGGCTGCTGATCACGCTGAAGCCCGGGGCCAAGACCGGCATGAGTCTGGGCGTGCTGCTGGCCAATGGCATGACGCTGTCACAGCTGGTCAGCGGCCCGGGCGGCACGCTGCAGATGCTGGTCACCAACAGCGGCAGTGCCCCGATCAGCCTGGCCGCCCGCGCGGGCTTCGCCTCGGGCAGTGCCGGCAGCTACGGCTTGTCCTTCACGCTGCAATAGGCCACCCCCGGGCGGGCTTCACCCGGCCTCGAAGGCCGCCTGGATCCATTGCACCTGGCCAGCCTCGACGGCCACCACGTCGAAGCGGCAGGGCGGCAGCACCGGCAGCCGCAGCAGGTAGTGCTGCGCGGCGCGCACGATGCGCTGCTGCTTGCGCGCATCGACGCTGGCCAGCGCCCCGCCGTGGCTCGCGCTGGCGCGCGAGCGCACCTCCACGAACACCAGCGTGCCATCGCGATCGCGCAGGATCAGGTCGATCTCGGCGCCGCGCGCATGCGGCCCGCCGGCCAGCCGATAATTGCGCTGTACGAGCACGAGGCCCTGGCGCTGCAACCAGGCCAAGGCAAGCGACTCGGCATCGTCCCCGATCGCCTTCGTGCTGCCACGGCCCGCCGCCTTGTCCATCCCGTCCGAGCTCCTGCTACGCGCCGCCGCCGCTGCCGCGGGCGCACAGCAGTATCCCGCAGGCACGCTGTACGTCGTGGCCACGCCCATCGGCAACCTGGCCGACTTGACGCTGCGCGCGATCCACGTGCTGGCCACCGTCGATGCGCTGGCCTGCGAGGACACCCGCGTCAGCGCGGGGCTGCTGCGCCACCTGGGGCTGGACAAGCCGCTGCTGGCGGTGCACCAGCACAACGAGGCCGAGGCGGCCGCACCGGTGCTGCAGCGCCTGGAGATGGGCCAGCGGGTGGCTTACGTCAGCGATGCCGGCACGCCGGCAGTGTCCGACCCCGGCGCCCGGCTGGTGGCCGCGGTGGCCGCCGCGGGCCATCGCGTGCTGCCGGTGCCGGGTGCCAGCAGCGCGTTGGCCGCG
>JAFLDH010000487.1 GCA_017302505.1 Burkholderiales bacterium
GGCGCGGCGCTGCGCGGCCCCGGGCGCACCCAGCACGCCGTCCCGCAGGGCCTGGTCGGCCGGCATCCCCATGATGGCCGCGCGTGCGCCCGGTCAGCCGGCGGCGTGCGCCTGGCGGATGTGTTCGAGCACGTCCTTCGCGCTCGCCGGAATCGGCGTGCCCGGGCCGTAGATGCCCTTGACGCCGGCGGCGTAGAGAAAGTCGTAGTCCTGCCGCGGCACCACGCCGCCGACGAAGACGACGATGTCGTCGGCGCCCTGCTTCTTCAGCTCGGCAATGATCGCGGGCACCAGAGTCTTGTGGCCCGCCGCCAGCGTGCTGACGCCCACCGCATGCACGTCGTTCTCGATCGCCTGGCGGGCGCATTCCTCGGGCGTCTGGAACAGCGGACCCATGTCGACGTCGAAGCCCAGGTCGGCGAAGGCCGTGGCCACCACCTTGGCGCCGCGGTCGTGCCCGTCCTGGCCCAGCTTGGCGATCATCACGCGCGGCCGGCGGCCCTGCGCGTCGGCGAAGGCCGCGATCTCGGCCTTCAGCTTGTCCCACCCTTCGGCGGAATCGTAGGCAGCTGCATACACACCGGTCACCTTCTGGATGTCGGCGCGGTGGCGCCCGTAGACCTGTTCCAGCGCATCGCTGATCTCGCCCACCGTGGCGCGCGCGCGCACCGCCTCGATGCTCAGGCCCAGCAGATTGCCCTGCCCCGATTGGGCGGCCTCGGTCAGCGCCTGCAGCGCAGCCTGCACCCGAGCGCCGTCGCGCGTGGCCTTGATCTTCTGCAGCCGCGCGATCTGCCCTTCGCGCACCTTGACGTTGTCCACCTCGAGGATGTCGACGGTGTCTTCCTTGGCCAGCTTGTACTTGTTGACGCCGACGATCACGTCCTTGCCGGAATCGATGCGCGCTTGCTTCTCGGCCGCGCTGGCCTCGATCTTCAGCTTGGCCCAGCCGGAATCGACGGCGCGCGTCATGCCGCCCATCGCCTCCACCTCGTCGAGGATGGCCTGCGCCTTGTCGGCCATCTCCTGCGTCAGCTTCTCCATCAGGTAGCTGCCGGCCCAGGGGTCGACCACGTTGGTGATGTGCGTCTCCTCCTGCAGGATCAGCTGGGTGTTGCGGGCGATGCGCGCGCTGAACTCCGTGGGCAGCGCGATCGCTTCGTCGAAGCTGTTGGTGTGCAGGCTCTGCGTGCCGCCGAACACCGCGGCCATGGCCTCGATGGTGGTACGCACCACGTTGTTGTACGGGTCCTGCTCGGTCAGGCTCCAGCCGCTGGTCTGGCAGTGGGTGCGCAGCATCAGGCTCTTCGGGTTCTTGGCGCCGAAGCCCTGCATGATCCTGCACCACAGCAGCCGCGCCGCGCGCATCTTGGCGATCTCGAGATAGAAGTTCATCCCGATCGCCCAGAAGAAGCTCAGGCGGCCGGCGAAATCGTCCACGTCCAGGCCCTTGGCCAGCGCAGTCTTCACGTATTCCTTGCCGTCGGCCAGCGTGAAGGCCAGTTCCAGCGCCTGGTTCGCGCCGGCCTCCTGCATGTGATACCCGCTGATCGAGATCGAGTTGAACTTCGGCATGTGCTTCGCCGTGTACTCGATGATGTCGCCGATGATCCGCATGCTCGGCTCGGGCGGGTAGATGTAGGTGTTGCGGACCATGAACTCCTTCAGGATGTCGTTCTGGATGGTCCCCGACAACTTGTCCTGCGACACGCCCTGCTCTTCGGCCGCCACCACGTAGCCGGCCAGCACCGGCAGCACCGCGCCGTTCATCGTCATCGACACGCTGACCTTGTCCAGCGGGATGCCGTCGAACAGGATCTTCATGTCCTCCACGCTGTCGATGGCCACGCCGGCCTTGCCCACGTCGCCGGTGACGCGCGGATGGTCGCTGTCGTAGCCGCGGTGCGTGGCCAGGTCGAAGGCCACGCTGACGCCCTGCCCGCCGGCCGCCAGGTTCTTGCGATAGAAGGCGTTGCTGTCCTCGGCGGTGGAGAAGCCGGCGTACTGGCGGATCGTCCACGGCCGCACCGCGTACATCGTGGCCTGCGGCCCGCGGATGAAGGGCGCGAAGCCGGGCAGCGTGTCGGTGTGCGGCAGGCCCTGCAGGTCGGCCGCGGTGTACAGCGGCTTGACGTGGATGCCCTCGGGCGTGACCCATTGCAGGGCCTGCAGGTCGCCGCCGGGGGCGGACTTGGCGGCGGCCTTGGCCCAGGCGGCGAGTTCGGCTTCGGTGGCCGGCTTGTGGACGGGTTCGGACATGCGGTTCTCCGGCGTGGCACTGCGCGTGGGGCTTGGCCTTCAGCGGTCTTGGCTGTATTATCCATAATTATGAATTCAAAGCCAACGTGGCGCTGACGTGAGCGACCTGTCCACGCTGCCCTCGCTGTCCGTTGCCGAGGCGCCATTGGCGCCGCGCGCGCTTTACCAGGAGGTGGCCGACCGGCTGCGCCAGCAGATCTACCGCCGCGAGCTCGAGCCCGGCAGCTGGATCGACGAGATGAAGCTGGCGCAGGCCTTCGGCATCAGCCGCACGCCGCTGCGCGAGGCGCTGAAGGTGCTGGCCGTCGAGGGCCTGGTGACGATGAAGCTGCGCCGCGGCGCCTATGTCACCGAGGTCTCGCGCGACGACGTGGCCCAGGTCTACCACCTGCTGGCGCTGCTGGAGAGCGACGCCGCCGCCACGGTGGCGGCGCAGGCCGACGAGGCGCAGCGCGAGCAGCTGCGCCAGCTGCACGCGCGGCTGGAGAAGCAGGTGCGGCAGCGCGACGCCTTCTTCGCCACCAACGAGCAGTTCCACATGGCGCTGCTGCAGATCGCCGGCAACCGCTGGGCGATGCAGATCGTGACCGACCTGCGCAAGGTGATGAAGCTGAACCGCCACCACTCGCTGTTCAAGCAGGGCCGGCTCAGCGATTCGCTGGCCGAGCACCGCGCGCTGATGCAGGCCATCGCCGAGCGCGACGCGGCCCGCGCCCGGGCGCTGATGCAGGCGCACTTTGCGCAGGGTCTGGAGGCCGCCGCCGGCTGAATCGGCTCAGCCGAAGCGGCCGTGCAGGAACCAGCCCTCCTGCTGCACCAGCGGCAGCCGGGCGCGGTACAGCCACACCAGCGCACCATCGTGCGCCTGCGCGATGAAGTAGTCGCGCGCCGCCGGCGCGCCGTCCCACCAGCCGGATTCGATGCGCTCCGGCCCGGCCAGCAGCT
>JAFLDH010000488.1 GCA_017302505.1 Burkholderiales bacterium
TGGCGTCGGCCGTGCTGTACGCGGGCTTCACGCTGGTCAGCGGCCGGCTGTCCACCACGCTGGGCGCCGGCCCGGCCACCACCTGCCTGACGGTGGTGGCCGCGGCGGCGATGGCGCTGTACGCGCTGGTGCAGCCGCTGCACTGGCCGCAGGGCCTGCCGCCGCAGGCCTGGTACCTGTACCTGGGCGTGGTCACCGCCGCGCTGGCGCTGCTGGCCTTCAGCTGGGGCGCGGCGCGGCTGTCGCCCACCGGATTGACGGTGGCCACGCTGGTGGAGCCGCTGACCGCCGTACTGCTGTCGGCCTGGCTGCTGGGCCAGGCCCTGGCGCCAGCGCAATGGGCCGGCGGCCTGCTGCTGATGCTGGGCATCTGGGTGCTGGGGCGGCGGGTCACCGGGCGCTAGGATTCATGTCGCCCACGCTCCCAGCGTCTGGCTCGCTGCTTGCCCCCATTGGCGACAGCCCGGTGCAGCCCGTCGCAAACCGCTGGCGCAAGCGTGTGGTGGCGAACATGATTCCCGACATGAACAGCCAGCCCGACACCCGCCGTGCCCACGGGCGCCCCACCCCGCACCGGCTGCGCGTCTTCCTCTGGGTTTGCCTGGGCAGCTTCGTGGCGGCCTTCGTGGTGCAGACGGTGTTCCAGTGGCTGGGTGCGCAGCGCTCGCACTGGGGCGGCAACCCGGGGTGGCAACGCGAGATCGCCTTCTGGAACGTGGCGGCAGGCCTAATCGCGGCACGCGCGCTGCAACTGGGACAGGCCGAACTGGCCCGCGCCGTGGCGCAGGGTTTCACCGTGCTGTTCCTGCTGCTGGGCACCAACCACCTGTTCGCCGCGTGGGCCGCGCCGGCGGCCCAATTCCATTGGCCACCGCTGGTGCTGAATGCGCTGGGCTTCGTCTATGGTCTACTGGCCCTGCACGCCTCGAAAGCCCCCGCCACATGAGCACGACCGAACGCATCGAGTTCAGCACCGACATCGCCGCCCCGGTGGCCACCGTGTTCCGCCTGATGCTGGACCCGCAGGGCTATCGCGACTGGACCACGCCCTTCGCCGAGGGCTCGCACTACGTCGGCAGTTGGCAGCAGGGCCAGAAGATCCACTTCCTGTCGCCCAGCGGCGACGGCATGGTGTCCGAGATTGCCGAGTACCGGCCCGACGCCTACGTTTCGATCCGCCACCTGGGCTATGTGGCGCAGGGCGTGGAAGACACGCAGAGCGATGCAGTGCGCGCCTGGGCGCCGGCCTACGAGAACTATCGCTTCCTGGCCACGTCCACCGGCACGCGGCTGGTGATCGAGCAGGATGCGACGCCCGAGTTCAAGGCCTACTTGGCCGAAGCCTGGCCCAAGGCGCTGCAGCGGTTGAAGACGCTGTGCGAGGCCGCGGCACGCTGACAGCCGGCACGTCGCGGCCATGCCGGCGTATCCCAGCGCTGGACGACCGCTATGCGGGCGTGCTGCTGGGCCTGGCCTGTGGCGATGCGCTAGGCGCGACCACCTCCTTCTGCGAGCGCGGCAGCTTTGTGCCGCTGCGCGACATGATTGGCGGCGGCGTCTATGGCTTGCAGCCTGGTCAGTGGACCGACGACACCTCGATGGCGATGTGCCTGGCCGAGAGCCTGGTGGCTTGCGACGGCTTCGATCCGCTGGACCAGATGCGCCGCTACTTGCGCTGGTACCGCCACGGCGAATGGAGCGCCAAGCCTTTCGCCTTCGACATCGGCCAGACCACCGAACATTCGCTGCAAAGCTTCGAGAAGGCCGACACCCCGTGGTGCGGCCCCACCCACCCGATCACCGCCGGCAACGGCTCCCTGATGCGGCTGGGACCGGTGGTGCTGCACTACCACCCCGACGTGGACGCCGCTGTGCACTTTGCCGGCGAAAGCTCTCGCACCACGCATGGCGCCGCGCTGGCCGTCGAAGGCTGCCGACTGCTGGCACAAGTGCTGTCGAACCTGCTGCGCGGGCTGCCGAAGGAATGTTGCCTGGAGGGCGCGGCATCTCGCGTGCGGGCGCCGCGGCTGCGCCGGATGGCCGAAGGTGCGTACCAGCGCAAGCCACCCAGCCGCATCCACAGCTCGGGCTATGTGGTCCACACGCTGGAGGCGGCGCTATGGTGCCTGCATCGCAGCGACAGCTTCGAGCAGGCGCTGCTGCGGGCGGCTAACCTGGGCGATGACGCCGACACGGTGGCCGCCGTCACCGGCCAGCTGGCCGGCGCGCACTTTGGTGCGAGCCGCATCCCGCGGCACTGGTTGCAGCGACTGCACCGTCGCGACGAAATCGAAACGCTGGCTCTGTGCCTGCGCCGGCTGTAGCACCGCAGTGCTGCCTTATGCTGGCTGCATCATGTCCGCCCCCGCCATGCAGATCGACCTGGTCCGCCCCGCGCAGCATGAGTCGCTGATCGACCTGATGATCGAGATGCACACGCACTACCAGGAAGCGGCGGGCGTCCCCCGCGACACGGTGCGCGAGCATCTGCAGCAGCGCCTGCTGGCGCCGGACGCACCGCTGCGCCTGCTGGTGGCGGTGGACGCGGCGCAGGGCGTGGCCGGGCTGGCGGCCTTCCAGCTGCTGCATTCGCTGGTCGACCCGCGGCCGGTGCACGGCCGGCAGTGCCACCTGAAGGAGCTGTACGTGCGCGCTGCGCGGCGCGGCCAAGGCGTGGGCCAGGCGCTGATGCAGTGGCTGGCGCGCCATGCCGTGGCGCAGGGCTGCGGCCGCATGGACTGGCATGTGCGCCAGGGCAACCCGCGCGGCATCGCCTTCTACCGCGGCCTGGGTGCCGAGCCGGTGGCCGACCGCCTGAGCTTCCGCCTGGCCGGGCCGGCGCTGCAACGCCTGGCGGTCGCGGATTGACGCAGACACGACGCGCATGGCCATCCTCGCCCCCGACCTGCGCCGCACCTGGTTGTTCGGCCCCGGTGCCGATGCCGCCGCACATGAAGCCATGGCGATCAGCGGCGCCGACGGCCTGATCGTCGACCTGGAGGACTTCACCCCGCCGCCGCTGCGGCCGCAGGCCCGGCAGATGCTGGCCGGGCTGATGACGCGATGGCGCGATGCCGGCTGCCTGAGCGCGGTGCGCATCAATGCGCTGGAAGGCGACGGCCCGGCGGACCTGGCGGCCGCCATGCCGGCCGGGCCGGCGGTGGTGGCCTACCCGATGGCCGGCAGCGCTGCGCAGATGCGCTC
>JAFLDH010000489.1 GCA_017302505.1 Burkholderiales bacterium
CGCGCGGTGCATTGCAGCTCGGACCTGGTGGCGCTGGGCGTGCTGAACGAGGCCCGCGCGCGCGGGCTGCGGGTGCCGCAGGACCTGGCGGTGTGCGGTTTCGGCGATGCCGATTTCTCCGCCGCGCTGGAGCCGGCGCTGAGCAGCGTGCGCATTGCCGCGGCCGAGATCGGCCGCCGCGCCGCGACGATGATCCTGCAGCGCTGCGCGGGCCAGGCCGTGGTGCCGGCAGTCGTCGACGTGGGGTTCGAGATCGTCGAGCGCGCTTCCACCACCGCAAGCCCGCGCCGTCCCTAGGCTGAAGCCCGGCAACTGTCGGGTTCCCGCTATTCTGCGGCGCCGTTGCTCCCTACCATGCGCCCCCGGCGCGGCCCGGAGCGGACCGGCCGACCTCTTCACCCGAGCGCACCATGCCCTACCTGCTGTCACCCCGCCGTGTCCTCGCGGCCTTCCTGGCCTGCGTGCTGGCGCTGCCGCCAGCCGCCTTCGCGTCCGGCATCGTGCACTGCGAAAGCCGCCACCACATGTACCAGCGCTGCGATGTCGACACCGGCGGCCGCGTGTCCATCGAGCGGCAGACCTCCTACACCGCCTGCCGCCAGGGCGAGAACTGGGGCTACGACCACCGCAGCATCTGGGTCGACCGCGGCTGCGGTGCCGACTTCCGCGTGGGCGGCGGCAGCGACCGCAACAAGGCGGTGGCCATCGGTGCGGCCGTGGCCGGGCTGGCGGTGCTGGCGGCGCTGGCCTCGCGCAGCGACAACCACACGGCCGACACCGCGTCATGGGCGGTGGGCAACTTCCGCGGCTACGACGAGCAGGAACGCACCAGCGTCGAGCTGAACATCCTGCCCGGCGGCTCGGTCACCGGCCAGGCCGGGCAGCACAGCTTCACCGGCCACCTGAGCGGCAACGACCTGCAGGCCGGCCGCACCCGCTTCCGCATCGAGCCTTCGGGCAACGGCTTCATCGCCACCGATACCGGAAACCCCGGGCACCGCGTCGTCTTCGTGCGCGCCGGAAGCGGCTACTGAACCCCGACATCTGCTGGAGCGCCGTGATGCGTTGTCCCGTTCGCCTGCTGCTGGCGCTGTGCGCGCTGGCCACCCTGTTCAGCGCCACGGCGCAGACCGCCCCATCGGCACCGCCGCGCAGCCCGGGCAGCGGCTTCGTCGACCCGCAGGGCATCCCGTCACGCCCGCTGCCGCGCGACACCGATCTGGTCTACCGCGGCCCGGCGGTGGACACGCTGGCCACCGTGCGCCAGCGCGGCCTGCTGCGCATCGGCGTGGCGGCCAGCGACCCGGCAGTGATGCACGATGCGCAGGGCCAGCTGATCGGCCTGAGCATCGACATCGGACGCCGCCTGGCCGAGGACATGGGCGTGCAGGTGCAGTTCGTCGAAAGCTCGTGGAGCCAGATCATCCCCGACCTGCTGGACCGGCACTTCGACCTGATCGTCTCCGGCATGTGGATCACGCCCACCCGCGCGCTGGTGCTGAACTTCTCCACCCCCACCGCCAGCGAAGGCGTGTACCTGGTGGCCCACCGCGCGCTGGCCGCCGGCAAGACCACGCTGGGCGATTTCAACCGGCCCGATGTCAAGCTGGTGGCCTATGCCGGCACGATGCAGGAACTGCTGGCCCGGCGCAGCTTCCCCAAGGCCACGCTGGTGCTGGTGAAGGGCGACGAGAACCACCTGGAGCCGCTGCTGAAGAACGACGCGCATGCCGCGCTGGTGCCGTCCTTCGCGCCGGAGGCGATCGTGCAGGCCATGCCGGACAAGCTGGTGCTGCCCTTCGGCAACCGGCCGGTGGCGTTGGCCCACACCGCCATTGCGATGCGCAAGGGCGATCCGGACATGCTGAACTACCTGAACACCGTGCTGGAGTTCCACCGCGGCTCGGGCTGGCTGGACGAGCGCGCCAAGCACTGGTCCGACTATGCGCTGCGGCCGCGCTGATCAGCGCCAGGGCGGGCTGTTGTCCAGCCGCTTCAGGTCGAAGCGGTGCACCTCGGTCAGCAGCTCGATGAAACGGTCGCTGACGTAATCCAGCACCGCCCGGCCCTTGTCGGCGGTGGCCCGCGTGGCGTCTCCGCAGGCGCCGGCGGGGTTCAGGTCCTGCGTCTGCCAGCCCAGCTTGCCACTGGGCGTGATGGACAGGTAGCGGTTCTCCTCGGCCAGCGTCTCGGTCAGCGAGCGGAAATGCTGCGCCTTGTCCATGTGCACGGTCTGCGGCTTCAGCGCCAGCATCACCGAGGTCTCCAGGTCACCGGCGTGGATGCCGTGGCGAAGCTCGTGCTCGTCGAACATGCCGGGCGGCAGGCCCAGCGTGTACCAGTGGGCCGACACCGCCATCAGGCCGTGCTGCTCGCGCAGGTCGCGGATCACGATGTCCATCGCATTCATCTGCCCGCCATGGGCATTGAAGAGCACGAACTTGCGCACCCCGGCGCGGGCCACACTGGCGCCGATCTCCATCCACATCTGCATCAGCGTGGCGGCCGACAGCGTGATGGTGCCCGGGTAGCGCGAATGCTCGTTGCTCTTGCCATAGGCCAGCGTGGGCAGGAACAGCACCGGCAGGTCGTCCGGCAGCTTGGGCACCGTGGCCGCCACCATGCCGTCGATGGTGGCGTGGTCGGTGCAGATCGGCATGTGCGGGCCGTGCTGCTCCACCGCGCCCACCGGCAGCACGGCGATCAGCTGCTCGCGCGGCAGGCGGGTGAACTGCTCGCTGGTGTGGTCCGACCAGAAACGGCTGTGCCAAGTGTGCATGAAGGGGCTCGAAGAGTGCGGCGTCGTACCGATCGTAGCGGGCCCCTGCGGCCTTTGCAGGCAGGCCGCTGTCTATCATCGGCAGCGCCGTAAGGCGCCTGCCTGCCCGCCAGACTGATCCGCATGAACCTGCCCGCCCGCCTCGGCCCCCTGCCCGCCCTGATCTTCGGCTCGCGCTGGCTGCAGCTGCCGCTGTACCTCGGCCTGATCGTCGCCCAGGGCGTGTACGTGTTCCTGTTCGGCAAGGAGCTGTGGCACCTCATCCACGGTGCGAACTCGCTCAGCGAGCAGGACATCATGCTGATCGTGCTCGGCCTGATCGACGTGGTGATGATCCCCAACCTGCTGATGATGGTGATCGTGGGCGGCTACGAGACCTTCGTCTCGC
>JAFLDH010000049.1:0-8386 GCA_017302505.1 Burkholderiales bacterium
CACCTGGCGGCCGACCATGGTCTCGGCCAGCAGCGCCTTGTCGGCGCCCGCGGCCGGCAGCTCGGCCACCAGCTTGCCGCCGCGCAGGATGGCGATGCGCTGCGACACGCGCAGCACCTCGTCCAGCTTGTGGCTGATGAAGATCACCGACAGGCCCTGGTCCACCAGCTGGCGCAGCGTGCCGAACAGCGAATCCACCTCGGCCGGGGTCAGTACCGCGGTGGGCTCGTCCAGGATCAGGATGCGGGCCCCGCGCACCAGCGCCTTCAGGATCTCGACGCGCTGGCGCTCGCCCACCGACAGGTCGGCGATGCGCGCGTCCGGGTCCACGCCCAGGCCGAAGCGCTGGCCGGTCTCGACCAGCTTGGCCCGCGCGTCGGTGCGCTTCGAGAACGGCCACCACAGCGGCTCGGTGCCGAGCATCACGTTGTCCAGGACGCTCAGGTTGTCGGCCAGCGTGAAGTGCTGGTGCACCATGCCGATGCCCATTGCCAGCGCGGCCTTGGGCTGGCCCGGCGGCAGCGGCTGGCCGAAGACCTCGATCGCGCCTTCGTCGGCCCGGTAGTGGCCGAACAGGATCGACACCAGCGTGCTCTTGCCGGCCCCGTTCTCGCCCAGCAGCGCCAGCACCTCGCCGCGGTCCAGCGTCAGCGAGATGGCGTCGTTGGCCACCAGGCTGCCGAAGCGCTTGGTGATGCCCGACAGGCGCAGGACGGTTTCGCTTGGCATCGCATCAGGCCGAAAAAATGCCCGGCACGGACCGGGCATCGCGGCGGGCCCGCGGCGCCTTACTTGGCGGTGGGCTTGGGCTGGTTGTCGTCGACCTTGACGGTGAAGCTGCCGTCGAGGATGGCCTTTTCCTTGGCCTTGACCTTAGCCACCAGATCGGCCGGGATCTTCTTCTCGAAGGTGCCCAGCGGCGCCAGCTCGCTGCCCTTGTATTTCATCATCGAGTACTTGCCCAGGTCCTCGGCCTTGAACTTGCCTTCCTTCACCGCCTTCAGCGCCACGTCGACGGTGGGCTCCATGTTCCACAGCGCGCTGGCCACCACCGTGTCGGGGTACTTGTCCTGGGTGTTGATGACGTTGCCGATGGCCAGCTTGCCGCGCTCCTTGGCGGCGTCGCTGACGCCGAAGCGCTCGGCGTACATGATGTCGGCGCCCTTGTCGATCATCGCGAAGGCGGCTTCCTTGGCCTTCGGCGGGTCGAACCAGCTGTTGATGAAGGTGACCATGAACTCGGCCTTCGGGTTCACCTCCTTCGCGCCGGCCATGAACGCGTTCATCAGCCGGTTCACCTCGGGGATCGGGAAGCCGCCGACCATGCCGATCTTGTTGCTCTTTGTCATGCCGCCGGCGATCATGCCGGTCAGGTAGGCGGGCTCCTGGATGTAGTTGTCGAAGACCGCGAAGTTGGGCTCCTGCGGCTTGCCCGAGCTGCCCATGATGAAGCTGACCTTCGGATAGTCCTTGGCCACCTTGCGGGCCGCGGCCTCGACCGCAAAGGACTCGCCGAAGATCACGGTGTGGCCCTTCTCGGCATAGCCGCGCATCACGCGCTCGTAGTCGGCGTTGGCCACGTTCTCGCTGAACACGTACTCGATGTCGCCACGCGCGGCGGCGGCCTTCAGCGCCTTGTCGATGCGGCTGACCCACTGCTGCTCCACCGGCACCGTGTAGATGGCGGCGACCTTGATCTTGTTCTGCGCCCAGGCGGGCAGGCTGAAGCCGACGCTGGAGGCAAGGGCGACGGCACTGAGGGTCAAGCGGCGGGTGGTGTTCATCGGTGCTCCTGGCAGGTGGGTTGGCGACGGGCGTTGTAGCAAGAATCAGGCACGGGGCATTCTCCCAGACCTCCCGGCCGGCCCGGCCGCCGCGGTTGACAGCCGCCGGCCGGCCGCCTTCAATCGCGGCGGGCCCGCCGCGGCCCGGGGAGCCCCGCATGAGCCTTGCCGAAACGCCTTCCGCCCGCGTGATGACGGGACTGGAAGGCTTCCTGACCCTGGCCAACGATCCGACGCAGATCCGCGCCTTCTACGACCTGCACCAGGGTCTGCAGGACACGCCGGCCATGCGCTCCTTCGAGCAGACGATGCTGGCGGTGCCCGCCATCGCGCAGATGGTCGACGAAGGCTACGAGCCGCCGGCGCTGACGCTGCGCGAGCTGAGCCGCATGCCGCCGGGATCGCTGGGCCATGCCCATGCCACGCGCATGCTGGCCGATGGCCTGGACCCGGACGTGATCGCGCACAACGCCGCCGCCAAGCCGCTGGACCCGGGCGAAGACGAGCTGGCGCGCAAGGCCCGCTACCTGACGCGGCGGCGCACGATGACGCACGACATCCACCACACCGTCACCGGCTTCGGCACCGACCTGCCCGGCGAGGTGGGCGTCTCGGCGGTGTACCTGGCGCAGATCCACCAGCCGGTGAGCCTGCTGTACCTGTGCGCCGTGCTGCTGCACACGATGCCCGAGCCCGAGCTGTACGGCCGCGCGCTGCACCGCCTGCAGGAGGGCCTGCAGATGGGCTGGCAGGCCGGCAACCTGCTGGCGCAGAAGTGGGAACTGGGCTGGGAACGGCCGCTGGACGATTGGCGTGCCCAGCTGGGGATCGTGCCGGCTAGGGCCTGAGTCGGATGGGTGGGGACTCGGCGAGGTCGCGCCCCGCAGCGCGGTCGTCAGTGAAAGTCCTCTTCGCGCTGGTGGCGCGCGCCGATGACGAGGACCAACTCGGGCGTGCGGATGTCGAAGCGAAGCACGTAGCCCGTAGTGCCGAAAGGCACGATGAGTTCACGCAAGGTCGGTCGCGGGCCGACCTTGCGGTAGCTGTAGGGCGTGGTCGAAAGATGACTGACGGCGACCGTGCGAAGCACCTCGACGGCCTCGTGGGCACGCATGGCTTCTTCGACGGTCTTGGCGCGATCCAGCAGGAAGTCGAACAGGCGTTCCAGATCGGCTTCGGCCTCCGGCGTGAACTCGACCTTGAAGGTCACTTGCGCAGCTGCTTCACCCGCGCGGCGACCTTGGCCTCGAGCTTCGACAGCACGACGTCGGCGGGAATGGAGGTCCCGCTGCGCTCGTAGGCCCGCAACGAGGCGTCGCAGCGCGCAGCGAAGTCGGTTTGAACGCGACGGAATTCGACGGCACGACGCACCGATGATTCGACGAATTCAGACAGCGTTTCGCCCGGCAGGAGGACCGAATCCAGATCGGCCCGCAATTCCGGTTCGACACGGACCTGGGGAATGACAGCGGTCTTCATGCCCTCATTGTAGTGCGCTTGCACTACGCGCCCGCCTGCACGGGCGTGCCGCGTGGCGCCGGTGCCAACTACCCGACCACGCCCGCCCGCTCCAGCATCGCATGCAGCAGCACGTTGCAGCCGGCCGCGATGTGCTCGGGCTTCGCGTCCTCGATCTCGTTGTGGCTGATGCCATCCTTGCAGGGGATGAAGATCATGCCCGCCGGCGCCAGCCGCGCCATGTACACCGCATCGTGGCCGGCGCCGCTGACGCAGGGCATGTTGCTGTAGCCCAGCGTGTCGGCGCCGCGCTGCACGGCGGCGATCAGGTCCGGGTGGAAGGGCTGCGCCGGATAGGCCGACACCTGCGTGATCTCGATCGGCAGCCCGGTCTCGGCGCTCAAGCGGGCCGCCACCGCGCGGATGTCGGCATCCATCGCATCGCACAGCGCGTCGCTGGCATTGCGCAGGTCGATGCTGAACTTGACGCGCCCGGGGATGACGTTGCGGCTGTTCGGGTGCACGTGCACCATGCCCACGGTGCCGCGGCCATGCGGCGGGTGGCGGTGCGCGCAGGCCACCACTTCCTGCATCAGCCGCGTCGCCACCTGCAGCGCATCCTTGCGCAGCGCCATCGGCGTCGGGCCGGCATGCGCCTCCATGCCGGTGACAGTGCAGTCGTACCAGCGGATGCCCAGCACGCCGGTGACCACGCCGATGGTCTTGGCGTGGTCCTCCAGCACCGGGCCCTGCTCGATGTGGGTTTCGAAGTAGCAGCCGATCGGGTGGTTGCCCGGCTCCTCGTCGCCGATGTAGCCGATGCGCTGCAGCTCCTCCTTGACCGTCTTGCCCTCGGTGTCCTTCGCCGCGTAGGCATGCTCCAGCGTGAAGGCCTTGGCGAAGACGCCGGAGCCCATCATCACCGGCACGAAGCGCGAGCCTTCCTCGTTGGTCCACCAGGCCACCTCGATCGGTGCCTCGGTCTCGATGCCATGGTCGTTGAGCGTGCGCACCACCTCCAGCCCGGCCAGCACGCCGTAGTTGCCGTCGAACTTGCCGCCGGTGGGCTGGGTGTCGATGTGGCTGCCGGTCACCACGGGCGGCAGGCTGTTGTTGCGCCCCGGGCGGCGCAGGAAGCCGTTGCCGATCTTGTCGATGGTGATGGTCATGCCGGCTTCGCGCGCCCAGCGGCTCACCAGGTCGCGGCCCTGCTTGTCCAGGTCGGTCAGCGTCAAGCGGCACACGCCGCCCTTGGCCGTGGCGCCGATCTGGGCCAGCTCCATCAGGCTGGCCCACAGGCGATCGCCGTCGATGCGCAGCTTGGAGATATCGGTCTTGACCTTGGTGTCCATGGCAAGCTCCTTTCAGCTTGGGGTCAACGCGCCGCGGGGCGCTGCAGCGAATCCAGTTCCAGATGGCGCACGATCGGCCGGCCGCGGAAGGCCGCATAGTCGGCGATGAAATCCTGCGTGCGGGCATAGGGCCCGGCGATGTGGCCAGGCCGGTCCGAATCGGCAAAGAAGTAGCGCTGCCCGTCGCGCTGGTACATGCCCAGCCAGTGCAGGCGCAGCACATGGCCGTCGACCTCGATCGGCTCGAACTCCACCATCAGGTAGCGGGCCTCGGCCTCCGGCTCGATCTGCCGCAGCGTCTCCACGGCAAAGCGCGCCAGGTCCAGGCAGATGCCGGCCGGGCGGCTGAACAGCTCGGCCGGCTCGGCCACGCTGGGCGGCGGCCCGACGCGGCGCTGCGTCGACGAGAACTGCAGCGCCCGCTCGGCGTCGAAGCGGAAGGCCCGGCCGGCCCAGGCGGCGATGTCCTCGGCCCCCTGCCAGCGCTGCAGCGCCTGCACGTGGCTGGCCGGCGGGGCGTCCCGCGGCACCTGCGCGCGTAGCGCCTGGCTCATGGCGTGGCGATCAGCGGGCCACGGCGGTCGGCGCCAGCGTGTCGGCGCGGCGCTTCACGGCCTCGAAGTTGGCGCCGAAGGGCTCGCGCTTCAGGTAGCGGCCTGCCCCGCGCGTGGTGCGCAGATCGCCCTTCGCATACACCAGCTTGCCCTGGCTGACGGTGGCCGCGGCGATACCCTGCACCGTGCGGCCCTCGAAGATGTTGTAGTCGACCTTGCTCTTCTGCGTCTTCACCGACAGCGTCTTGCTGGCCGACGGGTCCCAGACCACCAGGTCGGCGTCGGCGCCGGGCGCGACCAGGCCCTTGCGCGGGTACAGGTTGAAGATGCGCGCGGCATTGGCCGAGGTGATGGCGACGAACTCGTTCGGCGTCAGCCGGCCGCTGTTGACGCCCTCGTGCCACAGCACGGCCAGGCGCTCCTCGACGCCGCCGCAGCCGTTGGGGATCTGCGCGAAGTTGGCCTTGCCGGCCGCCTTCTGCGGTGCGCAGAACACGCAGTGGTCGGTGGCGGTGGTGTGCAGGCTGCCGGCCTGCAGGCCGCGCCAGAGGAATTCCTGGTGGCCCTTGGGCCGGAAGGGCGGGCTCATTACGTGGGCGGCGGCCACCGTGAAATCGGGGTTCCGGTAGACGCTGTCGTCCACCACCAGGTGGCCGGCCAGCACCTCACCGTAGACGCGTTGGCCGCGCGCCCGGGCGCGGGCGATGGCTTCGGCCGATTCGATGCAGGACACGTGCACCACGTAGATCGGCACGCCCAGCACGTCGGCGATGGCAATGGCGCGGTTGGCGGCCTCGCCCTCGACCATTGGCGGGCGGCTCAAGGGGTGGCCTTCGGGGCCGGTGATGCCCATCTTGGCCACCTCGGCCTGTAGCAGGTAGACCAGCTCGCCGTTCTCGGCATGCACGGTGGGCAGCGCGCCCAGTTCCAGCGCACGCTTGAAGCTGTTCACCAGCGTCTCGTCGTCGCACATGATGGCGTTCTTGTAGGCCATGAAGTGCTTGAAGCTGGTGACGCCCTCGTCATGTACCAGCGTGCCCATGTCGCGGTGCACCGATTCGTCCCACCAGGTGACGGCGACGTGGAAGGCGTAGTCGGACGCCGCCTTCTCGGCCCAGCCGCGCCACTTGCGGAAGGCGGCCAGCAGCGGCTCCTGCGGATCGGGGATGACGAAATCGATGATGGTGGTGGTGCCGCCGGCCAGGCCGGCGCAGGTGCCGTCGTAGAAATCGTCCACCGCCACCGTGCCCATGAAGGGCAGCTGCATGTGGGTGTGCGGGTCGATGCCGCCGGGCATGACCAGCGCACCGCCGGCGTCCACCACCTCGGCGCCGGCCGGAGCCTGAAGATCCGGGCCCACCGCCCGGATGAGGCCGCCTTCGCACAGCACGTCGGCGCGCTGGCTTAAGTCGGCATTGACGACGGTTCCGCCGCGGATCAACAGGCTCATGGCGCGCTCCTTACTTGCCGGTGGCTTTGTTCCACACTGCATGGGTCCAGGCATCCGGACCCGGGTCCTTCTTGATCACCGGATCGCTGCCGCCGGCCAGCAGCACCTTGACCGTGCGCTGGTAGGCGGCGGGCTCCAGGAAGCCCATCTTCGGCGAGCCGGCCACGGTAATCAGCTTGGCCACGTTCTCCAGCTGGCGCTTCTGCACCGCCGCGGTCGACGCGCCCGAGGCATCGGCCGCCAGCACGATCTTCACCGCCTCGTCCTGGTTCTTCAGCGCGTATTCCCAGCCCTTCATCGACGCGGCGACGAACTTGCCCATGCGGGCGACGAAGGCCGGGTCCTTCAGCTTGGGCGCCAGCGCGTACAGGCCGTCTTCCAGCGTGGCCACGCCCTGGTCCTCGTAGAAGAAGGTGACCAGCTGGTCGGGCTTGACGCCGGCGTCGATGATCTGCCAGTACTCGTTGTAGATCATCGTCGACACGCAGGCCGCCTGGTTCTGCAGCAGCGGGTCGACGTTGAAGCCCTGCTTCAGCACCTTGACGTCGGGGTTGGCGCCGCTGGTCTTCAGCCCCAGCGTGGCCATCCAGCTGAGGAAGGGGTACTCGTTGCCGCCGAACCAGACGCCGATGGTCTTGCCCTTGAAGTCCTTGGGCGTGTTCACGCCGGCGGACTTCTTGCAGGTGAGCATCAGGCCGCTGCGGTTGTAGATCTGCGCCACGTTGACCATCGGCACGCCTGCCTCGCGCGCGGCCAGCGCGCTGGGCATCCAGTCCACCGCGATGTCGGCGCCGTTGGCGGCCAGCACCTGCGGCGGCGCGATGTCCGGGCCGCCGGGCTTGATGGTCACGTCCAGCCCGGCTTCCTTGTAGAAGCCCTTGGCGGCGGCCACGTAGTAGCCGGCGAACTGGGCCTGGGGCACCCACTTCATCTGCACGGTCACCTTCTCCTGCGCGGCGGCGGTCTTGCGCATACGGGGAACTCCTCTCTGAGGTTAGGGCCTTGCGGCGGTTCGTGGAAACATCATCCCATGCGGATCGAAGGGTGCCAGAAGGTCAGGCGCCGCTCGATCCATTCGATCAGCACATACAGGGCCGAGCCAGCCACCGCGGCCACCGCGATCGCCGCCCAGACCAGGCCCATGTTCAGCCGCGCGGCCTCGGTGCTGATGCGGAAACCCAGGCCGGCGACCGGCGAGCCGAAGAATTCCGCCACGATGGCACCGATCAGCGCCAATGTCGAGTTGATCTTGAGGGCGTTGAAGACGAAGGGCATCGCCACCGGGATGCGCAGGCTGAACAGCGTGCGCCAGTAGCTGGCGCCGTAGCTGCGCATCAGGTCGCGCTCCATGTGGCCGGTGGCGGCCAGGCCGGCCAGTGTGTTGACCAGCATCGGGAAGAAGGTCATGACGACGACCACGGCGGCCTTGCTGTGCCAGTCGAAACCGAACCACATCACCATGATCGGCGCCACGCCCACCAGCGGCACGGTGCTGGCCAGCGAGGCCACCGGCAGCAGCCCGCGCTGCAGGAAGCCGCTGCGGTCGATCAGCACGCCGACCACGAAGCCCAGGCCGCAGCCCAGGCCCAAGCCGATCAGCACCGAATGCAGCACGGTCTGCACGAAATCGCCGCGCAGTGCCGGTGCGCCGTCGATCAGCGAGGCCCAGACCACGCTGGGCGCCGGCATCAGCACCTTGGGCACCTCGAAGCCGACCACCAGCAGCTCCCAGAACAGCAGCACCCACAGGCCGAAGAGCAGCGGCGTGCCGAAGCGCACCGCCGGCGA
>JAFLDH010000049.1:8506-22146 GCA_017302505.1 Burkholderiales bacterium
CGCTGCCGGTGAGCAGCAGGCCCAGCAGCGAGGCCATGATCAGCGCCGACCAGATCTGCACCGTCTGGCCGTAGTACGAGCCGTTGAGCAGCCGCGAGCCCAGGCCGGCCTGCGCGCCGGTGGGCAGTTCGGCGACGATGGCGCCCACCAGCGCCGCGGCGATGCCCACGCGCAGCGACGGGAACAGGTAGGGCAATGAGGCCGGCATGCGCAGCATGCGGAACACCTGGCCCTGGCTGGCGGCGTAGGTGTGCATCAGCTCCTGCTCGAACACGCCCGGCGAGCGCAGGCCCTTGACCAGCGCCACCGTCACCGGGAAGAAGCACAGGTACATCGAGATGATCGACTTGGGGAACACGCCCGTCAGCCCCATGCTGCCGAGTGCCACGATGACGATCGGCGCGATGGCCAGCACCGGCACGGTCTGCGAGGCAATGATCCACGGGAACAGGCTGCGGTCCAGCGTGCGCGAGTGCACGATGGCCACCGCCAGCAGCGCGCCCAGCAGCGCGCCGAGCACGAAGCCGATCAGCGTCGACGCGGCGGTGACGCCTGTGTGGAACAGCAGGTTGCGCGGCGAATCCAGCGGCCAGTCGACGATGCTGCTCCACATGTCCAGCGCCACCTGGTGCGGCGTGGGCAGCACGGGGCGACCCATGTTCCATGTCAGCGGCAGCAGTTGGCTGAGCGTCCAGTTCGGCTGGTCGGAAAGCTGTCGCTCGATGACCTGCGGCGCGTTCAGGTAGGCGGCGCCGGCGTACCAGACGACGATCAGCACCGCGATTACCGTCAGCACCGGGGCGGCGTGGTGCCAGGTTCTTGCGATGGGTGACTTCGGGGCGCTCATCAAATTCAGGCGTGCGGTGTGCAGCGCGCGTCGTGCCAGGGGGCACCCGCCAGGGGCTCATGCTGGGCCGGTCGGCGCTGCGCGCCGACTGCGCTGCGCTGCTCGGCCCGGGCGAGCACGGCATAACTCGCTACGCCCCCTGCGGGCGCTGCGCTCGAACAGATGCCGTGAGTCAGTTGTGGAAGCGCGCACGGTGTGCGCGCCTCGCCCGCACCTGCGCTGCTCGCCGACCCAGAAATCGCCCCTGACGGGTGCCCCCTGTCGCGACGGAGACCGGCGGTGGCACTCCACTCGCCGCACACCACCATCGGTGCTGCAAAGGACCGCGCGGGTGGCCGGCGGCGCGCATATGAGGCGCCGAGCACCGCAGGGCTCATGGCCGCGCGCGCAGCGCGCTTCCACAACTGACTTGCCGCATCTGTCCGAACGCAGCGCGCGAAGCGCGCGGAGTGAGTTATGCGGCAGGCCATGAGACCGAGGAGCGCAGGGAAGTCGGTGCCGCAGGCGCCGACCGCCTCATCTAAGCGCCGCCGGCCACCCGCACGGGCCTTTGCCCGCGCAAGCCCACGCATGCGGTCTTCAGTCATGGGCTTCATGCAAAGCCACCCGTACCCGATGCGCGATCTCGATGAACTCCGCCGTGTCGCGGATGTCCAGCGTGCGCTGCGGCGACAGCGTGGAATCGATGATTTCGGTGATGCGCCCCGGCCGCGGCGACATCACCACGATGCGTGTCGACAGGAACACCGCCTCGGGGATCGAGTGGGTGACGAAGATCACCGTGCGCTTGCTGCCGTGCCAAAGCTCCAGCAGCTGCTGGTTCAGCCGGTCGCGCGTGATCTCGTCCAGCGCGCCGAAGGGCTCGTCCATCATCAGCAGCTTCGGCGCGAATCCCAGCGCACGCGCGATCGACACGCGCTGCTGCATGCCGCCCGACAGCTGCCAGGGGTACTTGCCCTCGAAGCCCTTCAGGCCCACGCGCTCCAGCTGCTCGCGCGCGGTGGCGCGGGCCTGCTCCTTCGGCACGCCCTGCACCTCCAGCGGCAGCGTGGCATTGGCCAGCACCGTGCGCCAGGGGAAGAGCGCCGGCGCCTGGAACACGTAGCCGTAGGCGCGGTTCAGCCGCGCGTCGTGCGAGCTCATGCCGTTGACCTGCACCGTGCCCGAGGTGGCCTGCTCCAGGTCGGCGATCACGCGCAGCAGCGTCGTCTTGCCGCAGCCCGAAGGGCCGATCAGCGAGATGAACTCGCCTTCGGCGATGTCCAGGCTGACGCGGTCCAGCGCCACCACCGGCGGCTCGCCGGGAAAGCGCACCGACATCTCCTGCACCCGCACCACGGGCGCGGCCGTCACCACCGCCGACTCCACAGGTTTCATGCGGCGGCTTTGGCCGGGTTGTTGGGGTGCGTGGTCCAGTTCGCGTACTCCGCCGGCACCGGCTGGCCTGTGCGCTGGTCCACCTCGCCGGGCTTGAGCACGCGCATGTCGATGCAGCCTGGCACCGGGCAGATCGATGCGCACAGGTTGCAGCCCACGCATTCGGCCTCGTTGACGACGAAGCGGCGCTGGCCGTTCACCTGCGCAAAGATCGCCTGGTGCGAGGTGTCTTCGCACACCACGTGGCAGCGGCCGCACTGGATGCACAGGTCCTGGTTGATGACCGCCTTCTCCACGTGGTTCAGGTTCAGCTGGTTCCAGTTGACGATGCTGGGCACCGCGCGGCCCACCATCTGCGCCACGCTGGTGTAGCCCTGCTCGTCCATGAAGTTGCTCAGGCCGTCGGCCATGTCCTGCACGATCTTGAAGCCGTAGACCATCGCCGCCGTGCACACCTGCACCGTGCCGGCACCCAGCGCGATGAACTCGGCCGCGTCGCGCCAGGTGCTCACGCCACCGATGCCGCTGATCGGCAGGCCGGCGGTGGCCGGGTCGCGGGCGATCTCGGCCACCATGTTCAGCGCGATCGGCTTCACCGCCGGCCCGCAGTAGCCGCCGTGCGAGCCCTGCGGCCCGATGCTCGGCTTCATGCGCATCGATGCCAGGTCCACGCCCATCACCGAATTGATGGTGTTGATCAGGCTCACCGCATCGGCGCCGCCGGCCTTGGCCGCGCGCGCCGGGTGGCGGATGTCGGTGATGTTGGGCGTCAGCTTCACGATCACCGGCAGCTTGGTGTACTGCTTGCACCAGCGCGTCACCATCTCGATGTACTCGGGCACCTGGCCCACCGCCGAGCCCATGCCGCGCTCGCTCATGCCGTGCGGGCAGCCGAAGTTCAGCTCCACGCCGTCGCAGCCGGTGTCTTCCACCATCGGCAGGATCGCCTTCCACGAGCCCTCTTCGCAGGGCACCATCAGCGACACCACCAGCGCGCGGTCCGGCCAGTTGCGCTTGATCCGTCGGATCTCGTCCAGGTTGATCTGCAGCGGGCGGTCGGTGATCAGCTCGATGTTGTTGAAGCCGATCACCCGCCGCTGGTCGGACAGCAGGCTCTCGTAGCGCTTGCCGTTGACGTTGACGATCGGCGGTCCGTCCTCGCCCAGCGTCTTCCAGACCACGCCACCCCAGCCGGCTTCGAAGGCGCGGTTGACGTTGACTTCCTTGTCGGTGGGCGGCGCGCTGGCCAACCAGAAGGGGTTGGGGCTGCGGATGCCCAGGAACTCGGTGCGCAGGTCGGCCATGGTCGTCTCCTTCAGGCGCGCAGCGCGCGGTCGATGGCATGGGCCGCCACCTTGCCGTCCTGCACCGCCTCCACCGTCAGGTCGCGGCCGCCGGCACGGCAGTCGCCGCCGGCCCAGACCTTGGGGTGCGAGGTGCGGCCTTCGCCGTCGGTGGCGATGCGTCCATCCTGCAGCGTCAGCGCCACGCCCAGCGGCCGCGCCTCGAACACCTGGCCGATGGCGGTCAGCACCATGTCGGCGGCCAGTTCGAACTGCTCGCCGGTGCGCACCAGCCGGCCGTCCCGCAGCGCGGTGCGGGCGAAGCGCACGCCGCGCACCTGGCCGTCGGCCAGCACCATCTGCTCCGGCGCCGCCCAGTGGCGGATGGTCACGCCGTTGCGCTGCGCCCATTGCTGTTCATAGCCGCTGGCCGACATCGCGTCGGGCCCGCGGCGGTAGACGATGGTCACCTCGTCGGCGCCGAGCAGCCGGCTCTGCACCGCGGCGTCCACCGCGGTCATGCCGCCGCCGATGACCACCACCCGCAGGCCCACCGGCACCTGCGCCGGCGACGCCGCCTGACGCAGCTCGGCGATGAAGTCCACCGCCGGCCGGGCCGCGGCATCGGCCGGCTCGGCAATGCCCAGGGTGTTGACGCCGGCCAGTCCCAGGCCCAGGAACACCGCGTCATAGTCGCGCACCAGCGCGTCCAGGTGCATGTCGCGGCCCAGGCTGTGGTTCGGCCGCACCTCGATGCCGCCGATGGACAGCAGCCAGTCCACCTCCTGCTGGGCGAAGCCGCCCACCGTCTTGTAGGTGGCCAGGCCGTATTCGTTCAGCCCGCCGAGCTTGGGCTTGTCGTCGAACAGCGTCACCGCATGGCCCAGCATCGCCAGCCGGTGCGCGCAGGACAGGCCGGCCGGCCCGGCGCCCACCACCGCCACCCGCTTGCCGCTGGGCGCGGCGCGGGTGAACAGCGGCGCACCCGGCTGGGCGAAGTAGGCGTCGGTGGCATGGCGCTGCAGCAGGCCGATCTCGACCGGCTTGTCCTCCTGCGTGTTGCGCACGCAGGCCTGCTCGCACAGCACCTCGGTCGGGCAGACGCGGGCGCACATGCCGCCCAGCACGTTCTCCGCCAGGATGCCGTGCGCCGCGCCGCGCAGGTTGCCCTGGGCGATGCGGGCGATGAAGCTGGGGATGTCGATGCCGGTGGGGCAGGCGGTGGTGCAGGGCGCGTCGTAGCAGTAGTAGCAGCGCTCGGCCTCCAGCAGCGCCTGCACCGGCGTCAGCGGCGGGTGGGCGTCGGCAAAGTTGCGCTGGTAGTCGGCCGCGGACAGCCGGCCGGCGGCCACGGAGGGGGTGGCGGGGGAGGAGCTCATCTGCACGGTCCTTCGCAAGGGGCGCTGCCCGTTGCTGCTGTTTTACCAGCACCGGCCGGCGCGGTGCCATCGGGATCAGCAAGCCCCGTGCCAATGGGGGTGTGCAGGTGGGGGCGCCTAGAATCCGACGCCCCGCCTCGCCCCCCGCACCATGAGCCTTTCCGCCCTGACCGCCCTGTCGCCGCTGGACGGCCGCTACGCCGCCAAGGTGGCGGCGCTGCGCCCGCTGCTCAGCGAGTTCGGCCTGATGCACCGCCGCGTGCAGGTCGAGGTGGAATGGTTCATCGCGCTGTCCGACGCCGGGCTGCGGCAGTTCCCGCCACTGGGCAAGGCCGCACGGCAGAAGCTGCGCCGCCGCGTGGCGGCCTTTGCCGAGGCCGATGCCCAGGCCATCAAGGACATCGAGAAGACCACCAACCACGATGTCAAGGCGGTGGAGTACTGGATCAAGGCCGGCTTCGAGGGCGATGTCGAGCTGGCGGCCGCGGCCGAGTTCGTGCACTTCGCCTGCACCAGCGAGGACATCAACAACACCAGCCACGCGCTGATGCTGAAGCATGCCCGCGCCGAGGTGATGCTGCCGGCGCTGGACGCGGTGATCGACACGCTGCGCGGCATGGCCCATGCGCTGGCCGAAGTGCCGATGCTCAGCCGCACCCACGGCCAGACCGCCAGCCCGACCACGCTGGGCAAGGAGGTGGCCAACGTCGTCGCCCGGCTGGCCACGGCGCGCGAGCGCATCGCCGCGGTGCCGCTGCGCGCCAAGATGAACGGCGCGGTGGGCAACTACAACGCCCACCAGGTGGCCTGCCCGGAGATCAACTGGCCGGCCTTCAGCCGCCAGGTGGTGGAGCGGCGCCTGGGCCTGGTGCACAACCCGCACACCATCCAGATCGAGCCGCACGACTACATGGCCGAGCTGTTCGACGCCTTCACCCGCGCCAACACCATCCTGATCGACTGGGCGCGCGACGTCTGGAGCTATGTCTCGCTGGGCTACTTCAAGCAGCGGCTGAAGGAAGGCGAGATCGGCAGCAGCACCATGCCGCACAAGGTCAACCCGATCGACTTCGAGAACGCCGAGGGCAACTTCGGCCTGGCCAACGCGCTGCTGACGCACCTGAGCCAGAAGCTGCCGATTAGCCGGTTGCAGCGCGACCTGACCGACAGCACGGTGCTGCGCAACATGGGCGTGGCGCTGGGCTACACGCTGCTGGGCTACGACAGCCTGCAGCGGGGCTTAAGCAAGCTGCAGGTCAACGACGCGGCGCTGGCCGCCGACCTGGACGCCGCGTGGGAAGTGCTGGCCGAAGCCGTGCAGACGGTGATGCGCCGCCACGGCCTGCCCAACCCCTACGAGCGGCTGAAGGCCATGACCCGCGGCAAGGCCATCACCGCCGCGGCGATGCGCAAGTTCATCCAGTCGCTGGAGCTGCCGGCCGCCGACAAGCAGCGGCTGCTGGCGCTGACGCCGGCCGGCTACACCGGCCTGGCGGCGGAGCTGGCGCGCCGTGTCTGAGGGCGCGCGCTTCACCGACCTGCTGCGCCAGGCGCAGCAGGCGAACGATTCGATGCTCTGCGTCGGGCTCGATCCCGAGCCGGGCAAGTTTCCCGGCGCCTGGCGCGGCGATGCGGCGCGCATCTTCGACTTCTGCGCCGCCATCGTCGATGCCACCAAGGACCTGGTCTGCGCCTTCAAGCCGCAGATCGCCTACTTCGCGGCGCAGCGGGCCGAGGACCAGCTGGAACGGCTGATCGGGCACATCCACCGCACGGCACCCGATGTGCCGGTGATCCTGGACGCCAAGCGCGGCGACATCGGCGCCACCGCCGAGCAGTACGCCCGCGAGGCCTTCGAGCGCTACCGGGCGGACGCGCTGACGCTGTCGCCCTTCATGGGTTTCGACTCGATCGAGCCCTACCTGCGTTATGCCGACAAGGGCCTGATCCTGCTGTGCCGCACCTCCAACCCGGGCGGCAGCGACCTGCAGGCCCAAGCGCTGGCCGGCGGGGACATGCTCTACGAGCACATCGCCCGGCTGGCGGCCGGGCCGTGGAATGCCGGCGGCCAGCTGGGCCTGGTGGTCGGCGCCACCTACCCGCAGGAAATCGCGCGGGTGCGCGCGCTGGCGCCGACGCTGCCGCTGCTGATCCCCGGCATCGGCGCCCAGGGCGGCGATGCCGAAGCCACCGTGCGCGCCGGCTGGCGCGAAGGTGGGCCGATCATCGTCAGCTCCTCGCGGGCGATCCTCTATGCCTCGGCGGGCGAGGACTTTGCCGCGGCCGCGGCCCGCGTGGCCGACGCCACACGCCGACAGCTCAATGCCGCACGCGGCGTGAACTGATACCCGGCCTGGGAAAACGAGGCTGCTGCCAGGCGGTCGATGGCCCCAAACTTGCGGGCTTGCGAGAAGACGTTGGCGAGGACCCCCCGGTCATGAAGCCCGCTCCGGCCCCATCACCGATCCCGTTGTTCGACGATGCCGATGCGCAACGCGCGGTGCGGCATCTGATCACGCGGCATTTTTTCGCCACGGCCTCGGTGGTGGCGCTGCTGGCTGCGCTGGTGTTCGTCTTCCTGCCCGGGCACCTGGCCACCGGCCACCGCTGGCTGCTGGTGCTGGCCTTCGGCGCGCTGGCCGCGCTGGCCGCCAGCTCGATGCGCGCCGGCCGCAGCCGGCTGGAGGACCTGGCGGCGCTGGTGGTCATTGCGTCCATCGGCGTCATCACGCTGGCCGCCACGCTGCTGGACTGGGGCATCGCCGGTCCGGGTTTCGGCTTCTTCGGCTTGTTCACCTGCATGATCTGTGCGGTGGCGGGCCTGCGCGCCGGCCTGGCGGTGGCCGGCCTGGGCGGGCTGGTGGTGCTGGGCCTGGCCTATGCCCAGTGGCGGCAGTGGCTGCCGGCGGCCCAGGCCGCCATGCCGGCCGAGACCCTGGGCGTGCGCACCCTGATCCACCTGGTGGTCATCGGTACCGGCCTGGCCAGCGGCCTGCTGGTGTCGAGCGTGATGTCGCGCTACATCGGCGCGGCCGAGGAGCGCGAGCGCCGCTTCCGCGGACTGCTGACGATCGCCGCCGACGCCTACTGGGAGATCGACGACCAGTACCGGCTGGTCACCTTCAAGTTGCAGGGTCGGGGCAACACCCCGATGGGCGAGGCCAGCGCCGTGGGGCGCGTGCCCTGGGAACTGCCCGAGTTCAGCCTGGACGACGACGCGCTGGACCTGTTGCGCGCCCACCTGGAGGCGCGCGAACCCTTCCGCGACCTGCCGGTGCAGTGGCTGGGAGTGCCCGGCCAGGTGCGGCACTTCCTGGTCAGCGGCGAGCCGCGGCACGCCGGCAGCGCCGGGTTCATGGGCTACTGGGGGGTGGCGCGCGACGTCAGTGCCGATGTGCAGGCGCGTCAGGCGCTGGCGGCCACCGAATCGCGCTACCTGGAGCTGTTCACCCGCATCCCCACGCCGCTGGTGCTGCACACGGTGGGCCGGGTGCTGGATGCCAACCCGGCGGCGCTGGACATGTTCGGCTTTGCCGACCTGCCCTCGATGGTCGGGCAGGACCTGCTGGCGCTGTACGACGGCGGCGATTCGCGCGAGCGGGCCCGCCGCCGCATGGAAACGCTGATGCAGATGACCGCCGGCGAAGCGCTGCCGGTGGCCGAGTTCCGCCTGACCAGCCACGACGGCCGGCGCGGTGTGGTGCGTGCCACCGGCGTGCGGCTGGACACGCCCGACGGTCCGGCCGTGCTGTCGATCTTCGTCGACGACACCGAGCGCAAGAAGGCCGAGGACGCGGTGCGCCGTTCGGAGGCCATGCTGTCGCACCTGGTGGCCACCAGCCCCGACGTGATCACGCTGACCGATCTGCAGACCGGCCGCTATGCGATGGTCAACCGGCAGTTCGAGCGCCAGACCGGCTACAGCGCCCACGAAGTGGTGGGCCGCACCTCCATCGAGCTCGGCATCTGGGTGCGCCCGCAGGACCGCGAGCGCTTTGTCGCCGCCATCCGCGAACAGGGCCAGGTGCAGGACATGCCCACCGAGTTCGCCACCAAGGGTGGCGGCACGCTGTCGATGCTGGTGTCCGGCGCGCGCTTCGCGATGGACCGGCGCGAGTACCTGGTCATCAACGGGCGTGACGTCACGGAGGCCGAGCGCGAGCGCCTGCAGCGCGAGGCCATCCTGCAGAACGCGTCGATCGGCATCGCCGTCACCCGCAACCAGCGCTTCGTGCTGGCCAACCCGCGCTTCGAGCAGATGTACGGCTGGCCGCCGGGCGCGCTGATCGGCCAGGGCGGGCGCGTGGTCTGGGACAGCGACGAGGACTACCAGCGCATCGGCGCCACGCTGGGCCCGGCGCTGTCGCGCGGCGAGTCGGTCGAGGTCGAGATCCAGGCGCGGCGCTTCGATGGCAGCACCTTCCTGGCGCAGATCACCGGCAAGGCCATCGATCCGTCGCACCCGGCGCGCGGCGGCACGATCTGGATCGTCGAGGACATCACCGAGCGGCGCCAGGTGGCGCTGGCGCTGGAGCGCGCCCGCGACGCGGCCGAGGCTGCCAGCCGGGCGAAGAGCGCCTTCCTGGCCAACACCAGCCATGAGCTGGGCACGCCGCTGAACCGGCTGATCGGCCTGGCCGAGCTGGCGGCCGAGCCCGGGATCGGCGAATCGCGGCGGCAGCAGTTCCTGCAGCAGATCAGCCATCAGGCGCAGGCGCTGTCGGCCATCATCACCGACATCCTCGACCTGTCAAAGGGCGAGGCCGGCAAACTGCAGCTGAACCCGAGCGATTTCGATCTGGGCGAACTGCTGCGCGGCATGCACAGCAGCTACGCGCTGCAGGCCGAGGACCGGCCGATCGAGCTGCGGCTGGAGCTGGACGATGCGCTCGAAGGCCTGGTGCACGGCGACCCGATGCGCACCCGGCAGATCCTGCGCAACTATCTGGACAATGCGCTGAAGTTCACCTCGCGCGGCGAGATCCGGCTGGTGGCGCGCCGGCTGGACCCGCAGCGCGTGCGCTTCGAGGTGCACGACACCGGCATCGGCCTGGATGCGGAGACGCAGGCACGGCTGTTCCGGCCCTTCACCCAGGCCGACGGCTCCATCACCAAGCGCTATGGCGGGGTGGGCTTGGGGCTGTCGATCTGCCAGCAGCTGGCCACGCTGATGGGCGGGCAGGTCGGGGTGCAGGGGCAGCCCGGCATCGGCAGCTGCTTCTGGGCCGAATTGCCGCTGCCGGCCGTGGCCGCCACGGTGCCGGCCGGCGACGCCCTGCAGGGTGCCACCGTGCTGGTAGTGGACGACGATGCGGTGAACATGCTGATTGCCGTCAGCACGCTCGAGCACTGGGGCCTGCGCGTCGAGCGTGCGTCCGACGGGCGGCAGGCGGTGCAGGCGGTGCAGCGCCAGGCCCAGGCCGGCAGGCTGTTCGACGTGGTGCTGATGGACGTGATGATGCCCGGCATGAGCGGCCACGAGGCCGCCCGGTTGCTGCGCCGCGAGTTCAGCGCCGAGCGGCTGCCGATCATCGCGCTGACCGCCGCGGCCAGCGAGCGCGAGCCGGCGCTGGCCGCCGGCATGAACGACTTCGTGCTCAAGCCGATCCAGTCCTCACTGCTGCGCCAGGCGCTGGCGCGCTGGATCGTGCCGCGCCGCGTGTCGGCTCAGGAAAACGGCCGCGGCGCGTAGACGCTGGGGTCGGTGGCCAGCAGTTCCAGCGGGTAGCGCCGGCCGGCCTGGTGGTCGGCCACGCATTGCCACAGCAGCGGGCTGCGGTGCCGATCGCGGCTGGCTTCCACTTCCTGCGGCGTCAGCCACAGCGTGCGCACGATGCCTTCATCCAGCCGGCGCGCGAGGTCGGCCTCGCCCACTGTGCCGCAGAAGGCAAAGCGCAGGTAGCTGACGTCCTCGCCGGTGGACGGCCGCTGCAGTCGCGCCAGGTAGACACCGACCAGCGCCTCGGGCACGAAGGCGCGGGCGGTTTCCTCCAGCGCCTCGCGCACCACCGCCTCGATCAGCGATTCGCCGGGTTCCAGGTGGCCGGCCGGGTTGTTCAGGCGCAGGCCCTCGGGGGTGTGCTCTTCCACCAGCAGGTAGCGGCCGTCGCGCTCGATCAGTGCGGCGACGGTGACGGAGGGGCGGAAACGCTCGTCGGCCATGGCCCGGCGATGGTAGCCGGCGATGACCGCGGGCAAGCGCCCGTTCGCGTGTCTTGTGTTAGCTTCGCGCGTTTTGCGTTTTCGACCACATCGAACACCCGAGGAGTCAAGCCATGCGCATCGGAGTACCCAAGGAGACAGCGCCCGGCGAGAAGCGTGTGGCCACCGTCCCCGACGTGGTGGCCAAGCTGATCAAGCTGGGCTTCAGCGTCGCGGTGGAAAGCGGCGCCGGTGATGCGGCCAATTTCGCCGACGACACCTACCGCGCCGCCGGCGCCGAGGTGCTGGGCAGCGCCGCCGAGCTGTGGGCCACGTCGGACATCGTCTTCAAGGTGCGCCCGCCCTCGGCCGAGGAAGTGGGGCTGCTGCGCGAAGGCGGCATGCTGATCGGCTTCGTCTGGCCGGCGCAGAACCCCGAATTGATGCAGCAGCTGGCGGCCAAGAAGGCCACCGTGCTGGCCATCGACTGCCTGCCGCGCCAGCTGAGCCGCGCGCAGAAGATGGACGCGCTCACGTCGATGGCCGGTGTCAGCGGCTACCGCGCGGTGGTCGAGGCGGCCAATGCCTTCGGCCGCTTCTTCAACGGCCAGGTCACGGCCGCCGGCAAGATCCCGCCGGCCAAGGTGTTCATCGCCGGCGCCGGCGTGGCCGGCCTGGCGGCCATCGGCACCGCGGCCAACCTGGGCGCGATCGTGCGCGCCAACGACACCCGCGCCGAGGTGGCCGACCAGGTGGTGTCGCTGGGCGGCGAGTTCGTCAAGGTCGACTACGAGGAAGAAGGCTCCGGCGGCGGCGGCTATGCCAAGGTGATGAGCGAAGGCTTCCAGGCCGCGCAGCGCGCGATGTACGCGCAGCAGGCCAAGGAGTGCGACATCATCATCACCACCGCGCTGATCCCCGGCAAGCCGGCGCCGCGGCTGATCACCGCCGAGATGGTGGCCAGCATGAAGCCCGGCAGCGTGATCGTCGACATGGCGGCCGAGCAGGGCGGCAACTGCGAACTGACCGTGCCGGGGGAGGCGGTGGTGCGCCATGGCGTCACCATCGTCGGCTATACCGACCTGGCCAGCCGGCTGGCCAAGCAGAGCTCGACGCTCTATTCAAACAACCTGCTGCGCCTGACCGAGGACCTGTGCAAGACCAAGGACGGCGTGGTCAACGTCAACTTCGAGGACGACGCGATCCGCGGCCTGACGGTGCTGAAGGAAGGCGCCGTCACCTGGCCGGCGCCGCCGCCCAAGCTGCCGGCCGCGCCACCGAAGCCCAAGGCGGTGGTGGCCGCGCCGGCGGCCAAGGGCCACGGCCACGGCGCCGCCGAACCGATGTCGGGCAAGACGCTGGCCATCGTGTTCGCGCTGGGCGCGGTGGCCTTCCTGCTGGTGGGCCACTATGCGCCGGCCAGCTTCCTGGCGCACTTCACAGTGTTCGTGCTGGCCTGCTTCGTCGGCTACATGGTGGTGTGGAACGTCACGCCTTCGCTGCACACGCCGCTGATGAGCGTGACCAACGCCATCAGCTCGATCATCGCCATCGGTGCGCTGGTGCAGGTGGCGCCGCCGCTCACCGCCAGCGGTGCGGCCGACCGGCCGAACGCGCTGATCCTGGGCCTGGCCGTTGTGGCGCTGGTGCTGACGGCCGTCAACATGTTCGGCGGCTTCGCGGTGACGCGACGCATGCTGGCCATGTTCCGCAAATAAGAACGAGGACACGGACATGACCGCAAGCCTGGCCACCGTCGCCTACATCGGCGCCACCATCCTCTTCATCCTGAGCCTGGGCGGGCTCTCGCACCCCGAGACCGCCCGCCGCGGCAACCTGTTCGGCATGGTCGGCATGGCCATCGCCGTGCTGGCCACGATCCTGGGCCCGCGCGTCACCGCGGCCGGCATCCCGTGGATCGTCGGCGCGTTGGTCGTCGGCGGGGCCGTCGGCCTCATCGCCGCCAAGAAGGTGCAGATGACGCAGATGCCCGAGCTCGTCGCGCTGATGCACAGCCTGGTCGGCCTGGCGGCCTGCCTGGTGGGCTTTGCCAGCTACATCGACACCTCGGTGCAGTTCACCGGTGCCGAGAAGGCCATCCACGAGATGGAGATCTACATCGGCATCCTGATCGGTGCCGTCACCTTCTCGGGCTCGATCGTCGCCTTCGGCAAGCTGTCGGGCAAGATCGGCGGCAAGCCGCTGCTGTTGCCCGGCCGCCACTGGCTCAATCTGCTGGGCCTGCTGATCGTCATCTGGTTCGGCCGGGTGTTCCTGCAGGCACACGACATCCAGGCCGGCATGCTGCCGCTGCTGGTGATGACGGTGATCGCGCTGCTCTTCGGCATCCACATGGTCATGGCCATCGGCGGCGCCGACATGCCGGTGGTGGTGTCGATGCTGAACAGCTACTCGGGCTGGGCCGCGGCGGCCACCGGCTTCATGCTCAGCAACGACCTGCTGATCGTGGTCGGTGCGCTGGTCGGCAGCTCGGGCGCGATCCTCAGCTACATCATGTGCCGGGCGATGAACCGCAACTTCATCAGCGTCATTGCCGGCGGGTTCGGCGCCGGTGGCGGCGCGCCGGCCGCGGCCGGCGGCGCGGCCGAGCAG
>JAFLDH010000490.1 GCA_017302505.1 Burkholderiales bacterium
CGAGGCGGTGCCCAATGCCGCGCCATCGCGCGGCTTGCGGCTGGCCCGGCCCGAGGTCGAGGCGGGCGCCCCAGGGGCAGCGACAGGCGGCTCCGATGAGCCGCCCGAACCCACGACACCGCGCCCGGCGCTGAAGCGTGTCAAGTAGCAGCAGCCTTCTAGAATTCGACCAGTTCCCGGCGCCGGCTTAGCTCAGCTGGTAGAGCACCCGCCTTGTAAGCGGAAGGTCGTCAGTTCGACTCTGACAGCCGGCACCAACCCCGACGCGGTGACGAACCCTCGTCACTTCACTGTGCCACCCGGAAAATCTGAAGTGCGACAACCACTTGCCGCACTTTGGGTTCGCCGTTCCGGTATCGGCGAAGCCCCGAATACCCGAGTAGTCTACTGTGACAGTCGGGGACTTTGGAGGACTTTCAGGACGCTCATTTTTCAAATGGGCGCCAAACGGCACGGTCCGCACGGGTAGAAGATGCAGGGCTGGCCGTCATCCAGGACGATGACACGTCAACGTTTCTGAACAGGGCTCGGGACTGCATAAACAGTTCCGCTATTCCAGCTGTCTCAACAACTGGAGTTCACATGTCCGAAAGCCCGCGCTGGATGACCATGGCAGAAGCCTGCCTCGCGCTCAATGTCTGTCGTCGCACGATCTACCGAATGGTCGTCGCCGAGGTCCTGCCTAAGCCTCGACGGATTCCCGGGTTTCGTGCCACCTATTTCGAACGCAGGCGCTTTGACGACGCCGTGGCGAGGCATCTGCGTTCTCGAGACTGAAGGCGGACTGACCGACATTGGCGATAAACAGGCTCCCTACACGGCCATATGAAATCAGCGGACCTCACAGTCGTGCCAGGGCCTATGGCGCAAATGCTCCAGTTCCTCCGTGACTGCGGCGATCCGGTATCGACCGTCCTGTGCGAGCACGCGCGGCGCTTCGACAGCGTGACCCCCTGCCCGGACAATCTGAAGGGAAGACTGGGCCAGTGCTATGGGAACGCGAGCAAGCTAGCGCTGGCGGATGCAAATCTGGCTTATTGCGAGGGATTCGGATTCGACCCGTCCATGGGTGTTCCGATTCGACACGGATGGGTCGTCGATCCTGGCGGAAGAGTGATTGACCCCACGTGGCGCGATAACTCGGACTGCATCTATTTCGGCATCGCCCTCCGGACGAGCTTCATGTGGAGGCGTGTAGTCGCCAGGCGGCAGTGGTGTGCGTGGATTGACTCGCACGACTGGATAGGCGGCGTTTCGCTCAAGGAACTATCAGAAATGCTCGACCCGCGCTGGCATTCGATCGACCATCTCGTCAAGGTCTAGAAGTGGCCGGATGAGCACGCTGAGCTTGCCTTGCTGTTCGCGCTACTGGCGGATGAAGTCGGTCACGCGGGCATAGCCGCTGCCGTAACCTTGCGCAGCCAGTTGGGCGTGCAGCGTACGCGACGCGCGCCGCTCATGTCTGGGACGGTGCATGCCTGCCCGCCGTGAACGACCGGTCCCTGCCAGGTCGACAGGCTCGACTCGACCCGTACCGGGCGCCTGACTGCCCAGACTGACCGCCGCGAAGCAGTCGCTCGCCCATGTGGCGCGAGCACAACCGAGCCCGCAGGAGGTCCGCCCAGAGCTGCGATGGAGGTGAGCTCAACATCAACGCGGCTCACACCTTCAAGAAGCTGGTCTCAAGTGAGACCGTTCAACTGCCGAAGACTCATGAGCTAGCTGCTATCTGGGCTTTCATCGGCGCTCACAGCCTTCAATGGAGAGAGCGAGAAACAGCGAAGGGATCACTCTCCATCCAATGATCCGAAAGGGCCACACGACACCGAATGGAGTTGTTCATGACAGCACCGACGCAGTGGGCACGTCGGCGCGACGGGTTTCCCTGTGGCTTTGCGCGGGCATCCTGCTCCTGCCTATCGTCTTCTCGTGGTTCACCTTGCGCCAGGGCTACGGCAGGCTGGCGCGAGTCATGGCCTTTGCTTGGTTGGCGGTCTACCTGCTCCTCAAGGCGGCCTCTAATGGAGCAACCGGCGGAACGGCCGGAACCACCACCCGCGAAGACTCCCGTTTTGCGCTGCCGCCCGTGCCGATGTCGCTGGCCTGCTCTCGAGACGCCCTGCCTCCACGTTGGGACGATGCCCAACTCGTGATGGCCTTCCGGACGGACGGCAGCATGCACTTGGTGCAGCGCGGCACCGGCGGCGTGCAGGTGTGGGGCTGGACGCACACCGACTCAGGCTACGCTCTTCAACCGCGTGGCGCCGCCAAGGCCGACGGCCGGATCGTGGGGGCAGCCGACGGCGGCAAGACGTCCACGCTGAGCTTCTTCGGCACGGCGTCGAGGTCGGCCGAAGGTGACGCCCGGTTCAAAGTCGGATTGGACCTCGCCACCAGCAACGGCATCAGCACAATGAAGCTGGGCTGCATCGCGGCGAACGTCGGCTGACGTTGCCGGGGGGTGGTCCGCGCTGCGAGCCTGACGGACCCGCGCACAGCGATACCTTGGAATCTGTCGCTCAAGTCGATAACTCAGCTGTCGATACTAGAGTAACCCTTGGGGCTGCGGAGGCTCGGTGCAATGCAAGCGTGGACGCGCACTCGACGAAACCCTGACAGTCAAGCCATTCGTCAGGCAATCCAGAAGCTGCTGATTGCCCACGCGGCATCGCCTTTCCACATCCTGCGAGAGGCAGGAGCGACTGCCGAACTGCGCACCTTGTTGCTTCAGAAGCTCGAAGCGATTGGACGGATGTGCTCCGCCATTCGAATGGAGCACGCAGGTGCACGCAGCCGATTCACTTGGCCGCCCTCGATAGAGACGCTGCGCGTGCAACTCGAACTCAAGATCCAACGCGGCCGGGCGCCGACCAAGACTGGGAGTTCGACCGATCTGGTACTCCTTCAGCGCAGCCGCCGCCCAGTTACGCTGACCTGCTACTCAGGGGGGCCTGGCGATGTTGTGGCCTGTGTGGATGCGGCGGACGTCGTAGCTGCCGTCGAGGTCAAGGCGTCACCGTCTCGATCCAGGCAGCAGTGGCCTGCTGCCGGTTTCGAAGACACCTTGTTAAGGTGCAAGACGAAACCGGAGGTGGTTCATGGCAACGAGACGGCAGTTCAGCCGGGAGTTCAAGCTTGAGGCGGTGAGGCTGGTCAAGGAACG
>JAFLDH010000491.1 GCA_017302505.1 Burkholderiales bacterium
GCCCCGGTGCGCCTTCGGCGGGCGCGCCGGGCGGTGTGCTGCAGGCCGACAGCGCCAGGGCCACCACCCAGAGCGCCGGCAACCCGGCTGCGCGACAAATGGCCCGCAGCCGGCTCATCGAGCCGCGGGCGATGTGCCGTGCCGGACGCATCGATCTGCCAAGGTGGCCACTAGAATCGCCGCCACTGGCAGCCGAGGGGCCGCAATGCGTGAAGGCTCGAACACCATGGCCCGACGCGATGCGCTCGCCGCCGTCGCCGGCACCCCTGCACACACGGCAGAGTGGACGGTCCGGAAGCCGAAGTTCCGTATGGCGTGAGAGGCTGTCTTCGTCATGGTTCGCGATGCGTCGATTATAGAGTTGGCCTCCTGGCTGCAGACCGCGCCGGGCCAGTGTCTCTTGCGCTGGGAGCAGCGGCAGATCGACACCGCCGTGGCCGATGTCTTCGGTTATCACGCGCTGCAGCTCGGCCTGCCGCAACTGCATGCGCTGCGTGCCAACCGCATGCCCCATCGCTGGGTGGCCACCGACAGCCTGTTGCTGCCGGAGCCCACTGAAGCCATCGCACCGCTGGGCGACGGTCTCGACAGCCTGCCCACCGATGCGGCCGTGGCGCTGCATTGCGATTTCGATGCCTTGCCGTTCCCGAACCAGAGCCTCGACCTGGTGGTGCTGCCCCATGCGCTGGAGCTGTCGCGCGACCCGCACCTGACGCTGCGTGAGGTGGAAAGGGTGCTGATGCCCGAAGGCCGCGTGATGATCCTGGGATTCAACCCGGCCAGCATGTGGGGCCTGCGACAGAGGCTGGGCCATGCGCGCAGCGCCGCCGGCATGGCCTCGCGAGGGCCGCTGTACCTGCCACGCTCTGGCGAGTTCCTGGGCTACTGGCGGCTGCGCGACTGGCTGCGGTTGCTGAGCTTCGAGGTCGAAGGCGGGCGCTTCGGTTGCTTCCGCCCGCCGTACCGCTCGGCGCGCTGGCTGGATCGCAGCGCCTGGATGGAAGCGGTGGGCGAGCGCTGGTGGCCGGTGTTCGGTGCCGCCTATTTCCTGGTGGCCGTCAAACGGGTACGGGGCATGCGTCTGGTGGGCCTGGTGCGACATGAAGCGCGCGCGGCGCGCGCGGCGCCGGCCGTGGTGGCCAACCGGCAGCGCCGGCAACCCGAGGAGATCTGTGAATGAAGGATGTGGTGATCTACACCGATGGCGCCTGCAAGGGCAATCCCGGCCCCGGCGGCTGGGGCGCCTTCCTGCGCGCCGGTGAACACACCAAGGAACTGTTCGGCGGCGAACGCCTGACCACCAACAACCGCATGGAGCTGACGGCGCCGATCGAGGCGCTGTCGTCGCTGAAGCAGCCCTGCAACGTGGCCATCTATACCGACAGCCAGTACCTGCGCAATGGCATCGGCAGCTGGATCCATGCCTGGAAGGCCCGTGGCTGGAAGACGGCCGACCACAAGCCGGTGAAGAACGTCGACCTGTGGCAACGCCTGGATGCGCTGGTGCAGCAGCACCGCGTAAGCTGGCATTGGGTCAAGGCGCATGCTGGCGATCCGGGCAATGAACGTGCCGACGCTCTGGCCAACCGCGGCGTGCCAGGCGTCTGAGCCATGGCCGGCGGGAACCCTCGCTTCCCGCTACAGTGCGCCATCGATCGAAGGACAAGCGCTTGAAGAAAGTCCAAACCTGGGTGGCCGTGGTCGGCCTGGTGGCGCTGGCGGGCTTCGCCTGGTGGTGGCAGAACCGCGGCCCGCAGCCCGCAGCGGAGGGCGCCGCCGCTGCCGCGCCGGCCAGCAGCGCCATGGCCGGTGCACCCAAGGCAGGCGGGCCGGGCGGCCCCGCGGGGCCGGGCGGCCCGGGCGGGCCCGCAGGCCCGGTCAGTGTCGAGGTCGGCAAGGTCGAAGTGGCCGCGCTGTCCGACGATGCCCAGGCCGTGGGGTCGTTGCGCTCCAACCAGGGGGTGATGCTGCGGCCCGAGGTCTCGGGCCGGGTGGCCGCGCTGGGATTTCGCGATGGTGAGCGCGTGCGCCGCGGGCAATTGCTGGTGCAACTGGACGACACCCTGCAGCAGGCCCAGCTGAAGCAGGCCGAAGCGCAGGCCAGCATTGCCCGCACCAACCTGCAGCGCAACCGCGACCTCGTGGCCCAGAACTTCGTCAGCCAGAGTGCGGTGGACCAGAGCGCAGCGGCATTGGAAGTGGCCGAGGCGCAGGTGGCGCTGTCCAAGGCGCAGCTGGCGCGCATGCGCATCGTCGCGCCCTTCGACGGCATGGCCGGCATCCGCACCGTCAACCTGGGCGACTACGTCAAGGACGGCGCCGATCTGGTCAGCATCCAGGACCTGTCCCAGGTGCTGGTGGACTTTCGCCTGCCCGAGCGCTTCATTGCGCGCGTCAAGACCGGGCAGGCCGTCGAGGTCAGCCTGGATGCGTTGCCGGGCCGCCGCTTCACCGGCCGCATCGATGCGCTGGATTCGGTGATCGACGCCGATGGCCGCTCGCTGTTGGTGCGCGCCCGGCTGGAGAACCCCGAAGGCGTGCTGAAGTCGGGCCTGTTCGCGCGCACGCGCATCGTCTTTGCCACGCGCGAGAACGCTCTGGTCGTGCCTGAGGAGGCGCTGGTACCGCAGGGCGGCAAGCAGTTCCTCTACAAGGTGATCGACGGGCCCAACGGCAAGGTGTCGCAGCGGCTGGAGGCGCGCATCGGCCTGCGCCTGCCTGGCAAGGCAGAGATCCTGGAAGGCCTGGCACCGGGCGACCTGGTGGTGACCGCAGGCCAGGCGCGGCTGGCGCGCGGCGACAACCTGCCGCTGCGGGTGGTGGACATCTCCAGGGCCGGCGCGGGCGGCAAGCCGCCCGGCGAAAAAGTCTTACTTCACCACGTAGGGCAGCAGGCCGAGGAAGCGGGCGCGCTTGATCGCCTGGGCCAGCTCGCGCTGCTTCTTCGCCGAGACGGCGGTGATGCGCGACGGCACGATCTTGCCGCGCTCGGAAATGTAGCGCGAGAGCAGCTTGACGTCCTTGTAGTCGATCTTCGGCGCGCCATCGCCCGAAAACGGGCAGGATTTGCGGCGGCGGAAGAACGGCCGGCGGCCACCGCCGGCGGCGCCGGCGTTACGGTCAGCGAACGACATCAGTTTTCCTCCGAGGATTCT
>JAFLDH010000492.1 GCA_017302505.1 Burkholderiales bacterium
GGCGCCGCACAGCGCTTCCAGCCGCTGCTGGCGCCGCGCCTGCGCGGCCTCGTCGCTCATGCGCCGCCGGGCGCGTAGCCGAAGGCGCGCTGGTAGAGCTCTTCGACCACCGGGCGCTCGGCCTCGTCGCATTTGTTCAGGAAGGCCAGGCGGAAGGCCGTGACGGCGTCGCCGAAGATCTCGATGTTCTCGGCCCAGCTGATCAGCGTGCGCGGCGACATCAGCAGGCTCAGGTCACCAGCGGCGAAAGCGCGGCGCGTCAGCTCGGCCAGCGCGACCATCGCGCGCAGTGACGCGGCCTGCCCGGCCATCGCCGGCACACGCGCGGCGACGATGGCCATCTCCTCCTCGGCCGGCAGGTAGTCCAGCGTGGCGACGATGTTCCAGCGATCGATCTGCGCCTGGTTCAACCGCTGCGCGCCGTGGTACAGCCCGTTCAGGTTGCCCAGGCCCACGGTGTTGGCGGTGGCAAACAGGCGGAAGCCCGGGTGCGGCGTCAGCACCCGGTTCTGGTCCAGCAGCGTGAAGCGGCCGTCGCGCTCCAGCAGCCGCTGGATGACGAACATCACCTCGGGCCGGCCGGCGTCGTACTCGTCGAAGACCAGCGCCACCGGCCGCTGCAGCGCCCACGGCAGCATGCCTTCCTGGAACTCGGTGACCTGGCGGCCGTCACGCAGCGTAACCACGTCGCGGCCCACCAGGTCGAGCCGGCTCAGGTGGCCGTCCAGGTTGATGCGGATGCAGGGCCAGTTCAAGCGCGCGGCCACCTGCTCCACATGGCTGGACTTGCCGCTGCCGTGCAGCCCCTGCAGCAGCACGCGCCGGTTATGCACGAATCCGGCCAGCAGCGCCAGCGTAGGCTCGGGCTGGAAGCGGTAGACCGGATCGATCTCCGGCACATGCGCATCGCGCTCGACGAAGGCCGGCACGCGCAGGTCGCTGTCGATGCCGAAGGTGTCGCGCACGCCGACCAGGCGCGTCGTCGGGGCGGGGCTGGGGTCGCTCATGACCGCATCTTGCCCGATCTATAGTGGCCGTCCTTGCCGCGCCCATCCAGGAGAAACAACATGAATGCCCCCCAAGCCCTGCCCGCCCGCAGTGTCGTCAGCGGCGTGCAACGCATGACGCCTTCCGAGGCCTTCGTCGAGACACTGGTCGCGCAGGGCGTGACCACGATGTTCGGCATCATGGGCTCGGCCTTCATGGATGCGATGGACATCTTCGCGCCGGCCGGCATCGAGCTGGTGCCGGTGGTGCACGAGCAGGGTGCCGGCCACATGGCCGACGGCTATGCGCGGGCCAGCGGCCGCCATGGCGTGGTCATCGGCCAGAACGGCCCCGGCATCAGCAACGCGGTGACGGCCATCGCCGCGGCCTACTGGGCGCATTCGCCGGTGGTCATCATCACCCCCGAGACCGGCACGATGACGCAGGGGCTGGGCGGCTTCCAGGAGACGCAGCAGCTGCCGATGTTCCAGGAGTTCACCAAGTACCAGGCGCACGTGGCCAACAACAAGCGCATGGCCGAGCTGACCGCGCGCGCCTTCGACCGCGCGCACCTGGAGCTGGGGCCGACGCAGCTGAACATTCCGCGCGACCTGTTCTACGGCGAGATCGAATGCGAGATCCCGAAGCCGATCCGCATTGAGCGCGGTGCCGGCGGGCCGGCGGCGCTGCAGGCCGCGGCCGACCTGATCGCGCAGGCGCAGGCGCCGGTGCTGATCGCCGGCGGCGGCGTGATCATGGCCGAGGGCTTTGCCGAGGCCATCGCGCTGGCCGAGCGCATCGGCTGCCCGGTGGTCAACAGCTACCAGCACAACGACAGCTTCCCGGCCAGCCATCCGCAGTGGTGCGGGCCGCTGGGCTACCAGGGCAGCAAGGCCGGCATGCGGCTGCTGTCGCAGGCCGACGTGGTGATCGCGCTGGGCACGCGGCTGGGCCCCTTCGGCACGCTGCCGCAGTACGGCATGGACTACTGGCCCAAGGGCGCGAAGCTGGTGCAGATCGATGCCGACCCGAAGATGCTGGGTCTGGTGAAGAAAGTCGACGTGGGCCTGTGCGGCGATGCCAAGGCCGCCGCGGTGGCGCTGCTGGCGCTGCTGAAGGAGCGCACGCTGGCCTGCGATGCCACGCGCGCGCAGCGCCTGGCGGCCATGGCCGCCGAGAAGGCCGCCTGGGAGCAGGAGCTGGCCGAATGGACGCACGAGCGCGATGCCTTCAGCCTGGACATGATCGAAGAGGCCAAGGGCGAGAAGCCCTTCTCCGGCGGCCAGTGGCTGCACCCGCGCCAGGTGCTGCGCGAGTTGGAGAAGGCGATGCCCGCGCACGTGATGGTGTCCACCGACATCGGCAACATCAACTCCATCGCGCACAGCTACCTGCGCTTCGAGGAGCCGCGCAGCTTCTTCGCGCCGATGAGCTTCGGCAACTGCGGCTATGCACTGCCCACCATCATCGGCGCGAAGAAGGCGCGGCCCGATCGGCCGGCCATCGCCTACAGCGGCGACGGCGCCTGGGCGATGAGCATGGGCGAGGTGCTGACCTGCGTGCGCCACGGCATCCCGGTCACCGGCGTGGTATTCCACAACCGCCAGTGGGGCGCCGAGAAGAAGAACCAGGTCGACTTCTACAACCGCCGCTTCGTCGCCGGCGAACTGGACAACCCCAGCTTCGCCGGCATCGCCCGCGCGATGGGTGCCGAAGGCATCGTGGTCGACCGGCTGGAGGACGTGGGCCCGGCGCTGCAGCGCGCGGTGGCGATGCAGATGCAGCAGGGCAAGACCTGCGTGATAGAGATCATGTGCACGCGCGAGCTGGGCGACCCCTTCCGCCGCGATGCGCTGGCCAAGCCGGTGCGCCTGCTGCCGAAGTACAAGGACTATGTCTAGCTCTAGCCGGGCTCAGCGCGCCAGCGCGGTGATCAGCACCTGGCCATCGGCTGCGACCCGCACGCGGAAGGCTTGGCCGGAGCTGCATTCGACGCGGTAGTCCAGCCGGTCCTGCCGGCGGTACTGGCTCACGGTGCCGCAGGCGGGCATCTGGTCGGCCAGCAGCAACGCGAGCTGCTCGCGCACGATCTCGGCGTGGCTCGGCGCCACGGCCGGCGGCGCCTGGCAGCCGGCCAGGGCCAGCGCGCCCAGCAG
>JAFLDH010000493.1 GCA_017302505.1 Burkholderiales bacterium
CCGCCGGCCGCCCCGGCTCCTGCTCCCGCGCCGGCCCCGGTCGCCGCCGCTCCGCGCCCCGCCGCGCAGAAGGTGACCTACGCTGCCGACACCTTCTTCGATTTCGACAAGTACGACATCAAGCCCGAAGGCAAGGCCAAGCTGGATGACCTGGTTGCCAAGACCAAGGGTATCAACCTGGAAGTGATCATCGCCGTGGGCCACACCGACAACATCGGTACCGCCGCGTACAACCAGGCCCTGTCCGAGCGCCGCGCCAATGCGGTCAAGGACTACCTGGTCAGCAAGGGTATCGAGAAGAACCGCGTGTACACCGAAGGCAAGGGCATGAAGAACCCGATCGCCAGCAACAGCACCGCCGAAGGTCGCGCGAAGAACCGTCGCACCGAGATCGAGGTGGTCGGCACGCGCGCCGCACCCTGATCGATCAGCCCGCAAGGGCCTCGAACGGCAAACCCCGCTTCGGCGGGGTTTTTCGTTGGTGCATCGACAATCTGCAGAATCGGCGCCGGGCAGCGGGTTTCCGGTTGCCATCATCAAGGGCCTGTCATGGGAAACGTGGATCCGCAGGAGCTCGCCAAATTCAGCGAGCTGGCGCACCGCTGGTGGGACGAGAACAGCGAGTTCCGCCCGCTGCACGAGATGAATCCGCTGCGGCTGGAATGGATCGACGCGCAGGCGCAACTGGCCGGCAAACAGGTGCTGGACATCGGTTGTGGCGGCGGCATCCTCGCCGAATCGATGGCCCGAATGGCTGCGCAGGTCACCGGCATCGACCTGGCTGCCAAGCCGCTGGGTGTGGCGCGGCTGCATGCGCTGGAGGCCGGCATCGAGAATCTCGAATACCTGGAGATATCGGCAGAAGCGCTGGCGGCGCAGCGGCCCGCGGCCTATGACGTGGTCACCTGCATGGAGATGCTGGAGCACGTGCCCGAGCCGGCTTCCGTGGTGCAAGCCTGCGCCACGCTGCTGCGGCCGGGTGGCTGGGCCTTCTTTTCCACGCTGAATCGCAATCCGAAGAGCTTCCTGCTGGGCATCGTGGCGGCCGAGTACCTGCTGCAGCTGCTGCCCAAGGGCACCCACGAATATGCGCGCTTCATTCGTCCGAGCGAGCTGGCGCGTTGGTGCCGCGAAGCCGGGCTCGAACTCAGCACCAGCCGCGGCATGGAATACAACCCGCTGACCCGGCGCTTCCGGCTGACTGACGACACCAGCGTCAATTACGTGGTCGCCTGCCGCAAGCGCGCATGAAGACCCTTCACCCCCGGGCGGACGTGACGGCCGTGCTGTTCGACCTGGACGGCACGCTGGTCGATAGTGCCCCGGATCTGGCGGGCGCCGCCAACGAGCTGCGTGATGCGCACGGATTGCCGCCGCTGGCCTACGACCAGTTGCGGCCGGTGGTCGGCAGTGGTGCCCGCGGCATGCTGCGGGCGGCGTTCGGCATCGACCCTGGCGATGCGCGTTTCGAAGCTCTGCGCGAGGATTTCCTCAGCCGCTACGAGGCGCGCATCCTCAGCGAGACCCGTGTGTTCGAGCGCATCGAACCGGTGCTGCAAGCGTTGGAGCGCAGCTGCCTGCGCTGGGGCATCGTCACCAACAAGGCGTCGCGCTTTTCAGTGCCCGTGGTCCAGGGGCTGGGGCTGGCCGAGCGCTGCGCCGTGCTTGTCAGTGGCGACACCACGCCGCATGCCAAGCCGCACCCGGCTCCGCTGCTCGAGGCGGCGCGGCGCATCGGCTTGCCGGCGGGGCAGTGCATCTATGTGGGCGATGACCGACGGGACATCGAAGCGGGCCGCGGCGCGGGCATGCGGGTGCTGGCGGCGGCCTGGGGCTACCTGGGTCAGGATGAATCAGTGCACGCCTGGCAGGCCGATGCGGTGCTGGAACATCCCGAAAGCCTCTTGAACTGGCTGGGTCTGGCCTAAACTACCCGCCTGGGGCCGACCTGGCTTCGACGCAGGTTCGGAATCGACGCAGGGCATGCCGAGCACCAGTTCGCTCGCTAATCCACTGGAAACGAAGTAACTGCGAACGACGAACGTTTCGCCCTCGCCGCTTAATACCGGTGAGCCTCGCAACAGTTGGCCCATGGGCTGGGCCTGAGGTCGCAAGACCAAGGGCTGCGAGGTCATTCACATGGGCTGTGCCGTGCAGCGGGTCACTCGCCGCGGGGCAAGATCAAGTGACTGGCGTCAAGGGTAGCGTGCTGCTGCGCGACCCGGGGCGCGAGATTCAAATCAGCCAGCTACGCATGTAGAACTGTCCGGTGATGGCTTGCGGACGCGGGTTCGATTCCCGCCGGCTCCACCATCCAACTCACAAGGCCGGGCCTCGCGCCCGGCCTTGGTCTGTCCGGCGCCGCCCTTAGCTGGAACTCAGCCCCAGACGCTGGCTGCTACGGAACACCGGCCGGTCCGGGTCGCCATCGGCGGCCACGGCGCGCGAGCGGCCGAGGCGCTTGGCCTCGTAGAGCGCCAGGTCTGCGCGATGCAGCGTCTCATCGATGCTTTCGGCAGGCAGCATCTGCACGATGCCGAAGCTCAGCGTCAGCGGCGGCAGCGCCTGTGCCGGTGCCTGGGCCTGCAGCTGCGACACCAACCTGTCGGCCACCTGCATGGCTTCGCGCGTGCTGCTCTGGCGCAACAGCATGACGAACTCGTCACCGCCGTGGCGGCCGGCCACGTCGTGGGCGCGCAGCAGTTCCTGCGTGCAGCGCGACACCAGCTTCAGCGCCCTGTCGCCTGCCGCATGCCCGAGTTGGTCATTGATCTGCTTGAAATGGTCGATGTCCACCAGCAGCAGCGTGGCGCTGCCCGGCGTGTCGGTCTGCAAGGCACGCCGCGCCAGCTCTTCGAATCGGCGGCGGTTGGGCACCTGGGTCAGCATGTCCAGGTTGGCCAGCAGGCGCAGACGGCGCCGTGACTCGCGCAACGATCGCTCGGTGCGCCGGCTGCCCATGGCCAGCAGCAGAAAACTCAGTGCCGTCGAGGCCAGTGTCGTGGCCGCAGCCAGCTGGACGGCCGGTGGCCAATCGACGGACCAGCGTTGGCTGGCCAGCGGCCACAGTGCCGCTGCCAGGCACAGCGCGCCCAGCGCAAGCAGGCCGTCGTCGGCACGTCGCTGGGGCGTGGACCAGGCC
>JAFLDH010000494.1 GCA_017302505.1 Burkholderiales bacterium
AAGCTGGCCTTGTCCAGCTTCAACTCCAGCGCACTGCCGCCACCGTCGGCTGCGGCACCGCGGCGCCACGACAGCTCGGCCTCCAGGCTGTCGACCGGCAGTTCGGGCTCGTCCCAGAAGCCCGGGTACTGCAGCTGGCCCTGGCGCATCGACACCCGCAGCTCGCCGCCACTTTCGCTGGCCGACAGCTGCAGCTGGGCACGCTGGAAGCCGGGCCGGCCCGGCCCTTCGGGCGCCTGCGCCGGTTGCATGCCCAGGTCGGTGAAGCGCGCGTCGACCTGGTAGCGCAGCGGCCGCGCGGTGGGCCCCTCCCAGCGTGCCCGCAGGCTGTCGACCGTGCCCTGCGGCGCCAGGCTGCCCAGGCGTTGGCGCAGCAGGTCGCCCAGCGGAAGGCTTTCGGCCACCTGCGCCAGCAGGTCCAGGCTCAGCGCTTCGGCGGTCAGCTCGCCGCCAGTGACCGGGGTGTGGGTGGCGGGCCATCGCTCGCGCAAGTCCTGGGGCTGGCGCCATGACAGGTCCAGCTTGCCCGCCGGCCAGGCGCGGCCGTCGGCCGTCTGGAACTTCAGGCCGCGGCTGCGCAGCGCCACCCCGCCGGCGTCACGCTGCGCATCGATGCGGCCCTGCGCCTGCTGCAGGTGCAACGGCTGCAGCGCCGGCGTCAGCTGCAGCACCAGCGCCGCCACCGCGAAATCGAGCGTGGCCTGGCGGGGCACGCCATCGTCGATCTCCAGCCAGGCACGGAAGGCGCCTTCGCCGTCGGCCACCTGCAGCGGCAGCGACAGGTGGCGGCGCAACGCGGCCGCGTCGGCCCGCGGGAACTCGGCATAGAGCACGCCGCTCCAGCGCGCCAGTTCGCCGGCCGGCGCCAGCAGCGGCTGGCTGAAGCGGCCGCGGACCGTGAAACGTTCGCCCCACTCCGCCGGCGGCGTGGCGTCCAGGCGCAGCGCATGGCTGCGCAGGCCGTTGCGCAGCACCAGGTCCAGCTGGGTCAGCACCAGCGGCTCGGTGCCGCGGCCTTCGTCGCTGAAACGGATCTCGGCATTGCGCACGACGAATTCCTGCTGCGCCAGGAACCAGTCTCGGGCCCGGGTGTCGCCGCTGTCGACGCTGCCGTCCCAATCGAGCCCGGCCACATGCCAGCGCCCCGCGGGGTCGCGCCGCACCTCCAGCCGGGCGCCGTCGATCAGCACCTGCTGGAAGCGCAGCTCCAGTGCCAGCAGCATCTGCGGCGACAGCGCCGTCTGCACACGCGCCAGGTGCAGGGCCTCGCGCCCTTGGCGGTCGTACAGCCGCAGGTCGCGCAGGTCCAGCGCCGGCACCCAGCCGCTGGAATGCACCTCGATGGCGCCGATGCCCACCTTCAACCCGATGGTCTCTGTGGCCAGCCTCTCGATGCTGGGGCGCCATTCGTCGATGTGCGGCAGAATGATCCAGTGCAGGGCCAGCCACCCGGCGACGAAGACGCTCCACAGCGTCAGCACCGCCACCGTGGCCACGCGCCCGGCCGTTCGCACCCACCGCCAGCGGGGCGGCAACCCGGCATCAGACCCAGGAGACGAAGGTGAGACCATTCGGCGTTAGCGCAGCGGCACAGGGCGACAGAGATCGCCAGGCGCGTGACGAGGTCAGCGCAAAGCGCCCATGGCGCGTTTCAATCTAGCACAGCAGCCCGCCGCATCGGCATGGCGCCCGAACCTCTGACAGCCGGCATGGTGCCGACGGCCGACCCTGCCGCCCCGGCAGCACACAGCCGCTTCGTGCAGCGCATCCGCCGCCGCTATGCGGCCGAGTTGCCCTTGCTGCCACCCGGCGCGATCGACACAGATGCCGTGCTCGCGCTGGTGCAGCGCTTGCGCCAGGACGGCCGCGCGCTGCCTTCGGCGCTGCGCGTCGCGCGCCAGCTCTGCCTGGAGCGCCTGGCCTGCCTGGACGTGGAACAGGCGGCGCCGCTGGCCACCGTCACCGCCGGCATGACCGCGCTGGCCGAGGCCACGCTGGAGCTGGCGCTGGCACAGGCGCTGGCCGAAGCCGAGGAGCGCCATGGCGTGCCGCGCGACGCGCAGGGCCAGCGCATCGAGTTCTGGATCGTCGGCATGGGCAAGCTCGGCGCCCGCGAGCTGAACGTGTCCTCCGACATCGACCTGATCTATATCTACGAGGACGAAGGCGAGACCGACGGCCCGGTGCCGACCAGCGCCCACGAGTTCTTCGCGCTGGTGGCCAAGAAGCTGTACGCGCTGATCGGCGAGACCACCGAGGACGGCTTCGTCTTCCGCGTCGACCTGGCGCTGCGGCCCAACGGCAACTCCGGCCCGCCGGTGTGCAGCCTGCCGATGCTGGAGGAATACCTGCAGGTGCAGGGCCGCGAATGGGAGCGCTTCGCCTGGCTGAAGAGCCGGGTGGTGGCGCCGCAGGCCAGCGTGGCCAGCGGCCGGGCGCTGGCGCTGCGCGCGCTGGTCACGCCCTTCGTCTACCGCCGCTACCTCGATTACGGCGTGTTCGAAGGCCTGCGCCAGCTGCACCGCAAGATCCGCGACGAGGCGCAGCGCCGCGCCGCCGGCCGGCCCGAGCGGGCCAACGACGTGAAGCTGTCGCGCGGCGGCATCCGCGAAATCGAGTTCATCGTGCAGTTGATGCTGGTGGCGCGCGGCGGGCAGTATCCGGAGATCCGCACCCGCTCCACGCTGAAAAGCCTGCAGCGTCTGGTGGCGCGTGGGCTGATGAAGCCGGCCACCGCCGACCGCCTGGCCGCCGGCTACGACTTCCTGCGCCGCGTCGAGCACCGCATCCAGTACCTGGACGACCAGCAGACCCACCTGCTGCCCACCGCCGACGCCGACCTGGGCTGGATCGCCCGCAGCATGGGGCTGAGCTGCAACGCCGATGCCTGCGAGCTGCTCGACAAGCTGTGCGAGGTGCGCGAGTTCGTGGCCACCGAGTTCGACGCCCTGCTGCACGACGGCCAGACGGCGCCGCCGTCCGGCCGCAATGGCTGCGCGGGCTGCGGCAGCGGGCCCTTGCCGGTGGACAGCGAGACGCTGCACGATCGGCTGCCCGGCGAGCTGGGCGCGCGGGTGCGCCAGTGGGCAATGCAGCCGCGGGTGCGGGCGCTGCGCGACGAAAGCAAGCTGCGGCTG
>JAFLDH010000495.1 GCA_017302505.1 Burkholderiales bacterium
CGCCGATGTTCACATGGGTCATGAACCGCATCAGGCGCATGACCGGTGAAGGGGTGGACATGAAGAATCTCCTGGTGGCGCGCCGCGCCCGGGCGGGGCCGGCGCGGGCGTCGACAACGTGCCCGGGCGAACCCGGCGCCAGGGGCGCCTAGGCCATGCCGCGGGGGCTGCTCAGAACCTCAGGAGAAAACAGGCGGCGCGCGCGGCCGCGCGCTGCACCAGGCTTGCGGGGTGCGCGCGGCGCTGTAGAAGCGCTCGGGGTAGGTCTGCAAGGGGCCGGGCGGTGGCGCCCAGGCGGCAGCCGTGGCCGGCAGCGCCGGCAGCTGCGAGGCCAGGCTGCAGTAGGGGCAGTGGTCGAGCGGCCCGGTGTGCGTGGCGGGCTGGGAGCTTTCGCCCGGCGCATCGGGCTGGACCCAGGCCATGCCCTGCGAGGTGCAGACTTCGATGGCACCAACACCCGCCGCGCCGACCAGCGCATGCGCCAGCGTGGGCATCAGCGTCGCGCACAGCAGCGCCACCAGGGCCAGCCAGGTGGTGCGGCGACGAAGCCTGCGGAAGTACTGCACCCTTGAAGTCTAAGCGCAGCGGCTGACCCGGAACCTACGCCTTCAGGCGCACGATCTCATCCTCCACCTCGCGCAGCCGGTCCTTGCCGAACCAGATCTCGCCGTTGACGAAGAAGGTCGGCGAACCGAAGGCGCCGCGCTCGTGCGCCGACTGGGTGTTCTGCAGCAGCCGCTCCTTGACCTCGGGCAGCTGCGAGGTGGCGATCAGCGCCGCCGCGTCCAGCCCGGCGCGCTGCAGCGCCTCGGCGATGACCGCGTCATCGGCCATGTTCAGCTGCTGCTCCCACATCGCCGCGTACACCGCGTCCACGTAGGGCGCCAGCACGCCCAGCTGCTGTGCCGCACAGGCGCCGCGCATGATCTTCAGCGTGTTGACCGGGAAGTGCGGGTTCATGCGGAAGGCCGTCAGCCCGTGCTTCTTCACGAAGCGCGCGATCTCCAGCCGGTCGTAGGCCATCTTGTGCGGAATGCCGGCAAAGGCCTCCATCGGCGAGCGGTTGTTGGCCAGCTTGAACAAGCCGCCCAGCAGGATCGGCACGTATTCGAAGCGCACGCCGGTGCGCGCCTCGATCGCCGGGATCACCTTGTGGCAGAAATAGGCATTGGGGCTGCCGAAGTCGAACAGGAACTCCACCTTCGCGTCCATCGTGTCTCCTAGTCTTGTGCCGGCCTACCAGGCTTCCATCCAGGGCCGCAGTTCGGTCTCGTGCGTCCAGGCATCGCGCGGCTGGTTATGGATCTGCCAATACAGCTCGGCAATGTGATCCGGGTTCAGGATACCGCCCTGCTCTTTCAGCGCGTAGCGCTCGGGGAAGTTGCTGCGGATGAACTCGGTGTCGATGGCGCCGTCGATCACCGGGTGCGCCACGTGGATGCCCTTGGGCCACAGCTCGCGCGCCATGCTCTGCGCCAAAGCACGCAGCGCATGCTTGGCGCCGGCAAAGGCAGCAAAGCCCTCGCGGCCGCGCAGCGACGCGGTCGCGCCGGTGAAGAGGATCGTGCCGCGGCCGCGCGGCAGCATCGCTTTGGCGACCTCGCGGCCCATCAGGAAGCCGGCGAAGCAGCCCATCTCCCAGACCTTGTAGTACACCCTTGCGGTGGTCTCGGTGATCGAGAAGCGCACGTTGGCGCCGATGTTGAACACCGCCACCTCAATGGGCGCGATCTCGCGCTCGATGCGCTCGACCAGCGCCACCATCTCCTCTTCCTTGCGCGCGTCGCTGCCGAAGGCATGGGCCTGGCCGCCTTCGGCCACGATCTGGTCGACCAGCGGCTGCAGCTTGTCGGCATTGCGCCGCGTCACGCAGGCGATGTAGCCCTCGCGGGCGAAGCGGCGGGCGATAGCGCCACCGGTGGCGTCGCCGGCACCGATGACGAGCACGGCTCTTCGGGCTTCGGACATGGCGCGTGCCTCCTCAGCGGCCCTGGAACACCGCACTGCGGCGTTCGACGAAGGAGCGGATGCCCTCGGCCGCGTCGGCCGTGTTCAGCACCCGCTGGCGGATGGCCGGCACCGCGGCGATGGCCGCGGCCTCGCCGGCCTCGATGAAGCGGCGCCCGGCCTCCTTGGTGACCTGCACGCCCAGCGGCGCGTTGGCGGCGATGACTTGCGCAAGCGCCAGCGCGCGCTCGGTCTGCTGGCCGGCGGGCACCACCTCCTGCACCAGGCCGATGCGATGGGCCTCGGCGGCGCCGAACTCGTCGCACAGCATCAGGTGGTACATCGCGTTGCCCCAGCCGGCACGTTCCAGGTAGCGGAAGTGCGCGCCGCCCAGCGGCGCGATGCCGCGCTTGGCCTCCATCTGGCAGAAGCGGCAGTCGTCGGCCGCCACCACGATGTCGCCGGCCAGCATCATCTCGATGCCGATGGTGTAGACGATGCCCTGCACCGCGGTGACCACCGGCTTGCGGCAGCGCACGCCCATGCCGAAGGGGTCGACGTTGCCTTCGGGCAGCGGCTTGTTCGTGGCCTTGGGACCGAAGAACTGCGGCATGTCCAGCCCCGCGGTGAAGTTGGCGCCCTCGGCGCAGACCACGCCCACCCACAGTGCCTCATCGCGGTCCAGCTCGGTCAGCGCATCAGACAGCTGGCGCATCATCGTCGGGCTGAAGGCGTTCTTCTTCTCCGGCCGGTCGATGGTGATCTTCAGCACGCGGCCGATGCGCTCGCTGCGCACGCGGCCTTCGGGGGTGGGGTCGGACATCGGTGTCTCCTGCGGGAATGCGTCAGCACGATTCTGCATGACGTTTGTCATGCAGCAGGATGACGAACATAATTCAGCTTGTCAAGCAGCCGAGCGTGGAGAGGGACATGGGGCATTCCCAGGCCGACAAGGCACGCAACCGCGAACGCATCCTGGCGCAGGCGGCCGAGCAGGTGCGCGACGCCGGTCTCGAATCGGTGGGCGTGGGCCCGCTGATGCGCAGCGTGGGGCTGACGCACGGCGGCTTCTACGGGCACTTCGAATCGCGCTCTGAGCTGCTGGCCCAGGCGCTGGCGCGCGCGCTGCAGGATGGCGAGGCCGCATCGCTGGCCGCCGCCGGCCCGACCGCCGATTTCGCGCG
>JAFLDH010000496.1 GCA_017302505.1 Burkholderiales bacterium
CGGCGGCCAGGCCCTGGGTGACGCGGCGGCGGGTGAGGCCGGGACGGGTGTCTCGTTCGTCGTGGCTCATGGCACGTTTCTCCTGTGGACAGACCAAGGGCAGGGCGGCGCTCCCACGGGCGCCGTGCGGGGTGCGGAAGCATGCCGCACCGCCACCCTGTCGTGCCTCAGGGCTTTCCCACCGCCTGATAGCTTGCGCCAATCGGCCGGATTGGCGGTGGCCGGGCGCCGGCCGTCGGGCTTGCGACAATCACGGTTTTGCCGCACCGCCCGAACCCGACACCATGTCCCACACCATCCTGCAATCCGTGCCCGCCGGCCAGCGCGTGGGCATCGCCTTTTCCGGCGGCCTGGACACCAGTGCCGCGGTGCACTGGATGCGCGCCAAGGGCGCCATCCCCTGCGCCTACACCGCCAACCTGGGCCAGCCCGACGAGAGCGACTACGAGGACATCCCGCGCAAGGCCCGGGCCTACGGCGCCGAGATCGCGCGGCTGATCGACTGCCGCGCCTCGCTGGTGGCTGAGGGCATCGCCGCCATCCAGTGCGGCGCCTTCCACATCAGCACCGGCGGCGCCACCTACTTCAACACCACGCCGCTGGGCCGCGCCGTCACCGGCACCTCGCTGGTGCTGGCGATGAAGGAAGACGGCGTCAACATCTGGGGCGACGGCAGCACCTACAAGGGCAACGACATCGAGCGCTTCTACCGCTATGGCCTGCTGGCCAACCCCAGCCTGAAGATCTACAAGCCCTGGCTGGACCAGCGCTTCATCGACGAGCTGGGCGGCCGCAAGGAGATGAGCGAATACCTCATCAAGAACGGCTTCGACTACAAGATGAGCGTCGAGAAGGCCTACAGCACCGACAGCAACATGCTGGGCGCCACGCACGAGGCCAAGGACCTGGAGTTCCTGAACGCCGGCATGCACATCGTCAACCCGATCATGGGCGTGGCCTTCTGGCGCGACGACGTGGAAGTCAAGCGCGAGAGCGTCACCGTGCGCTTCGAGGAAGGCCAGCCGGTGGCGCTGAACGGCCGCAGCTTCGCCAACGCGGTGGAGCTGTTCGAGGAAGCCAACCGCATCGGCGGCCGGCACGGCCTGGGCATGTGCGACCAGATCGAGAACCGCATCATCGAGGCCAAGAGCCGCGGCATCTACGAGGCCCCGGGCATGGCGCTGCTGCACATCGCCTACGAGCGGCTGGTCACCGGCATCCACAACGAGGACACCATCGAGCAGTACCGCATCAACGGCCGGCGGCTGGGCCGGCTGCTGTACCAGGGCCGCTGGTTCGACCCGCAGTGCCTGATGCTGCGCGAGACTGCGCAGCGCTGGGTGGCGCGCGCCGTCACCGGCGAGGTGACGCTGGAGCTGCGCCGCGGCAACGACTACTCGATCCTGAACACCGACAGCCCCAACCTGACCTACGCGCCCGAGCGGCTGAGCATGGAGAAGGTGGAAGGCGCCTTCACCCCGGCCGACCGCATCGGCCAGCTGACGATGCGCAACCTGGACATCCAGGACACGCGCAGCAAGCTCGGCATCTACAGCAAGGTGGGGCTGCTGGGCGGCAATGGCGACGGGGCGATTCCGCTGCTGGGGCAGTCGGACGCCTGACGCACGGGTCACATGGGCGCAAGGCCAGGCCCGTAGCCGTCGAGCTTGAGTCTGCGCAGCAGCGCCTGATAGCGCGGCTGGCTGCGCAGGCCCGCGAGCAGGGGGTCGTCCTTCAGGAAGACCAGCCGGGTGTCGCGGTCACGGTAGGCCCGCTCCAGCGCGTCGAGCGCGGGCGCCACCTCGCCCAGGCTGGCATGCACCGTCGCCAACGACGTGCCGGGCACGTAGCGTGAGCGCTCCAATGTCTGCAGCTGCGCCAGAACCTCGCGCGCCGCGCGCTCTTGGCCCAAGCGGGCCAGGTGGGCACCCAGCAGGGCCATGGCCCGGGTGCTGCCACCGGCCAGTTCCACCGCATGGTGCATCGCCGCCAGGGCCTGCTCGGGTTGGCCTTCGGCCAGCAGCATCAGGCCGTGCACATCGTGGGCCAGCCAAAAGGCCGGCGCAATGTCGAAGGCGCGGCGGAGCCGGGCCCTGGCCTCCGGCAGGCGGCCCGCCTCGAACAGGTAGTTGGCCTCCAGCGCGTTGATCAGCGGCGACAACGGGTCGAGCTCGCGCGCGGTCTTGAGTTGCTCGAAGCCCTCGGGCAGGCGGTCCTGGTTGAGCAGCAGGGTCGCCAGGCCGAAGCGGGCGAGCGCCACATTGGGGTTGAGCGTGATGGCACGACGGAACACGGCCTCCGCGGCGGGCCAGTCGTAGTCGAACCAGTACAGCTTGTAGGCCCGCTCCACCAGCGCCTCGGCCAGGTGCGATGCGATTGCCAGCGCGCGCTCGACCGGTGGGGTGGCCGCTTCGAAGATCGTGGCCGGCCGGGCATCCATGGCAATGAAGCTGCGCCGGTGGGCCACCGCCAGGCCCACCCAGGCCAGCGCGTAATCGGGGTCGATGGCCAGCGCCTCCTGGTACAGCGTGACGGCCTTGCGCAGGCCATCGCCGCGCAGCAGCGCCGCATGGCGCAGTGCAGCGAGGTACAGCTGGTAGGCATCGGTGTTGCGCGTGCCGCCCACTTCGCCGGCCGCATACCGACCCGGCGTGTCCTTTGTCAGCCGGGGCTCCAGCACCTGGGCCACACGGTCGGAGATGGTGTCCTGCAGGTCGAACACGCTGGTGAAGCGTTCGTCGAAAGTACCGCTCCACGCGGCCGAGCCGTCGCTGGCCCGCAGCAGCCGGGCGGTCACGCGCAATTGCTCGCCGCGCCGCTGCAGCGAGCCGTCGACGATCCAGGCGACGTCGAGCTCGCTGGCGGCGCGCAGCGGATCCTGGTCATTGCCGGCATAGCGCCGCACCGAGCCGGTCGAGCGAACCACCCAGCCCGGCACCAGCGACAGGCGGGCAATCAGGCTGTCGGCCATGCCCAGTTCCAGCAGCTCGTCGCGGGTCTCGGCGTCCAGCGGCTTGAAGGGCAGCACCGCCAGCGTCACGCCGGCCCGCGACGCGGGAACGCGCGCATGCTGAGCGCGCCACCACGCCAAGCCGCCGAGTGCGGCCGCCGCGGCGCC
>JAFLDH010000497.1 GCA_017302505.1 Burkholderiales bacterium
GTCCAGGCCGGCGCCCGTGCGCAGGTCCAGCGCCACCTGGTCGGGCGCGGTGGGCGGGCGGCTGGTGGCGCGCAGCACCGTGTCGCCCTGGGCGGCCAGCAGGCGCGAGAGTTCGGAACCGACGGTGCCGCTGGCACCGATGACGAGAATGCGGGACATGGTCTGAAGCCCTGGAAGTGAATGACGGGTTCATTCTGTGATCTGAGAATCGAACCCAGAATGGACAATCGTCCAGTTTTCATGTCCAATCGTCCACCATCATGGACCTGTTGACCGAAATCCTGCAGGACGCCGGCATGCGCCGCCGCGTGCTCGACCTGCGCCACCTGCCCGCCGGCCGGGCGCTGCGCTTTCCGTGCGAGAAGAGCATCGGCCTGCACGTGGTGCTGCAGGGCCCGGTGCACCTGCACGCGCCCACGCTGGCCGAGCCGCTGGTGCTGGGCAGCGGCGACATCGCGTTGATGGCGCGCGGCTGCGACCACCTGCTCAGCCCGCAGGCGCAGATCGACGGGCTGCCGGTGGACACCATCTGGCAACCGGCGCCGCAGCCGCCGGCCACCGACGACCGCGCCGTGCTCAGTGGCGCCTACCAGCTGTGGAACACGCCGCTGCACCCCTTCTTCACCGAGCTGCCGCCGTGGTTCGTGCTGCGCGCCGCCGACCGGCCGCGGCTGGGCCCGCTGGCACTGGCCACCGGCCTGGTGGAGCAGGAGATGGCGCGCCAGGAACCCGGCGGCGACACCATCGTGCAGGCGCTGCTGGACGTGGTGTTCACCTATGCGCTGCGCGAGGTGGCCGCGCAGCGCGGTCCTGCGCAGGCGGGCTGGAGCCATGCGGTGGCTGACCCGGCGGTGCGCCGCGTGCTGACGCTGATGCACGAGGACTGCGCCCACCCGTGGACGCTGGACGAGCTGGCGCAGCGCGCCGGGCTGTCGCGCACCGCGCTGGCCGAGCGCTTCCGCCAAGCGATGGGCGACACGCCGCTGAACCACCTGCGGCTTCTGCGCATGCAGCGCGCGATGAAGCTGCTGGCCGACACCGCGCTGCACCTGGAGGCGGTGGCCAGTGCCGTCGGCTACCAGGACGCGTTCAGCTTCTCCAAGGTGTTCAAGCGCACGCTGGGCGAATCACCGAAGGAATTCCGCCGCCGCGACGCTGCCGAACGGGCGCACCCGTTCCGCTTCCACGGCACCTGATCCGACTTTAGTAGGCCGACGACCGCTCGGCCACGTAGATGTCGACGCGGCGGTTGCGCGCCCGGCCCTCGGCCGTGGCGTTGTCGGCGATGGGCTCGCGCGAGCCACGGCCGTCGATGGCGATGCGGTCGGCCGCCACGCCCTGCGACACCAGGTAGTTGCGCACCGAGGCGGCGCGATTCACCGACAGCGGCTCGTTGATCGCATCGCTGCCACTGCTGTCGGTGTGGCCGACGATGCGTACGCTGGTCTTCGGGTTCTCGTTCAGCGTCACCGCAAAGCGGGTCAGTATTGGCTGCAGCCCCGGCGCCAGCTGCGCGCTGCCGGTGGCAAAGGAGATGTCGCTGGGCACCTCCAGCTTCAGCTGGTTGTCCGGCGTCTGCGTCACCTGCACGCCGGTGCCGGCGGTGGCCGCTTCCATCTGCTGCTTCTGCTTGGCCATCTGGCTGGACCAGATGTAGGTGCCGATGCCGGCCACCGCCGCGCCCACCAGCGCGCCATGCGTGCGGTTGCTGCCATGCACCGCCGCGCCGACGGCGGCGCCAGCCAGCGCACCGATGGCGGTGTCGCGCGTGGGGTTCGGGTCGTACTTGCTGCTGGCGCAGCCGCCCAGGGTCAGCGCGGCGGCGATCAGCGGCAGCAGCGGGCGGGAAAGCATCGTTCTCGTCATGGTCCGGGCAGAAAGGTCGGGTCAGGCGGCTTCGGTGTAGTGCACCACCGAACGGATGGACTTGCCGTCGTGCATCAGCTCGAAGGCATGGTTGATGTCGGCCAGCGGCATGGTGTGGGTGACGAAGGGAGCCAGCCGGATGTCGCCGCGCATCGCCTCCTGCACCATGCCGGGCAGCTGGCTGCGGCCCTTGACGCCGCCGAAGGCCGTGCCCAGCCAGCGCCGGCCGGTGACCAGCTGGAACGGCCGGGTCGAGATCTCCTGCCCCGCGCCGGCCACGCCGATGATCACGCTCTGCCCCCAGCCGCGGTGCGCGCATTCCAGCGCCGCGCGCATCACGTTGACGTTGCCGATGCATTCGAAGCTGTGGTCCACGCCCCAGCCGGTCATCTCGACAATCACCTGCTGGATCGGCTTGTCGTGGTCCTTCGGGTTCACGCAGTCGGTGGCGCCGAAGGCCCGAGCCAGGTCGAATTTGGCCGGGTTGGTGTCGATGGCGATGATCCGGCCGGCCTGTGCGCGCTGCGCGCCGTGCACCACCGCCAGGCCGATGCCGCCCAGCCCGAACACCGCCACCGTGTCGCCCGGCTGCACCTTGGCGGTGTTCTTCACCGCGCCCAGGCCGGTGGTGACGCCGCAGCCCAGCAGGCACACCTGCTCGGGGTTGGCGGCGGGGTCGATCTTCGCCAGCGAGACCTCGGCCACCACGGTGTACTCGCTGAAGGTGGAGCAGCCCATGTAGTGGTACAGCGGCTGGCCGTTGTAGCTGAAGCGTGATGTGCCGTCGGGCATCACGCCCTTGCCCTGCGTGGCGCGCACCGATACGCACAGGTTGGTCTTGCCGCTCTTGCAGAACAGGCACTGGCCGCATTCGGCGGTGTACAGCGGGATCACGTGGTCGCCGGGCCGCACACTGGTGACGCCCTCGCCCACCTCGACCACGATGCCGGCGCCCTCGTGCCCCAGCACCACCGGGAACAGGCCTTCCGGATCGTCGCCGCTGAGCGTGAAGGCATCGGTATGGCACACGCCGGTGTGGGTGATGCGGATCAGCACCTCGCCTTTCTTCGGCGGGGCGACGTCGATCTCGACCACTTGCAAGGGCTGGCCGGCTGCGAAGGCCACGGCGGCGCGGGATTTCATGCGATGGGTTCTCCGAAAGGGCTGCAAAGGGCACGCAGGCCGCGTGCCGATGCGGCAGTGTAGGCCGCGGCCGCGCCCTCAGGCGGGCGGCGGG
>JAFLDH010000498.1 GCA_017302505.1 Burkholderiales bacterium
GCGCGCATCGCATTCGCAGGCCAGCAGCAGGTCGGCAAAGCGCGCCGGGCGGCGCAGTGCGTCGCCGCGCTCCAGCAGCCGCAGCTGCGCCGCCGCGTCCAGCCCCAGGCTGGCATGCACGTGGCCGTGCTCGCGTGCGGTCAGCTCGGCCAGCTCGCGGCACTCCACCGGCACCTTCAGGCGCCGGCACAGACCGTCCAGCAGCGCGACGCCGCGCGCCTCGTGCCCCAGGTGGCGGGGCAGCGCCTCGGCCGGCGTCGTGCCCTTGCCCAGGTCGTGGCCCAGGCAGGCAAAGCGCACCGCCAGCGGCGCCTGCATACCCGCCGCCTGGTCCAGCACCATCATCAGGTGCACGCCGGTGTCCACCTCGGGGTGATGCTGCGGCGGCTGCGGCACGCCCCACAGCCGGTCCACCTCGGGCAGCAGCACGCGCAGCGCGCCGCATTCGCGCAGCAGCGTGAACATGCGCGAGGGCGTGGCCTCCATCAGGCCGCGCGCCAGCTCCTGCCAGACGCGCTCGGCCACCAGCGCGGCCACCTCGCCGGCATCGACCATGCGGCGCATCAGCGACAGCGTCTCGGGCGCGACCTCGAAATCGGCCAAGCGCGCGGCAAAGCGGGCTACGCGCAGGATGCGCACCGGGTCCTCGACGAAGGCCTGGGACACATGGCGCAGCACGCGCTGCTGCAGGTCGCGCTGGCCGCCGAAGGGGTCGATCAGCGTGCCATCGGGCGCCTCGGCCATGGCGTTGATCGTCAGGTCGCGGCGCGACAGGTCCTGGTCCAGCGTCACCGACGGGTCGGCATGCACGACGAAGCCGCGGTAACCCGGCGCGCTCTTGCGCTCGGTGCGGGCCAGCGCGTATTCCTCGCCCGTCTGCGGATGCAGGAACACCGGGAAGTCGGCGCCCACCTGGCGGAAGCCGGCCTCGATCATCTGCTGCGGCGTGGCGCCCACCACGACCCAATCGCGGTCGTTCACCGGCCGGCCCAGCAGCCGGTCGCGCACCGCGCCGCCGACGACATAGGCCTGCAGTGCGGTCATCGGGTGACGATCGGGAAGTTGCCCGGCGCCTTGACCAGCAGCGCGAAGAAGCGCCCCAGGTCCAGCGCGCTGCCGTCGATCTGCGTCTGGTCGGACAGCAGCAGGTCCTTGGCACCGGCGCCGCCGGTCATCATCTGCAGGAAGAAGGGCTTGGTCAGCCGCAGCGTGGCGTTGGCGTCGGCGGCCGGCGGCGCGCGGTGGTGGTGCAGCACGCCGTGGCGCAGCTGCAGCACGTAGCTTTCGTTCAGGTCGGTGAACACCAGGTTGATCTTCAGCCGGCTGTCGGCCGCCTTCGGCCCGTTCAGGTTGGCGGCCATCGCTTCCAGGAAGCGCTCGATCGGCGTGTGCTGCAGCATGTCCAGCAGCGCGCTGCTGGGGATGCCCTTGTCGGGCGGGCCCTTGCGCAGCTCCAGCGCGCCGGTCAGGTAGAAGTTGCGCCACGGCGCCGATTCGGCCAGGTAGCCCATCTGCTCGAAGCTTCGCGCCATCAGCTCGCTGGCCGCGCGGTTTTGCGGGTCGGCATAGACGGCATGCTTCAGCAGCTCGGCCGCCCAGCGGAACTCGCCGGCGTCGAAGGCCTGCTGCGCCGCGGCCACCACCTTGTCGGCGCCGCCGGCCAGCGCCACGTAGCGCTTGCCGGCTTCCACCGGCGGCAGCGCGTCCAGGTTGGCCGGATGGGCGTCGAACCAGCCCAGGTAAAACTGGTAGACGCCGCGCACGTTGTGCCGCACCGTGCCGTAGTAGCCGCGCACGTTCAGGTGGTCCTGCAGCGGCTTGGGCAGCGTCATCGTGTCGGCGATCTCCGGGCCGGTGAGGCCGGCGTTCATCTGCCGCACCGTCTGGTCGTGGATGTAGCGGTAGACGTCGCGCTGCATGCCGATGAAGTCGTCGATGCGCGCGCGGCCCCACACCGGCCAGTGGTGCTGGTTGAACAGCACCTCGGCCTGCGCGGCGTGCTGCAGCGAGGCGTCCAGGTAGCCGGCCCACTTGAGCGCATCGCGCACCTTGGCGCCGCGCAGCGTGTACAGGTTGTGCAGCGTGTGGCTCATCAGCTCCGCGCCGCAGAAGGCCTGCAGCTCCGGCAGGTAGAAGGTGAACTCGGCCGGCGCCTCGCTGCCCGGCACGTTGTGGAAGACGAAGCGCAGTCCGTCGATCAGCAGTTCCTGCTGCGGCTGGTCGACCACCACCGTGGGTGCCAGGATGCCGACGCGGCCGTAGGCCACCGCCTTGCCCAGGCCGGTGTCCACCAGCCCGCCGGCATCGCGCGGCAGGCGGCTGCCGTACATGTACATCGAGCGCCGGCCCATGGCCACGCCCATCATCAGGTTCTCGCTGGTCGCCTCTTCCATGAAGCCGGCTGGCGCCACCACCGGCACGCCGCGCGCCTTGGCGTCTTCGGCGCTGATCACGCCCAGCGCGCCGCCGAAATGGTCGACATGGCTGTGCGTGAAGATCACCGCCGACACCGGCTTGTCGCCCAGGTGCTGGCGCGCGAAGGCCATCGCCGCGGCGGCGGTCTCGCGGGCGGTCAGCGTGTCCACCACGATCCAGCCGGTCTTGCCCTCGATCAGCGTGATGTTCGCCAGGTCGAAGCCGCGCAGCTGCCAGATGCGGTCGTGCACCTTGAACAGCCCCGTCTGGTTGTTTAGCAGCGCCTGCCGCCACAGGCTGGGGTTGACGGTGGCCGGCGGCTTGCCCTGCACGAAGGCAAAGGCGTCGTAGTCCCAGATGACGTTGCCGGCCTCGTCCTTGACCTGGCCCTTCGGCGCAGCGATGAAGCCGCGTTTGGCATCGGCAAAGCTCGCCGGGTCGGACAGATCGGCGGCCGCGGCCACCGCCGCGTTGGCCTGCTGCACGGCAGGCGTGACGCCACTGGCCGCCGCGTCCGGCGGGCTGCTGCGCTGGCAACCGGCCAGGGCCAGGGCAGCAAGGGCGGCCAGCACCAGGGCCGGCAGGGAAGAAGCGTTCATTCGTTGTCTCCGTCTCGTGCTACGAGCGCCATGCGCGCCCGCGCGGCGGTCATTGTCCCCGCGCACCGGCGGCGTCCTGCC
>JAFLDH010000499.1 GCA_017302505.1 Burkholderiales bacterium
CCGAAGCCGCGCTGGCCCGCGCGCTGCAGGCGGTGCGCGCCCATTCGCGCATGCCGATCGCCATCCAGCTGGGCCACGCCGGGCGCAAGGGCTCCAGCCACGTGCCCTGGCAAGGCGGCATGCTGATCCCGCCTGAGCAGCCCGGCGGCTGGCCGCCGGTGGCGCCGTCGGCCCTGCCGCAGCTGCCTGGCGAGGCCGCGCCCGAGGCGCTGGATGAAGCCGGCCTGCAGCGCATCGTCGCCGCCTTCGCCGACGCCGCACGGCGCGCGCATCGGCTGGGGCTGGACGCGATCGAGCTGCATGCCGCGCACGGCTACCTGCTGCACCAGTTCCTGTCACCGATCTCCAACCAGCGCAGCGATGCCTATGGCGGATCGCTCTCCAACCGCATGCGCTTTCCGCTGCAGGTCTTCGACGCGGTGCGCGCGGCGGTGCCGGCGGCGATGGCAGTGGGTGTGCGCATCTCTGCAACCGACTGGGTCGAAGGCGGTTGGGACGAGGCGCAAAGCCTGGTCCTTGCACGCGAACTGCAGTCCCGCGGACTGAGCTTCCTGCACGTGTCCAGCGGCGGCGTGTCACCGCAGCAGAAGATCCCCATCGGCCCCGGCTACCAGGTGGGTCTGGCGGCGGCGCTGAAGCAGGCAACGGGCCTTCCAACGATCGCGGTCGGGCTGATCACCGAGCCCGAGCAGGCCGAGGCCATCGTGGCCAGCGGCCAGGCCGATGCGGTGGCGCTGGCGCGCGGCATGCTGTTCGATCCTCGCTGGCCTTGGCATGCGGCCGCGAAGCTGGGTGCGCAGGTGAACGCGCCACCGCAGTACTGGCGCTCGCAGCCGCGGGGCATGAGCGGGCTGTTCGGCGACGTGCACATCGGCATGCGTTGAACGCGCGGCCCGCTACGCCAGCGGCACCCATTCGTTGAAGGCGCGGTCCAGGTACTGCACGAACACCCCCGTGGCCACTGCCGCGCGCTGGCCCAGGCGCTGGTAAAGACCGGTGGCCGATTGCGCCTCGGCATCGGCCAGCGGCAGCCAGCGCAGCCGGTCGGTGGCCACGTCGTGGAAGACGTTCTCCTGCACCAGCAGGCCCACCAGTCCGCCGTCGGCAGCCAGTGTGCGGATCATCGCCACCGAGGTCGTCTGCACCGCCGGCTTCAGCAGCTGTCGCTCGCGGCTGGCGATGCGGTCGACCATGGCGCGCAGTTCCATGTCGGGCGCCGGCAGGGCCAGTGCGTGGGCCAGACAGTCGCGCAGCCTGAGTTTGCCGCTGCGCTGGGCCAGCGGGTGCCCGGGCGCCACCACCGCGCCCAGCTGCTGCGGCCAGGCGCGAATCTGCTCCACGCCGGGCGGCGCCATGCGCTGCAGGCAAAAGGCGATGTCCACCTCGCCGCCCGCCACTGCACGCAGCAGCGCCTCGCCGTTGCCGGTGCGCACGTCAAAGCTGATGCCTGGGTAATCGGCGCGCATGGCCTGCATCACGCGCGGCATCAGCACCTCGGCGCTGGCGTGCGGCACGCCCAGGCTGACGTGGCCGCGCTGCAGCGTGCGCAGGGCCTCCACCTGGGCCAGCGCCTGTTCGAAGTCGCGCTGGGTGCGCCGCACCGAGGCCAGCACGATCTCGCCAGCGGCGGTGAGCTTCATGCCGCGCGGCAACCGGTCGAACAGCGGCGTGCCCACCTGCTCTTCGAAGTTGAGGATCTGCTGGTGCACCGCGGCAGCCGTCAGGTGCAGCGCCTCGGCCGCCTTGCGGACCGAGCCGCGGCGCGCCACCGCATCCAGGCAACGGAAAGACTGGGAGATCGGCCGCATTCGCAAACTGTACGTTTTCTGCTGACGGGTTGGAAGAATCATTCAGCTATGCCTGACGCTCTATCCGCCCTAGATTGCGGGCCGTTGCAATCCGACCCGTGCGCAGGAGACCCCGATGAACAAGCTGTTTCTCACCCTGGTCGCGGCAGCCGTGCTGCCGCTGTCCGCGCTGGCGCAGGGCGCCTGGCCCGACAAGCCGGTGACCGTGGTGGTGCCCTTCGGCGCGGGCGGCGGTGTCGATGCGGCGGCACGCATCGTCCTGCCCAAGCTGGCCGAACGCCTGGGCCAGCAGGTGATCATCGAGAACGTGCCCGGTGCCTCCGGCACCATCGGCACGCAGCGCGTCGCCAAGGCCAAGCCCGACGGCTACACGCTGCTGTTCGCGGTGGCCAGCCCGATCAACGTGGCGCCGCTGGTGGCGCCTTCGTCGGTGCGCTATGACGCGCAGAAGGATCTGCTGGCCATCACACCGGTGGCCGTGTCGCCTTTCGTGCTGATCGGCCGGCCCGGCCTGCCGGCGGCCAACACGGGCGAACTGCTGGCGCTGGCCCGCAAGCAGCCCGGCAAGCTGAACTACGGTACCGACGGCTTCGGCACCTCGTTGCACCTGACGGCGGCGATGATCACGGCCACCGCCGGCGTGGACATCCTGCACGTGCCCTACAAGTCCGGCCCGCAGGTGCTGACCGACGTGGCCGGCGGTCAGGTGGACCTGGCGGTACTGCCCGTGGCCTTGGTGCAGGGCATGGTCAAGGAAGGCAAGGTCAAGGCCTATGGCGTGACCTCCAAGGCCCGCAGTGAAGCGCTGCCCGGCGTGCCCAGCCTTTCGGAGACGCCGGCGCTGGCCACGCTGGATGTCGACTCCTGGCTGGGCCTGTTGGGTCCCGCCGGGTTGGACGCTGCGATCGTCGCGCGCTTGCACAAGGAAATCGGCCTGGTGCTGGCGGACCCCGCTGTGCTGAAGCAACTGGCCGACGGCGGCATGAAGCCGCTGCAGATGACGCCAGCCGACTTCACGGCCTACCTGGCCAAGGAGCGGCAGGCGCTGGCCAACGTCGTCGCCGCGAACAAGATCAAGGCTGAGTGACATGCTGGTGCTCGCCGCGCTGGGCGTGCTGCTGGCCGGACTGGCCATTGGCGCCACCAGCATCGGCGGGGTGTTCGTGGTGCCGGTGCTGGGCGCGTTGGCTCAGGTGGAGCCGCAGCGCGCGGTGGCCGCGGCGAGCCTGGGCTTCGCCTTCACCGGCGCGGCGGCCTGGTGGCAGGCGCCGCAAGCTGCACCGGGT
>JAFLDH010000005.1 GCA_017302505.1 Burkholderiales bacterium
GGACCTGCCCGCCTGCCTCGCGCCGGATGGCTCGTTGCGCCGTGCGCCGTGGCTGGCGCTGTCCGCTGCCCGGCGGGCGAACCTGCTGCGGGCCTGGCTGGCTGGCGACGCCGGCCTACCGGTGCCCGACAGCTTGGTGCAGCGTCTGCTGGCGGAGCTGCCTCGGGCCGCCGCCGGCAGCGCTTGGCCCGGCCCGGGCGGTTTGCTGCGGCTGCATGCCGGCGCGTTGCATACACTGCCGCCCGAAACGCCCGCACCGGTACCGCCCGAGCGGCTGGCCATCGACCTGCGGCGTCCCGGGCGCCACCCGGTGCCGCCCTGGGGCGGGCACTTTGTCGTCACCTCGGTCGCCCAGGGCGGCCTTGCACCCGAACTGCTGCGCCAGGCTGAATTGCGGCCGCGGCGTGGCGGTGAACGCTTCCAGGCCGCACCCGGCAGCCTGCCGCGCAGCCTGAAGCTGCAGTTCCAGGCGGCGGGGGTGCCGGCCTGGCAGCGCGGCGGGCCCTTGTTGTTTGCCGGCGAGCGGCTGCTGTTCGTGCCCGGCCTGGGGCTGGATGCGCGCTGCCTGGCGCCGGCCGGCAGCCCGATGCGCGGCCTGCGCTGGCAGGCCGGGGCAGCCGACCCGGCAGGCTAAAATGCTGGGTTTCCTGCGCCGCCGGCGCCGGACTGACCCCAACCCCCGCCATGGCTCTCATCGTTCACAAATACGGTGGCACGTCGATGGGCTCGACCGAGCGCATCCGCAATGTCGCCAAGCGCGTCGCCAAATGGGTGCGCGCCGGACACCAGCTGGTCGTCGTGCCTTCGGCGATGAGCGGCGAGACCAACCGCCTGCTGGGCCTTGCCAAGGAACTGTCGCCCGACAAGCCCAGCGCGCAGAGCTTCCGCGAGCTGGACCAGATCGCCGCCACCGGCGAGCAGGTGTCGGTGGGCCTGCTGTCGCTGGCGCTGATGGCGGAAGGCCTGGAGGCCGTCAGCTACGCCGGCTGGCAGGTGCCGATCCGCACCGATTCGTCCTTCACCAAGGCACGCATCCAGGCCATCGACGACGTCCGCGTGCGCGCCGACCTGGCCGCCGGCAAGGTGGTGGTCATCACCGGCTTCCAGGGCGTGGACGAGCAGGGCAACATCACCACGCTGGGCCGCGGTGGTTCGGACACCTCGGCGGTGGCGGTGGCCGCGGCCATGAAGGCCGACGAGTGCCTCATCTACACCGACGTCGACGGCGTCTACACCACCGACCCACGCATCGTGCCCGAGGCGCGGCGCCTGCAGACGGTGAGCTTCGAGGAAATGCTGGAGATGGCCAGCCTGGGCTCCAAGGTGCTGCAGATCCGCTCGGTGGAGTTCGCCGGCAAGTACCGGGTGCCGCTGCGCGTGCTGTCCAGCTTCACGCCCTGGGACATCGACCTGGCCGAGGAGGCTTCCTCCGGCACCCTGATCACCTTCGAGGAAGACGAAAAGATGGAACAAGCTGTCGTGTCCGGCATCGCCTTCACCCGCGACGAGGCCAAGATCACCGTGGTCGGCGTGCCCGACCGGCCCGGCATCGCCTACCAGATCCTGGGGGCCATCGCCGAGGCCAACATCGATGTGGACGTGATCGTGCAGAACGTGTCGCACGGCGGGCGCACCGATTTCTCGTTTACCGTCAACCGCAACGACTACGCCCGCGCGCTGGACATCCTGAAGGGCGGCGTCGGGCCGGCCACCGGCGCGGCCGAGGTGACCGGCGACCCGCGCATCTGCAAGGTGTCGATCGTGGGCATCGGCATGCGCAGCCATGTCGGCGTGGCGGCCAAGATGTTCCGCACCCTCAGCGAGGAGGGCATCAACATCCAGATGGTGACCACCAGCGAGATCAAGACCAGCGTGGTCATCGACGAGAAGTACATGGAACTGGCCGTGCGCGCGCTGCACAAGGCCTTCGACCTGGAACAGGCGCCGGCGGCCTGAGCCGGCCCCTGGCGGGGTAGAATCCTGCCCATTCCGCGGAGCTGTGACCGAGTGGCCGAAGGTGCTCCCCTGCTAAGGGAGTATGCGGGCAAAACCTGCATCGAGGGTTCGAATCCCTCCGGCTCCGCCAACCATGTTCCCGGCCTTGCGGCGGTTCGTGCAACTGCGTAAGGCTGCCGCCAGCGCCAGGCGCTAAGGTCGGTGTCTTGTAATCTACTTGGACAAGGAGGCGAGCATGAGCAAGCGTGATGTAGTGGTCCTGGGCGCAGCCCGGTCGGCGATCGGTACCTTCAACGGCTCGCTGGCCGACATCGAGCCGGCAGAACTGGCCGGCACCGTCATGAAGGAGGCGGTCAAGCGCTCCGGCGTCGACCCCAAGAGCATCAACTACGTGACGGTGGGCAACTGCATTCCCACCGAAAGCCGCTATCCCTACGTGGCCCGCGTGGCCTCCATTCAAGCCGGCCTGCCGATGGATTCGGTGGCGATGGCCGTCAACCGCCTGTGCTCGTCGGGCCTGCAGGGCATCGTCACCACCGCGCAGAACATCCTGTTGGGTGACTGCGACTACGGCGTCGGCGGCGGCGTCGAGGTGATGAGCCGCGGCGCCTACCTGAGCCCGCAACTGCGCAGCGGCGCCCGCATGGGCGACGTGAAGATGGTCGACGCGATGGTCGCCGCGCTGACCGACCCGTTCGGCGTCGGCCACATGGGCATCACCGCTGAAAACCTGGTGACCAAGTGGGGCATCACCCGCGAGGAACAGGACGCGCTGGCCGTCGAATCGCACCGCCGTGCGGCCGCCGCCATCGCCGAGGGCCGCTTCAAGAGCCAGATCGTCCCGATCGTCAAGCAGACCCGCAAGGGCGAGGTCACCTTCGACACCGACGAGCATGTGAAGGCGGGCACCACGCTCGAGACGCTGGCCAAGATGAAGCCGGCCTTCAAGAAGGACGGCAGCGTCACCGCCGGCAATGCGTCGGGCATCAACGACGGCGCGGCCTTCTTCGTGCTGGCCGATGCGGCCCGTGCTGCGGCCGACGGCCACAAGCCGCTGGCGCGCCTGGTGTCCTATGCCGTGGCCGGTGTGCCGAACGAGATCATGGGCGAAGGCCCGATCCCGGCCACCAAGCTGGCGCTGAAGAAGGGCGGCCTGACGCTCGACCAGATGGACGTGATCGAGAGCAACGAGGCCTTCGCGGCCCAGGCGATCGCGGTCGCGCGCGGCCTGGAACTGGACATGAAGAAGACCAACCCGAACGGCGGCGCCATCGCGCTGGGCCACCCGATCGGCTGCTCGGGCGCCTTCCTGGCCACCAAGGCGGTCTATGAACTGCACCGCACCGGCGGCCGCTATGCGCTGGTCACGATGTGCATCGGCGGCGGCCAGGGTATTGCCGCGGTGTTCGAGCGCGTCTGACGTCGCACGGCACCCCAGCAGAAGCGGGCCCTCGGGCCCGCTTTGTTTTGGCTCAGCCCTGCTGGGCTGGCGGCCGCGAGTTGGCCGCGGCCACGCGGCTGCCCCATTCCAGCAGCTCCTTGGTGCAGTCGTCGCGGTCCAGCGCGCATTCGATCAGCACCAGGCCGTCGTGCTGGCGGGCCCGCTCGATGGCCGCGGCCAGCTCGGCGCTGGTGGCTGCCTTCAGGCCCAGGCCGTTGCCCTCGCCGGCATTGAACACCGCCACCAGCCCGGCGTAGTCCCAGTTCTTGATGTTGTTGTACGGGCCGTCGTGGATCTCCACCTCGATGGTGTAGCCGCGGTTGTTCAGCAGGAAGATGATCGGGTTGGCGCCGTAGCGGATCATCGTCGAGACTTCCTGCGCCGTCAGCTGGAAGGAGCCGTCGCCGATCAGCGCCACCGTGCGGCGCTGCGGGCCGGCGCCGATGGCCACGCCCAGCGTGGCGCCGGTCGCCCAGCCGATGGAGCCGTACTGCATCTGGAAGTGGTAGCCGGCGCCTGCGGGCAGGCTGAGCTTCTGGCCGTTGAACCAGGAATCGCCCGTCTCCACCACCAGCTGCGTGCTCGGCCCCAGCAGCTGCTGCACATGGGCGCGCAGCTCGCGCAGCGCCAGCCGGCTGTCGGCGACCGGCGGCAGGGAAGGGGCCGTGGCCTGGTGCAGCCGCTGGTAGGCGGCCAGCGAGGCATCCTTCTTTGGCGCACGCGCCGCCAGCGCGGCGATGAAGTCCGCCAGCCGCACGTTGTGGAACGGCGTGCCGGCCACCGTTACCCGGTCGGGGTCGATGGTGATGGCCTTCTTGTGGTTGACCAGTGCCGTCCAGCCGACGGTGGTGTAGTCGTTGAAGATCGGCCCGGCGAAGATCTGGTAGTCGCTGGATTCGATGACCTCGGCGCAGTCCTCGCTGCTGACCTCGCCCCAGTAGGTGCCGATGAAGCCGGGGTGGTTCTCGCGCAGCAGGCCCTTGGCGTTGGGCATCACCGCCACTGCACAGCCCAGCGCATCGGCCAGCTGCTCGAAGGCGCCTTGCGCGCCGGCTGGCGCGATCTTCACACCGGCCAGCAGCACCGGCTTGACGGCCGCGTTCAGGTGGGTGAGGGCGGCTTCCACGGCGGCGCCCAGCGAAGCGGCATCGCTGGGCAATGGGGCAGGGGGCAGCGTCATCGGCCCCGGCGCTGGCACACGGGCATTGGCCAGGTTGCAGGCGATCTCCAGGTACACCGGCTTGCGCTCGCGCAGGCACAGCGTCAGCGCCTCGTCGATCAGCGCCGGCGCGTCGTCCAGGTGGCGGATGACGATGGCCTTGCGCACCACCGGCGCGAAGCACTGGGCGGCCTGGTAGAAGTCCTTCTCGCCGATGGTGTGGTGCAGCACATGGTGCGCGCCGGCGTCGTTGCTGTTGGGCCCGCCCGAGATCACCAGCACCGGCAGGTCGTCGGAGTACGAGCCGGCGATGGCATTCAGCAGGCTGGTGGCGCCGACCATGTAGGTCGCCACCACCATCGAGAAGCCGCGCACCCGCGCGTAGCCGTCGGCCGCGTAGCCGGCGTTCAGCTCGTTGCAGCAGCCGATCATGCGCAGGCCCGGCTGCTTCAGCAGCTCGTCCAGCAGCACCAGGTTGTAGTCGCCGGGCACACCGAAGAAATCGGTCAGGCCGGCCTGGGCGACGCGGGCAGCCAGATAGCCGCCGAGCGTGGTGGTAGGGGTGGACGACAAGCGGGTTCCTCCTTCAGACATAGTTCTGGTAGACCGGCGTGTAGGCGTAGCTGCGCACGTGCTGGGCGATGTCGGCCGGCCGCGGCACGCGCGCCAGGCCGCGGTCGAAGATCAGCTGCGCCACGCGCGTGGCGGCATGCAGCGAGGCTTCCAGGATGTGGCTCTGCGGCGGGTAGATCAGGCCACTGTCCAGCTGCGCCTGTGTCACCTGTTCGGCCACCGCCTGCGCGGTGCAGATGAACATCTCCTGCGTGACGCGGCTGGCCTCGGTGGCCAGCACCGCCAGGCCCATGGCCGGGAAGATGTAGACGTTGTTGCCCTGGCCGGGGATGAAGGTCTTGCCGCCGAGCGTCACCGGGTCGAAGGGGCTGCCGCTGGCGAAGATGGCACGGCCCTGCGACCAGGTGTAGGCCTCCTGCGCGGTGCATTCCGAGCGCGAGGTCGGGTTCGAGTAGGGGAAGATGATCGGCCGCGCATTGATGCGGCTCATCGCCTCGATCACCGCCTGGTTGAAGAGCTTGGGCACCGTGCTGACGCCGATGATCACCGTCGGCTTGATCGCCTCGATGGCGGCCACGAAGCTGGCTACCGCCGGGTGCGCGTGCGAGAAGGGTTTCTGGAAGTCGGTGAGGTCGGTGCGCGCCTGGGTGATCAGGCCGTTGACGTCGTACAGCCAGTTGCGGGCGCGCGCCTGCTCGAGGGTCAGGCCCTCCAGTGCCATCGCCTCGCTGATCAGTTCGGCAATGCCGGTGGCCGCGGCGCCGCCGCCCAGGAACAGCACGGTCTGCTGGCTGAGCTTCTCGCCCTTGATGCGGATGCCGCCGTAAAGCCCGGCCAGCGCCACGGCCGCCGTGCCCTGGATGTCATCGTTGTAGGTGCAGATCTTGTCGCGGTAGCGGTCCAGGATGCCGTAGGCATTGAAGTTGGCGAAGTCCTCCCACTGGATGCAGCACTTGGGGTACAGGTCCTGCACCGCGCTGACGAACTCGTCGATGAAGGCCATGTACGCGGCCCCGCGCACCCGTTCGCTGCGCAGGCCCAGGTACAGCGGGTCGTCCTGCAGGCTGGCGTTGTTGGTGCCGACGTCCAGCGTGATCGGCAGCGTCAGGTCCGGCGGCACGCCGGCGCAGGCGGTGTACAGCGCCAGCTTGCCGATCGGGATGCCCATACCGCCCACACCCAGGTCGCCCAGGCCCAGGATGCGTTCGCCGTCGGTGACGACGATGAAGCGCACGTCCTTCTCGGGCCAGTTCTGCATCAGCTGCTTGATCCGGCCCTTGGCCGTGATCGGCAGGTACAGCCCGCGCGTGCCGCGGAAGAAATGGTCGAACTTCTGGCAGGCCTCGCCGACGGTGGGCGTATAGACCAGCGGCATGAAGTGCGCCGGGTCGGACATCAGCACCGCGTAGTACAGCGTCTGGTTGCGGCTTTGCAGGTCCGACAGGAACAGGTACTTCTGCAGGTCGTCAGGGATGGCCTCCAGCTGGCCGTGGATGCGCGCGATCTGCATGTGCAGGTCCTGCACCAGGTCCGGCAAGAGGCCGTTCAGGCCCAGGGCCTCGCGTTCAGCCTGTGTGAAGGCCGAGCCCTTGTTGTAGCGGGCGTTGTGCAGCAGCGCGTAGCCGCGCAGTTCGGTGGGGAGCGTCATGGTTCGGGGCAGGCCGGGCGCGTGGCCTGGCGTGAGTGGTGTTGCAAGCGGGCCGCGAGGCCCTGGGATGACACGCCCGCCCAGCAAGTGCTGCGCCGGCCGCTGAAGCGCCCACGGTCAAGCAGGCAGCGCGCGCATCATCGGTTTGGTATCCAGGCCGGTCAAGGCCGTGGACGTGTCCATCCCGAGAATGAAAACGGGCCGCACAGGGCGGCCCGGATTCGCATGCGTCGACGACGCTGAACGTCTATCGTTTAGTTAACATAATATACAAACCATTACCGGGATCGTCCACGCCCAGGGCGCGGGCGAGGGTTTCACGCTTCGTCGCGTCTTTCTCCTGCGAAAGCACCGCCGCATTGATTGCGGCTTGCACGTTCAAGCCGGCAACAGCGGCGATCCTGCCTGCTAGGGCAGGGGGCAGCGGTTTCGTGCCGCGATAGACCTTCCCGATGAAGGACTCGTCTTCACCCAGTTTCTGCGCCAACTGGTAGCGGCTGGCTACCATAGAAGTTAGCGCAGCGTCAATCAGGGATTGTCCGTAGTGCATACCGGTCCTTTGGTCCTGTAGTCTCTGCCCCGTGCTGGGCCATCGGTCCAGCTTGACCGGGGGTCCAGGGGTGCGCAAGCTACCGCAGTCAATCGAAGAGGTCAACAGGGTTACAGAAACCCTAGAGCGACAAGGGGTCTTCAAGGCCCTGATGGACTTCAAGGCTCGCGATCACGTGCAGCTGCGGGTGCGCGGCGAAACGTTGTGCGGCGTGGTCCGTGGCGATTACGAACGCTGGATCAGCGGTTCGGGTGTGCGCGTCAGCGTCAAAACGTCCATCGGTGATTTCCGCGTGCGGCCGTTTGACCTGCGCAAGTGTTCGAGCGTAGGGGATGGCCGCTGCGCGTGCGTGGACGGGGCGCGCAGCGCACCGGCCGCGCTCGCGCGGGCGTCCGGTGTTCCCCCCCTCGGTAACACGGGGGTAGCAGCATGAAGCCGGGCAGGACGGTAGCAGCGCAGGCGGTGTCCGATGGGCGTCGCATCAAGTGGACCCTGGAACAGGCGATCCAGGGCGAGACAGACCGGGTCCGGGTCGATTGGTTGCGGTTCACGCTGCCTCTGGGCGCGGTCGTGCCGTTCGAGCAGCGGGGCGAAGTGGACCCCGGTGTATTGGGGACGATGGACCGGGCCGAGCGGGAGGTTCAGGTGCTGGCTCGGGGCATCGAAGCTGAACCCCTCGGCGCAATGTACGTCGCGCGTAAGGCGGCGGTGATGCTGGCCGATCGGCTCGGGTTCGAGGTCGGCACCGTCGAGGATCGAGGGCAAGACTTCTACCTTTGCCGGGTTCCGCTGCTGGTCAACGCTGAAACGGTGGGCTTCGTCCTGGCCGGCTCCGACAAGTCGGCACAACAGGCGGGAACCGTTCACTTCAACCTGTTCGGCGCTGCTTGCCTTCGTGTTTCGCATGCTCAATGGGCGGGCGTTGCGTCTTGGGTTCGGGATGCGTCGGGCTGGATCACGCGCTGCGATCTGGCGCTAGACATTTTCGAGGGCTTCGATATTGCGTCGATGCCTCAAGCGTGGCTGAACGGGCAATTTGACGTTCGCGGGCAAAGACCCGCGGAGCGTGAAGCCGGGGCGTGGACTAGCGGTCACTCGCGCACCTTCTACGTTGGCAAGCGTGAGACCGGGAAAGAGCTTCGCGGGTACGAAAAGGGCGATGAGTTGTTCGGCCATGAAGCCGGCGATCCCTGGTTCCGCGCCGAGGTCGAGTTCCGCAATAACGCACGGGTCATAGACCCGGCCATCCTCGAACGGCCGGCCGACTTCTTCGCGGGTGCCTATCCGTGGTGTGCGGCTCTCCTGGCCGCGCAAAGCGTCCAGGCTGAACCCGTCCGTATTCCGGCCGGGCAGCGGGTCAAGGATGCCACCGCACGCGCTGCGGTTTCGCGCACTGCGGCCTGGGTCGTTCGCGTTGCGATGCCGTCGGTTCGCGAGGTATTCGACAAAGCCGGCGAGTTCTTCGACGAACAGCTGATCGGCTCCGTTGGGCGGCTTTCGCACCGGCTGCGTGGCTGGTCCGAGGTCGAGCGGCGGCAAGCCTTCGCACAAGTATTCGGCGCGTCCCCCCTCGCGTCGGGTCCATGAAGTTAGGGGGTAGGAAAGCATCATGAAGTTTCAAAGCCGTATCACGGTCTTCGGCATGAAAGCGTCGAAGGGCGATTACGAGGGCGTCGAGTTCGATTCGACAAAGGTTTACACGCTGACTTCGATGGACGAATCGAAAGGCAACATGAAGGGGCAAGCCTGCGTCGAGTACACGCTCGGCCTGTCCGAGGAATATGACAAGTTCAAGCACTTGCCGTTCCCCTTCGACGCTGATGCGGAGTTCGAGATCGTCACCACGGGCAAAGCCTCGAAGACGGTGCTTCGCACTCTGCGGCCGGTCGAGGCGAAGCTGCCGAAGCCCTAAGCCATGCGGCTCCTCATCCAGTCCTGCGAAACGTGGCAGTTCCTGCACGTGTCGCCCCGTAACGGTGATGTGACTTGGACGCCTTCACTTTTGACGGCGATCCGGCACGGCATCGTGGCGGAACCGGATGAGGCCGCGCAGCTGATCGAGGACCACGCAGAAGTCGGCGGCTGCATCGTCGTCAACCTGGATGCGGCTCGGTCCTGAGTTGTCGCGGCCATGCACCTTCCGAACCCCCTCGAACTTTTCGGCTGGTGGATGGCTGTTTGTATCGCATATGCGTGGGCGGTTCTCATGCGAAACCGCCTCATGAATTAGGCCGGGAGTGCCTGATCCGTCGCCGGCGCGGGTTTCGTCGGTTTCTTTGGAGTGTTTGCAATGAAGTTCTCGAAGTTCGGCGCCATCGGCGCAACCCTGTCCGGTCTGGCGATCCAGGCCCACGCCGCCGTCCCGGCGGCCGTCACCACGGCGCTCGAAGGCATGCAGGAGGACGGTCTGGCCGTGGCCACCGCCGTACTCGTCGCCACCATCGTGGTCGCCGCCTTCAAGTTCATGAAGAAGGGCATGTGATGGGCTTCCCGGCGCGGTCGGCATTTGCGGTTGCGGCCTTCGTGGCGGCGGCTTCGGTGCAGGCTGCGCCGGGCTTTGGCTATCAGGACCGGTGCTATGCGACAAAAGCCGAAGCTCTAGCGGCGTTCTGCCGCGGGGAATTTCCGAAGCTTTCGCTTGAGACGGATGAATCGGTTTCCGCGAACACGTGGTCGTTGCTAATCAAGGTGGCAACGTGTCAGTCGGTTACGGCTCCGGATACGCTGAATCTCTGGTGGAACCGACCCGGTCAAAACGGGCAGGGCGGCGTCGCGATGAAGCTCGATAACTGGCCGCCGTGCGACACGGACAATTATTTCGGGCTAAGTGATGCTCTTCTCCTCGGATGGGGCATCGGCACCGCTTGGATTCTGACTGCGGCGGCGCTTCGCATGCGAAAGGCGTGGTAATGCTAATTGCAGATTACATCTATCCTATCGCGCTCTTAGTCTGCCTTTGCGGCGTGGCTTGGATCATCGTCAAGGGGCTGGAATGAAAGACGGTCCAGCTGCATTCTTCCTGTCGTTTCTCGTCGTCGGGCTTCTTCTGGTGTCGATGCCTCGATGCGCAATGGCTCTAACTCCACCAGTCGGCACTATTCAGCCGGCGATTGATGCCACCGGGCGGGTAACTGTCGGTGTTGGAGCAATGAATAATTCTTGGGGCGTCACTATCGGGACGAATCCAGGCGGCACGAACATTGGTAAAGATTTCGTGATGCCCGGCCCAGGCGGTCGCACCGCTGCGGCTAAGGTAACTGCTAGGCTCACGGCGGCGGAGCTTGCGTTATTCGCTGGTCGCGCGGCTGGTGCGATAGGTGCGGCGGCATGGGTCGGCTCCATGCTGTACGACTATTGGCAGGATGAGCGAGTGCAGCCGGGCGGCGCGTCTGGTGCTCTTGGGCGTGATCCAGGTCAAGCGACCGTGCCGTTCGATCAGTGGTGCGTTGCGGCCAGTGGGGTGCAATCGGCCAGCACTTGGACGGGCTGCTATGGAACACCGATGGCGGCCATGCAGGGGCTCGCGGGTTACTTCAATGATACGAACTATCAAGACGGCGGCGGGCTTAAAAGCGTCTGGTCTGCGCCCACTGTTTGCAACGCGTCCGGCGACTTCGTAGATTGCTGGCTTCGCGTGGCGCAGTGCTTCGGCGCAGGCTGCACTGTCGGCGCGCCGTCGAACTATCAACAGGTCCGGGTAAACAAGTCGGTTGGTGCGCAGTGCCCGGCCTGGATTGATTTCTACGGCAATAACATTGCTGCCGGCGGTAGCGCAATCGGCCCGGATGGCAAGTGTCCTAGTGGCACCTATGCGCCTATCACTGCGGAAGAGTTGCAAGCGATACGCGAAGCGCGGGCTAATGCGTGGGTGCCCGAAGACCTAAACGAACTGACCCGGGAGATTCTCGGCATCGTGCCGATTCCGGTGCAAGACGTTGCGGACGTAGAGGTTGGGAACGTCGTGCCCGGCAGCTTGAGCGGTCCGGAAACCACCACCACCACGGAAGTCGGCGGGCAACAGGTCGAGCAGAAAGAAGCCATCGGGTGGGATTGGTCTCGTGACCCGTTGCGGGGTACTGAAGGGAACTGGATCGAGACAAAAACCATCTTTGAGAAAGACGCTAACGGTAACTGGCAAACCAAGTCCACCACGCGCACTCAGGGCGAAACGTCAGGCGATGCTGCGAAGAAGGCCGGCGATATGTGCGCGCTAAACCCCGATGCGGCAGCATGCAAGGCCCTTGGCACTGCACCGGAACCGGACACGATTCCGGAGCAGGAAATCGAGTTCGAGATAACGCCTGTTTCGGGGTTTGGACCGTCAACGGCGGCATGCCCGGCGCCTCGAACAATCAGCGTGTCTCATGGTGTCCAGCTGTCTATGCCGTTCGATCTGCTGTGCGAGTTCGCGGACGGAATACGCCCCGTCGTTCTAGCCATGGCATGGATCGGCGCGGTGTTCACGTTCATGGGCGTAAGCCGGCGCGAGGGGTAACGTATGAACTGGGCAACCTGGCTAATGAGTCTCGCGGCGCCGATTGCGAAGCGCGTCGCGGTCGCACTCGGTTTCGGTTATGTCAGTTTCGAGGGCGCTGCTCTGGTTCTGGAAAACGCATTCGCGTCGGCGCAGGGGGCCTTAGGCGGGCTCGTCGGGGAAGCGGCGGCGATCTTGGCACGCGCTGGCATGTTCGATGCGATGGCGATTGCGTCCGGCGCGCTGGTGGCGTCCTTGTCCTGGGTCATGCTGCGTAGGTTCGCGCTTGTCTCGTCTTAGGGGTTTCGCATGCGAACGGTCTTTCTTCGTCGCTCCCTGTGGCGCGCATGGTCCGCGGCGATAGGCTTCGGGGTTCGGCAGCTGCTGCGCTCGTTGTTCAGGTGATGCGGTGGCGATCACGCTGATAACAGGCGTTCCGGGCAGTGGGAAGTCGGCGCTTATCGTTTCGCTCTTGGCAAAGCAGCCGGCAGACCGGCCGGTTTATGTCCACGGCATACCCGATCTAAAGGTCAAGCACCTAAAGCTCGAAGACCCGCACCGCTGGCACCTCGATCTGCCGGATGGTGCGCTAGTGGTTATTGATGAGGTGCAGGAGGTATGGCGCGCGGCCGGGGCAGGGCAGAAAGTGCCGGAGTCGATACAGGCCCTCGAAAGGCACCGGCACCGGGGCTTTGATTTCATCATTGCCACGCAGGGGCCGAAGCTCGTTCATTCAAACGTTCGAGCCCTGGTGAATCCGCACATTCACTTGCGTAACCTTGGCTTCTTGGGGCGTCGATATTATGAATGGCCGGAGTGCTCTGATTTGCTGTCTTGGAAGTCTGCGCCGATTTCCAAAAAGTACAAGCTTCCAAAGCGCGTGTTCTCGGAGTATCGAAGCGCAACCATTCACAACAAACCGGCAAACCGGATACCTGCGTCGGCCCTGGTGCTCGGTGTCGGGGTTGTCGCCCTGGTCGGGCTCGGCTGGTATCTGAGCGGGCGGCTCCTTCGCGGCGCGGGCGTCGAGGGCGAAGCCGTCGCGACAGCACCGGCGGCAGCTTCGGCACCGGCAGGGCAGGGCGGGGCGCTTGATCGAATCATCAACGGGGCGCGCGAGGTCGAAGCGGCGGCCGGCATCGCACGCTGGCCGGAGTACGCAAGCGGCGCGCTGCGGACCGAGGTCGAGCCATTCGAGGGGCTTGCCGTTGTGCTCGATGGCCACTGGCAACGGGACGGGGCAACCTTTGCGAGTTTTGGGCTGATCGACGCTGGCCAGCGTATCGCGACGATGACACTCGCGCAGGTAGTGCGTGCCGGGTACTCGTGGAAAACGCTCGCGCCATGCGTCGGCGCGCTGCGGTTCGGCGAGGTCGAGCGGCGGGTTATATGCGGCAAGCCTGCACTGCCGCTACCCGCACCGGCCGCAGGTGCAAGCGTCGAAGCTAACGCTTCGACGGTGCCGGCCAGACTCTAGGCGTTCGGAAACGTCACGGGTAGGGCAGGGCGTTCGCATGAGAAAAGGCCCGGCGAAGCCGGGCCGCGATCAATTTCCTGGGTGCGGTTCACCCGATAACGCGGTCCACGTTGCGGATTTCGTATCCGTTCCGCCCGGCCCATTCCTTCGCAAGCCATGAGGCTTCCGCGCTTGTGTCCGCTGGCGGTGTGTTGGGCGTTGCTGCGCTCGGGCCGCGGTTGTGGTAGTCGTCGGCTGTCACTACCCGGCCGACGAAACGCACCCGGCCCGGCTCGTCGCTGGGTACGGGTTGCACGCTGATGAAAGCGAAGTTCACGCGCCGGCCTTCGTCAGTTCGGCGCAAAGCCATTCGATCCCGCCCAGCTGCTCGAAGGCGGCGAGGTACTGCACCGGCACGGCCACCTGAAAATGCGTCGTCGGATCGACCGGCGCGGCGGTGGTGGTTTCGGTGTGGTTGGCCTTGGTGTGCGTCGTTGTCGTCGTCACGGGTGCGGGCGCAGCTGCGGGCGGTGCCTTCAAAGCGGCGAGGGCATCCCGGGCGATCTGGCGATTCATGTCGCCGGCCTGGGCAATGCGGATCATTCGGCCCATCGTTAACAGGGCGCGCGGATCGGTTTTCGTCAGCTTGTCGATTTGGTTGAGGAGAATAAGCGTTTCGAGGTCCTGCACGATGCCGCGATCGAGCATTTCGGCCGCGATCGTGGAAAAGCTCGAACCCGTCAAGCTCAGGTGTTTCGAGACCCAGGCGGGCGACTTGTTCAGGATCGTGCCGACGCGCTTCGCGTTGTCGTAGATCATCATCAGGGTCCGCACGGCGCGCGCAGTGTCGGCGAGGGTCATCTGCTCGCGTTGCAGGTTCTCGGCAATCTCCATCTGATAGGCGGCTTCTTGCTCGGCATTGCTGATCAGGGCGGGCACCTCGGCGAACCCGGCCAGCTTCGCGGCGGCGATGCGGCGGCGGCCGGCGATCACTACGAAAGGCGGGTTCCCGTCCGGGCCGGCTTCGTCGTCGGCGGTGGCGTTGCGAAGCACCACGGGCTGCAACATGCCGTGAGTCTTCAGCGACTCGGCAAGCTCGGACAGGCCTTCTTTATCGAAGCCGTTCGATAGGCGCACGTTCGAGGTGGTGCGGATCTGAGCGATGGGGACCAGCTGCACATTCATGGCTAACACGCCGTCAATGGCCGCACGTTCGCACGCGAAACGCACCGGCCGGGCCTGAGGCACCGCCCTATGCGATACCTTCAGCAGACCTTCCTCGCTCCCCTCGCAGGGCGAGGGGCGGGGGGGAGTGGGTTGGTGGAAAACAGGGCGAAGGGCCGCGCTGTGGCGACCCCTCGCAAAAAAGACACCCCCGTTAACCCCCTCATAGCGGAGCGGGGGGTTAACGGGGGTGTCTGCGAGGGGTTGGCGCAGCGTGGACCGTAGCGGGGTGCAGCCTGCCAAAAGGCGGCGGACGTGACAGCTTCAGCTGGCGCGGCCGCTGCTTGGCAGGCGGATCAGGTGCAGCGGCGGTCGAACACCACCGCGCGAGGGATCGTTACCCGAAGGGCCGAAACCCGAAGGGGTTCGGTTGCAATGCCATAGAGCCCGGTCCGTAGGACGCGCTTAACTACCTGTACCATCCGAAACGCTGCCACCAGTGTGGCATGGGATTCGTCGTCAGGCTGACGATGCTATCGAACTGGCCGCGGGCCTTTGCGGCTTTGATTTTCGCGACGACATTCCAGTCGCGCACGTACTGTGCGGCGCGTGGTGAATCGGGGTCGATGCGCGGAACGGCGAGCAGCCATGCGGCTATGTCGTAGTGGTAGACCGGTATTTCGCCGAAAAGGTCGTATGGTGGATGTATGCGGTGGGCGCGTGGTCTATGCTTCCGCATATGGGAATCATGGACCGCGACTGGTATCGCGAACGCTGGGAAAAGCGGGTGCTTGGTTGGAGCCCGGCTAGGCGGCGCAGGGTTGCGAAGGGCTCAGTTCCGGTGTGGCCGTTTGTTGTTCTTGCTGCGTGCCTAGTGGCCGCGTGGGTGTTTGCCAAGGTGATGCGCGCTTTGTTCTGAGGCTCCCGACAGCCATACGCAATAGCTTGCGCATAGTTGACATAATATACATCGTCGCGCATTCGTGCTCAGATCTGCTCGCCAGGCAAGTCCAGTTCGTCGATGTGCGATGGCTCGCCATCCTCTTCGGCCAACATCGGCAGCAGCGGCTTGTCCAGCGGCCGGCATACGCGGCTGTGCAGCCGCTCCAATCGCTCGGAATTCTCGATCGCGCGGAAGATGGATTGCGGGTCCATCAGCAATGCAAACGGGTTGGCGACGGGATGTTGCGGCTGCGTCATGAAAGTCCACCAGGCTCAGTTGATCGTGAGCCCACTCTAGCGGCGGCGTCCCGCGCCTAGCAGTCGGGGCCTTGCCATGCCGCATGTCGGAAACGCGCTGACAGGCGTTGTCTACTTCAGCAACGGCTCGAGCCAGGTCTTGTCCAGGTTGCGCGCCATGTCCGCAGCCGTCAGGTTGCGTTCGTTGATATAGCGCCTTTCGGCGCCGCGCTTGACCAGCAGTTTGACGTTGTCCTCGGTCCCGAAGCGCACGGCCATCATCAAGGGCGTGCTCATGTCGGGCGCCCGTGCGTTGATGTCCGCACCGCGGTCAAGCAGCAACGCCAGCACTTCGGTGCTGGGCCCGGTGGCGGCGTAGTGCACCGGCGCCCAGCCCGGCTTCTGCACCTTGGCGCCGCGCTCGATCAGCTTCTTCGTCCAGTCGAGCCGGCCCATCATGGCCGCCATCATCAGCGGCGTCTCGCCGACGGCGTTGGTGGCATCCACCTTCAACGCCGGGCTGGCCAGCAGCACCTCGGCCACCTTCGGACAGTCTTCCTGCATCGCCAGGTACAGCGCCACCTGGCCTTTTTCGTTGAGCGTGTTCGGGTCGAAGCCCTTGCCCAGCAGCTCGGCCACCTTGCCGGCGTTGTCGACATTCACCGCACGGAAGAAGTCAACATACGAATCCGCCCTTGCAGGAAATAACGCTGTAATTACAAATAGATAGAAAGCTATTCGAAGGTACGTTCTCATTGTTTGGCGTGTTGTTTCGAGCCATCCAGGCAGCGCCTGAACAGCCTGTCGAAGTTGCGGCTGGTGATTTCGGCGATGGTTTCCACCGAGACATTCTTCAGCAACGCCAATTGCCCTGCCACCTGCGCCACATAGGCCGGCTGGTTGAGTTTGCCGCGATAGGGCACCGGTGCCAGGTACGGGCTGTCGGTTTCGATCAGACAACGCTCCAGCGGCACGCGGCGGGCCACCTCGCGCAGGTCTTCCGCATTCTTGAAGGTCAGGATGCCGGAGAACGAGATGTGAAAACCCATCTCCAGCGCGGCATCGGCCACTTGCTGGGTCTCGGTAAAGCAATGGAACACGCCGCCCACCTGCCCGGCCCCCTCCTCCTGCAGGATACGCAGCGTGTCCTCGGCCGCCGAGCGCGTGTGCACCACCAGCGGCAGCCCGGTCTGGCGCGCTGCGCGAATGTGCACGCGGAAGCGTTCGCGTTGCCATTCCATCTGCGCGATGCTGCGGCCGGCCAGGCGGTAGTAGTCCAGCCCGGTCTCGCCAATGGCCACCACGCGCTCCAGCGCCGCCAAGGCCACCAGGTCAGCCACGGTGGGCTCGCGCACCCCCTCGCTGTCGGGGTGCACACCGGCACTGGCCCAGAGGTTGGCATGGCCCATTGCAAGCGCGTGCACGGTGTCGAACTCCTCCAGCGTCGTGCAGATGCAAAGGGCCCGGTCGACGCGGGCCTGGCGCATCTCGCGCTGCAGTTCATCGATGCGGCCGTGCAGTTCCGGAAAGCTCAGGTGGCAATGGGAATCGACGAACATGGAAGGCGGTGCCGCGGCACCCTGTGGCTGGCCGCCTAGAGCGTCTGCGTCGGCTTGGAAGAGGAGATCGAGGTGCCAAGTATCTCTTCGATCTTCTGCTTCAGCGCCCGCGTCTTCTCGTCGGCCGGGAAGCGCACGCCGACGCCCTGGGTACGGCCGCCGGAGGCATTGCTCGGCGTGATCCAGGCCACCTTGCCGGCCACCGGATAGCGTTGCGGGTCATCCGGCAGCGACAGCAGCAGGTACAGGTCTTCGCCCAGCTTGTACTCGCGGGCCGTCGGCACGAACAGGCCGCCGTCGGTGAGCAGCGGGATATAGGCCGCGTACAGCGCACCCTTCTCGCGAAACACCAGCTGGATGACACTCGGTCGCCCGGGGGCCGCTCCGGCCGAGACCGTGCCCGTCGGCGCTAGCGGCATGGCGCTGCTGGGCGTGCCTTGACGGGTGACGACGCGGTCGTTCATCGGCCCAGTGTATCGAAGGCCCTGGCGGCGCGGGGCGCCCGCGCCGTGGCATCTTGCCAGCATGCACGGCCTTCGCAGGCCAGGGCTTCGATCAGCAGCCCGTCGTTCCACGGGTGATCCTCGTGCCGTGCGACTCGGGCCAGCGTGCGCGACCAGGCCGACAGTGCGGCCAGCCGCCCGCCCGGTGGCACGGTGCCTGCGGGATAGAACCGTGGCGCGGCGCCCAGTGCCTGGCGCATGGCGTCGTGACAAAGCTTCTGCAGCGCATCCAACGCGCGCGGCACGGGCCAACCGGCCAGCAAGCCGGGCGGCCCCTGCAGCAACGCCCGGGGCAGCGCCGCCCAGGCTTGTGCATCGATGCCGGCTCTTGCCAGCTCCAGCGCGGCCAAGGGCCCGCCGCCGGCGGCGGACAACAGCACGGCAGGGTCGCGCACCTGCTGCTCGGCCAGCCAGGCCACGCCCTGCGCCGGCGTGGGCGGCGGCAGACGGATGCGTTGGCAGCGGCTGCGCACGGTGGGCAGCAGGTGGGCCTCGTCCACGGTGCTCAGCAGCAGCCTCGCGGCGCCGGGGGGCTCTTCCAGTGTCTTCAGCAAGGCGCTGGCCGCCTGCGGATTCATCGCATCGGCCGGGTGCAGCAGCACCACCTTGGCCCGTCCGCGGGCGCTGCTGTTCGCCAGCCAGTCGATGGCAGCGCGTACCTCGTCGATGCGGATCTGGCGGCTGGGCTTGCGCCGTTGTTTGCCGCCTTCTGCAGCGTCGTCCTCGCCCTGCCCGTCCCAGCCCAGGCCGACGCGCAGCGCATCGGGCAACAGCACACGCAGGTCGGGATGGGTGCGCGATTGCACCAGGTGGCAGCTGGCGCAGCGCCCGCAGGGGCGCGCATTCCCTTCCGATTCGCACAACCAGCCTTGCGCCAGCGTCAGCAGGAACTCCAGCGCGCCGGTGCCGTGGGCGGCTTGCAGCAGCAACGCGTGGCTGCGCTGCGCCTGGGCCTGCTGCAGCGGCTCCGTCAGCCACGGCAGCGGCAGCCGGCCATCCGGACCTACCACCACGGCTGGGCCTCCAGCGCGGCTTCGATCTGCTGCCAGACGGCCTCGGGCGCCAGCGCGGCATCCAGCCGGGCGAAGCGCTGCGGTGCGGCCGTCATGCGCTGCAGATAGCCATCGCGCACGCGGCCGAAGAAGGCATCGTCCTGGCTTTCGAAGCGGTCGGGGCTGCGCACGGCCGAGCGCCGGGCCGCGGCCACGGCCGGCGGCAGATCGAACCACAGGGTCAGGTCGGGCTGGCGGCCTTCCTGTACCCACGCTTCCAGCTGCGCCAGCACTTGCAAGTTGAAACCGCGGCCGCCGCCCTGGTAGGCGAAGGTGGCGTCGGTGAAGCGGTCGCACAGCACGGTGGCGCCGCGGGCCAGCGCCGGCTCGATGCAGGTCTGCAGGTGGTCGCGGCGCGCGGCGAAGATCAGCAATGCCTCGCACAGCGCGTCCATCGGCTGGTGCAGCACCAGTTCGCGCAGCTGCTCGGCCAGCGGGCTGCCGCCCGGCTCGCGCGTCAGCACCACCTCGTGGCCGCGGGCCTGCAACCAGCGCTGCAGGGTGGCAATGTGGGTGGACTTGCCGGCACCGTCGATGCCTTCGAAGCTGATGAAGCGCCCGCCAGTGCGGGCACGTGCCAGGGCGCTCACGGCCCGGTCTTTCGCTGGTAACGGTTCACCGCCCGATTATGGTCGGCCAGGTTCTCGCTGAAGACGCTGCTGCCGTCGCCGCGGGCCACGAAATACAGCGCTTTGCTGGGCGTGGGCTGCACCACGGCGCGCAGCGAGCCCATGCCTGGCAAAGCAATTGGCGTGGGCGGCAGACCGGGCCGCGTGTAGGTGTTGTACTCGCCATCGGCCAGCAGGTCGCGCTTGCGCAGGTTGCCATCGAAGGCCTCGCCCAGGCCGTAGATGATGGTCGGGTCGGTCTGCAGCGGCATGCCGATGCGCAGCCGGTTCAGGAACACCGCCGCCACCAGGCCGGGGTCGTCCTTCGGGCCGGTTTCCTTCTCCACGATCGAGGCCAGGATCAGCGCCTGATCCGGGCTCTTCAGCGGGTTGTCGGCGGTGCGCAGCGCCCAGCTGTCCTGCAGCCGGCGCTGCATCAGCGCATGGGCGCGGCGCAGCACGGTCAGGCTGCTGACGCCACGGCTGTACGCGTAGGTGTCGGGAAAGAATCGGCCTTCGGCGCTGCTCACTGAATCGCCCAGGGCCTGCATCAGCTGGGCCTCGGTCATGCCGGCGGGCAGCGGCTTAAGGTGCGGCGCGGTCTCCAGCGCGGCGCGCACCTGGCGGAAGGTCCAGCCTTCACCCAGGCGCAATCGCTCCAGCGTCTCGTCACCCTGCACCATCTTGTCCAGCAGCTGACGCGGCGTGACCCCGGTCTCGATTTCGTAGCTGCCAGCGCGGATGCGCCGCGCCTGGCCGGACCAGCGGAACCACTGGTACAGCCATTCGGCACGGGTCTGCACGCCCGCGGCCACCCAGGCCTGTGCCACCTCGCGCGGGTTGCTGCCGGGTTCGATGGACAACTCCACAGCCGGCGCGGTCAGCGTCAGCGGGCGGTCCAGCCACAGCCACGCCGCTGCCGCCAGCAGCAGCGCGAGCAGCGCCAGCGAGCCCATCGCTCCCAGCAGCCAGCGTGTCCCCTTCGCCATCGAAGCCATGGTGCGACCATGATAATTCCGGCATGACGCCCTCCCCTGCCCTCACTGCCCACGCCCAGGGCGCACTGCGCCTCGACGATTGGGGCGTGATCCGCGCCCATGGCCCCGATGCCGCCAGTTTCCTGAACGGCCAGCTGACGCAGGACATGCTGCACCTGAGGCCGGAGCGCGCCCGGCGCGCCGGCTACTGCTCGGCCAAGGGGCGGCTGCTGGCCAGCTTCATCGTTTGGCGGCTGGCCGAGGACGAATTCGCACTGGCCTGCAGCGCCGACTTGTTGCCGGCCACGCTGAAGCGGCTGTCGATGTTCGTGCTGCGCGCCAAGTGCAGGCTGGAAGACGCCAGCGAACGCTGGCCGCTGCACCTGCTGGCTGGCGACGCGGCCTTGGCCGGCCCGCAGGACGATGGCGCTTGCACGGCGCAGGGTGATGGCGTGTGGACGCGCCTGCCGGCCGCCGACGGCGTGCCGCGCGCGCTGCTTCTGGGCAGCCCACCGGCCGCCAGCTTGCCAGCACTGTCGCCCGCCATCGGCCGCTGGCTGGAGGTGCGCAGCGGTGTGCCGCGCATCGTTGCCGCTACGGTGGACCGCTTCGTGCCGCAGATGGTCAATTTCGAGCTGCTGGACGGTGTCAACTTCAAGAAGGGCTGCTACCCCGGCCAGGAGGTGGTGGCGCGCAGCCAATACCGCGGCACGCTGAAGCGCCGCTGCTATCTGGTGGACAGCCCGGTGGCGCTGGCCGAATGCGCCGACGTGATCCACAGCGAAGACCCTGGCCAGCCGGCCGGCACCGTGGTGCTGGCGGCCTCGCTGCCCGAAGGCCGGCACTGCGCGCTGGTGGAGCTGAAGATCGCCGCCGCGGAAAGCGGCCGGCTGCATGCCGGCACGCCGGACGGCCCGCTGCTCACGCTGGCCGCGCTGCCTTACACGCTGGAGCCGCTGGCTGCCTGAGTGCTGTCGAGCCGCACGAACATTTCCTGGTGCGGGATGTCGGCTTCTTCGAAGACCGGCCCGCGTTCGATGTAGCCAGCACGGCGGTAGAAGCCCGCAGCGCTGGTCTGCGCGTGCAGCAGGATCTCGACGTCGCCACGCTGTCGCGCGCAATCGCTCAACGCCTGCAGCAGCCGCCGGCCAATGTCTGCGCCGCGCAGCGCCGACAGGACCGCCATGCGCCCGATACGCGACACGCCCGGCGCGTGCGCGATCAGCCGGCCGGTGCCCAGTGCCATGCCGAAACGGTTGCAGGCCACCGCATGCACGCAGGTGGCATCGGCCTCGTCCCATTCCATTGCTTCCGGAATGCGCTGCTCCTCGATGAACACGGCACGGCGCACGGCGGCCGCCTGCGGGCCCAGCTGGTCCCAGCTGCCCAGGCGCACGTCGACCATCGGCTGGCCGGCCTCGAAATCCTGCAGCAGCGCGCGCAGCGCCTCGGGAACTGGCTTCGAGCGCTGTGTGGCCGGATCGGCGAACACGTAGACCAGATCGCCGCTGACAAGCAGCACGTCGCCACGGAACACCGCGGCAGCGAACGCCACCGACGAACTGCCGATGCGCTGGCAGCGGATGCCCACGTCCAGCAGGTCGTCATACTGGGCCGAGGCGTGGTACTCCAGCGTGGCCTTGCGCACGTACAGGTCGCCGTCCAGATGCTGCATGGCCTGCTGGTAGGGCATGGCCATGGCGCGCCAGTAGCCGGCCACCGCGGTGTCGAAATACATCAGGTAGTGGCCGTTGAACACGATCTTCTGCATGTCGATCTCGGCCCAGCGCACGCGCAGGCGTTCGAGGTAGCGGAATTCGCTGCGTTTCATAGGCGAAAGGCGTCCTTCAGGGCATCGGCCGCAGCCTGCAAGGCCTGGCCGGCCTCGTCGAGCACGCGGCCCATCTTGATGAAATCGTGGGTCAGGCCACGGTACAGCTCCAGCGTCACCGACACACCGGCCGCGCGCAGCCGGTCGGCGTAGGCCAGGCCCTCGTCGACCAGCGGATCGCATTCGGCCAGAATGACGCAGGCCGGGGCCACGCCTTCCAGCTCGTCGCGTGTCAACGGCGCGAAGCGCCAGTCACCGCGATGGTTGTGCTCGATGTACTGCTCGAAGAACCACTCGATGGTGGCCGCATCGAGCAAGAAGCCATTGGCGAACAGACGGCGCGAGCCGGTGTCGCCATGGGCCGAGGTGCCTGGCGTGATCAGCAACTGCAGGGCCAGCGGCAGCCCGGCATCGCGGGCTTGCAGCGCGCACACCGCGGCCAAGGTGCCACCCGCACTGTCGCCGCCCACCGCCAGGCGCGAGACGTCCAGGCCCCACGACGCGCCATGTTGCTGCAGCCAGCACAAGGCGTCCCACGCGTCGTGTACGGCCACCGGGAAGCGATGTTCCGGCGCAAGCCGGTAATCCAGCGCCAGCACCGCAGCCCCGCTGCGCCCCGCCAGTTGGCGGCAGAGGCTGTCGTGGGTTTCCAGCGAACCGATGACGAAGCCGCCACCGTGCAGGTACAGCATCACTGGCAGCGGCCCGTCGGCATCGGCATACAGGCGCGCCGCCAGCGGGCTGCCATCGCGTGCCTGCAGATTCAGCTCCTGCACGCGGTGCAGCGGTGCGCGCGGCAGGTCCAGGACCTCGGCGGCAGCCACATAGGCCCGACGGGCATCCTCGGGTGCCAGGGCATGCAGCGGTTCCCGGCGGGCGCGTTCGATGCGTTCCAGCAGGCCTGCCATGCGCGGCGTTAGCAATTGTGAGCGCGGCCTCATCAATGCCGGTGCAGCGCCTTGGCTTTGCGATACTCCATCGAATGCAAGCATAGCGGCCGATGAGTACCCTGCCGACCTCCCCTGCCCCGCGGCCCCGGCCCTCGTTGCCTGCCGGCCGTCCGCTCGACGATGGCTGGCGCCAGTGGGTGGCCGAGAACCGCCTGCGCGGCTGCACGCCGGATTCGATGCTGGCCACGATGCTGGGCGCGGGCCTCGACGGCCAGGCCAGCGTGGCTGCGCTGCAGGCGCTCGAGCATGACCCGGTCTACCACGCCGCACTGCGCCACCAGCAACTGCTGCGCAAGCTGGAATCTGTGGTGGAGAACCTGCAGAAGCTATGGCAGCTGGCCCCAGGCTACGCCACGGTGGAAAAGCGCGAGCGCTTAAGCCGCGACGAGTTCATCGAGCGCTATGTCATCGGCTGCCGGCCGGTGGTGATCACCGGCCTGGCGCGCGACTGGCCTGCGCTGCAGCGCTGGTCGCCGCAGGACCTGAAGCAGCGCTTCGGCCACCTGGAGGTGGAGGTACAGGCCGAGCGCCAGGCCGACCCGAACTACGAGCAGAACAAGCTGCAGCATCGGCGCCGCGTGCGGCTGGGCGACTTCGTCGACCATGTGCTGGCGCGAGGGCCCAGCAACGACCACTACCTGACGGCCAACAACGAACTGCTGCGCCGGCCCGAGTTTGCGCCGCTGCTGCAGGACATCGGCAGCCTGCCCGACTATTGCGACGCGGCGGCGCTGGAGCGCAGCTGTTCGTTCTGGTTCGGGCCGGCCGGCACGGTGACGCCGCTGCACCACGACACGCTGATGTTGTTCCACACGCAGGTGGTGGGCCGCAAGCGCTGGCGCTTCGTCTCGCCGCTGCAGACGCCCAAGCTTTACAACTATTACGACGTCTACAGCCCGGTGGACCCCGAGAGGCCCGACCTGCATCGCTACCCGGATTTTGCCGAGGCCACCGTGCTCGACGTGGTGGTCGAGCCGGGCGAGACGATGTTCCTGCCGCTGGGCTGGTGGCACCAGGTGACGTCCCTGGACCTGAGCCTGTCCTTCTCGTTCTCGAACCCGGCGGTGCCCAACGAGTACCGCTACCGCAATCCGGACATCCGCAACTGGTGACGGCCCACGCGGGTGACGCCGGCCGCCCCCCCAGAACCGGGGACCGGTGTGTCGAGGCAGGGTTCAGGCCTCCTATGATCGTTGCCTAATGATCAATTGCGGCTGAGATCGGGTCGATGCCGAGACTGCCAGCCTTGAACGAAGGGATCGCGACGCATGGCTACTTACAAGGGCTACCTGCCGCCCGGCACCACCCTGTTCAATGGCGACTTCACGACATCGCCAAGCGGCGTGTACTACGGCATGTTCGCCGTCAACGTCGACGTCAACAACCAGCCGAACGGCTATGAGTTCTGGATCGTGCCGGGTTCCAGCCCGAGCGCGTCGGGCTGCTGCAACGGGTACAGCCCGGTCACCGGACTGGCTGACACCAATCTTGGCGGCTATTTCGCCCGCATGGAGACGAACGGAACCCTGACGGTCTATACCTCCGCCACGGGCACGAACCAGGGCACCGTGCTGCCGGTCGGCACCATCAATACGCCGCAAGTGGAACAGCCGCCCTACTTCGCGCAGGTCGGTGACGACGGCAGTTTCACCATCTATTCGGGCTCCGCGCCGACAGGCAACGACAACAGCGGCTCGGTGTTCAGCGTCAACCAGAGCCACGGCGCGGTGACCGGAATCAACCTGCAGACCTTGACCTACGACTATGGCAAGGCGAAGTTCACTTCGACAACAGGCGTCGGCTGGCTGGATGCCAACTACACCAACGACACACCCCTGCCGCAGCAACAGGACGGCACGACCAACGTTTCCTACAGCCAGACCGCAACGCTCAGCTTCAGCGTTGCCGACGCAGTCAGCGAGGGCATCAGTGCCAACGTGACCTGGGGCATTCCGGGCATCGCGAAGGATTCGCTCGGATTCCAGATCACCAACACGACCACCATCACGCACGGACGTGCGGATACGACCTCGACCACGGTGAGCTTCACCGCCGGCGCCAGGCCGGTCGTGCCGCCCGGCGAGACCTACAACATCAAGGTCACGGCGACGGCAGCGTCGTACAGCATCCCCTACTCCTGGTCCGGGCTGGCAACCTATGAAGATGGCACTACGGCCCAGGTCGTCGGCGAGGGCCTGTTCGAGGGCGCGTCGCAGGGCGACTTCCAGGTAACGACCACCTGCATCTCGGCCAACTGCACGGCGCTCATCGGCAGCATCACACAACCGGCTGAAATCGCACCGATCCCCGAGCCCGGGACCTGGTTGCTCTTCGCGTTGGGTCTCGTCGGAATCGCCTGGCTGAATCGGTTGCGGCGCTTCGGCCGCTGACTCGCAACCCCAATGAAAAAGCCCGGGGGCTTCTGGCCCCCGGGCTGCGGCTGCGCGATGTGCTCGATCAGCCGTGCTTCTCGTCGAAGAACTGTTCGTCTTCGGTCGAACCCTTCAGCGCGGCGGTCGAGGCCTCGCGTTCGATGGTGGTGGTCACCGCGTCGAAGTAGCCGGTGCCGACCTCGCGCTGGTGCTTCACCGCGGTGAAGCCACGCTCGGCGGCGGCGAATTCCTTCTCCTGCATCTCGACGAAGGCGCTCATGTTCTTGCGGGCGTAGCCGTAGGCCAGCTCGAACATGCCGTAGTTCAGGTTGTGGAAGCCGGCCAGTGTGATGAACTGGAACTTGTAGCCCATCGCGCCCAGCTCGCGCTGGAACTTGGCGATGGTGGCGTCGTCCAGGTTCTTCTTCCAGTTGAAGGACGGGCTGCAGTTGTAGGCCAGCATCTTGCCCGGGAACTTGGCGTGGATGGCTTCGGCAAAGGCCTTGGCGAAGGCCAGGTCCGGCGTGCCGGTTTCGCACCACACCATGTCGGCCACTTCGGCGTAGGCCAGGCCGCGGCTGACGGCCTGCTCGAAGCCCTTCTTGGTGCGGTAGAAGCCTTCGACCGTGCGCTCGCCGGTCAGGAAGGGCTTGTCGTTCTCGTCGACGTCGCTGGTCACCAGATCAGCCGCTTCGGCGTCGGTGCGGGCCAGCAAGATCGTCGGCACGCCCATCACGTCGGCCGCCAGGCGGGCCGCGGTCAGCTTGGCCACCGCCTCGCGCGTCGGCACCAGCACCTTGCCGCCCATGTGGCCGCACTTCTTCACCGAGGCCAGCTGGTCCTCGAAGTGCACGCCGGCGGCGCCCGCCTCGATCATCGCCTTCATCAGCTCGAAGGCGTTCAGCACGCCGCCGAAGCCGGCTTCGGCATCGGCCACGATCGGCGCGAAGAAGTCGATGTCGTTCTTGCCCTCGCTCCACTGGATCTGGTCGGCGCGCTGGAAGGTGTTGTTGATGCGCTTGACGACCTTGGGCACCGAGTCCACCGCGTACAGCGACTGGTCGGGATACATCTCGCCGTTGCTGTTGGCGTCACCCGCCACCTGCCAGCCCGACAGGTAGATGGCCTTCAGGCCGGCCTTGACCTGCTGCATGGCCTGGTTGCCGGTCAGCGCGCCCAGCGTGTTGACGAAGGGCTCGGTATTGCACAGCGTCCACAGCTTTTCGGCGCCGCGCTTGGCCAGCGTGTGCTCGATCTGCAGGCTGCCGCGCAGGCGCACCACGTCGGCGGCGGTGTAGTTGCGCTTGATGCCCTTCCAGCGCGGGTTGGTCGCCCATTCCTTCTCGAGGGCGGCGGCTTGTTGTTCACGGGACAGCTGGCTCATGGAGGCTCCTTGCAGGCTGAGGTTCAGGGGTCGAAAACAGCCTCAAGGCTAACGGAGGCGCTACCCGTAGGGAAGACTTGTGTCTTATATAAGACCAAGAATCTTGTTCAACGAATTCAAGAACTTAGAGCTGTCGTTTCGCAATACAGAAGAGTAAACAGCCGGATGAAACGTCATGCTGCACTGCAGCGCGCGTCGATTCCGTAATGCGGAACACCTTTTGTGCGATGCGAAAAAGGCGCTCAGCCCCGCGGCGCCGCGGCCATCCACCGCGCATACACGCGGTCGGCGGCGGCCTGTTGCAGCGGTAGCCATCGCGCCATCTCCGCCACCATGCGTGCGCCGCCGTGCACCGTGGGGTGGCGCTGCTGCAGCGAGTGATAGGCCGGCGTGTCCAGCGTGGCCCAGCGGCGCAGCTTCTCCTCGTCCACCTCGATATGGAACTGCATGCCCAGGTGCGGGCCGATCGCGAAGGCCTGGTGCGTGCAGGCCGGGCTGCTGCCCAGCGCCACTGCACCGGGCGGCAGCGCGAAGGCCTCCTCGTGCCAGTGGAATACCTGCAGTTGCGAGGCCTCGCCGAACCAGTCGTGCGCGGCCGGCAGCGGCGCCAGGTCCATGCGGTGCCAGCCGACCTCGAGCGCGATCGACGGGCCGACCTTGGCGCCCAGCGCCCGCGCCATCAGCTGCCCGCCCAGGCAGTGGCCGATGACCGGCCGGCCGCGCGCCATCGCCTCCAGGATCAGCAACTCGGCACGGCGCAGCGACGGCAGGTCGTCGTTGGCGCTCATCTCTCCGCCCAGGATGGCCAGCGCCGCATGGCCGTCCATGTGCAGCGGGAAGTCCTGCCCGGCCTCGGTGTTGCGCAGGTCGAAGGCCAGGCCCTGGCGCTGCAGCCAGGTGGCCAGGTAGGCGGGGCCATCCCCGCTGAGATGTTGCAGCACGAGCACGGGCTTCATCGATGGGTCTTCGGCGGCGGGGGCGACAGGCTGCCTATGATCGGTCATCCGCATTCCCGACTGCACCGATGACGCAATTTGCCTACCAGTCCGACACCCGTTTCCTGAAGGTGGCTGCCACCGCGGCGCCGCAGCCTTATGCGGTGGCCGGCATCTCCTGGGATGGCTCCACCACCAACCGGCCGGGGGCGCGCTTCGGCCCGCGGGCCATCCGCACGGCCAGCCACATGCTGTGCGACGGCGTGCATCCGCTGTTCGACGTCACGCCCGATGGCCAGCTGGACGATGTCGGCGACCTGCCGCTGCCCAACACCAGCCTGTCCGGCATGCGCGAGGCGATGACGCCGATGGTCGACGCGCTGATCCGCCGTCACCACATGGCCTGGCTGGGCGGCGACCATTCGATCACGCTGCCGCTGCTGCGCTGCTACCGGCGCTGGCTGGGCCAGCCGCTGGCGGTGATCCATTTCGATGCGCACTGCGACACCTGGGAAGACCACTTCGGCGAGCCCAGCGGCCACGGCACCTGGGTGTACGAGGCCATCCAGGAAGGCCTGGTGATCAAGGAATGCACGCTGCAGTTGGGCATCCGCTCGGCCGGCGTGCGCGAGGCGCGCGAGTACGTGCGCGAACAGGGCGGCCTGATCTTCGATGCACGCAGCCTGCGCGGGCTGGAAAGCGCCGACCAGCTGGCGCCGGTGCTGGGCGCGATTCGCGATCGCCTGGCCGCGCATGGCCACCCGCCGGTGTATCTGACGCTGGACATCGACGCGCTGGACCCGGCCTTCGCGCCTGGTACCGGCACCCCCGAGCCGGGCGGGCTGACCACCAACCAGGTCTTCACCGTGCTGGAGGAACTGGCCGGCCTGCCCTTCGTCGGCATGGACTGCGTGGAGGTGGCACCGCCCTACGACCATGCCGAGCTGAGCAGCTATGCCGCGGCCCGCTTCGTCTGGACCTATCTGTGCGGCTGCATCGCGCGCGGCGCCTGGCGCGCGCCCTGAAACGCTACAACGCCAGCGCGGTGGTCTTCTTCACCGTGCGCAGCACCAGCATCGAGTTCGAGCGCGCCACGCCGGGCAGGCGCATCAGCACCTCGGTGTGGAAGCGCTCCAGGTCCTCGGCATCGCGGTAGGCAAAGCGCAGCAGGTAGTCGTTGGAGCCGGCTACGTAAAAGCAGTCCAGGATCTCCGGCGCATCGCGCACCGCCTGCTCGAAGGCCTCGAGCTGGTGGTTGTTCATGCTCTCCAGGTTAATGATCGTGAAGCTGGTGCCGTGCCGGCCCACCGCCTTGGGGTTCAGCAGCGCCACGTACTGGGCGATGACGCCGGATTCCTCCAGCTGCTTCACTCGGCGCAGGCAGGCCGAGGGCGACAGGTGGACCATCTGCGCCAGCTCCACGTTGGACAGGCGGCCGTCGCGCTGCAGGGCCTCCAGAATGGCCCGGTCGATCGAATCGAGTTGCGTTGGTGCAGATGAATTTCGCATTTCCTGCGGCTTCAGCGGTTTCAGGGCGCATGATATTGCATCGAGGGTGCCCTTCACGCACGATGGCGCCTGCACATTGCGGCCCGCTCTCGGTAGACTTGCAGGGCGTTCGCCAGCGGGGCGCGCGCACCCTGCTCCACCCACCCGAGGAAAGTGCTATGAAACCCGAGCTCGATGCGTTCTGGATGCCCTTCACCGCCAGCCGCCAGTTCAAGAAGGCGCCACGCCTGCTGGCCAAGTCCTCCGGCATGTACTACTGGGACGATCAGGGTCGCCAGATTCTCGATGGCGTGGCCGGGTTGTGGTGCGTGAACGCCGGCCATGCGCGGCCGAAGATCGTCAAGGCGATCCAGGAGCAGGCGGCGGAACTGGACTTTGCGCCGCCCTTCAACATGGCCCACCCCAAGGCTTTCGAACTGGCCGACAAGGTGGCGAAGATTGCGCCGCCCGGCATGAACAAGGTGTTCTTCACCAACTCGGGTTCCGAGTCGGTGGAGACCGCTCTGAAGATGGCCATTGCCTACCACCGCGCCCGCGGCGAAGGCACGCGCACCCGGCTGATCGGCCGCGAGCGCGGCTACCACGGCGTCAACTTCGGCGGCATCTCGGTCGGCGGCATGGTCGGCAACCGCAAGATGTTCGGCAGCCTGTTGACCGGTGTCGACCACATCCGCCACACCCATGACCTGGCGCGCAATGCCTTCACTGTCGGCCAGCCCGAGCACGGCGCCGAACTGGCCGACGATCTGGAGCGCCTGGTGGCGCTGCACGACGCGTCGACCATCGCTGCGGTGATCGTCGAGCCGATCGCCGGCTCCACCGGCGTGCTGATCCCTCCCAAGGGCTACCTGCAGCGGCTGCGCGAGATCTGCGACAAGCACGGCATCCTGCTGATCTTCGACGAGGTCATCTGTGGTTTCGGCCGCACCGGCACGCCCTTCGCGGCCACCACCTTCGGTGTCACGCCCGACCTGATGACGCTGGCCAAGGGCATCACCAACGGCTGCGTGCCGATGGGCGCGGTGCTGGCCAAGCAGGCCATCCACGACGTGTTCATGAACGGCCCCGAGCACCTGATCGAGTTCCCGCACGGCTACACCTATTCGTCGCATCCGCTGGCCTGTGCCGCCGGCCTGGCGACGCTGGAAACCTATGCCGACGAAGGCCTGCTCACCCGCGGCGGCCAGTTGCAGAGCTACTTTGGCGAGCAGGTGCATTCGCTGAAGGGGCAGCCCAACGTCATCGACATCCGCAACTTCGGTCTGGTGGGCGCGGTGGAGCTGACGCCGATCGCCGGCGAGCCCGGCAAGCGCGCCTTCAACGTCTTCCTCGACTGCTACGAGAAGGGCGTGCTGCTGCGCACCACCGGCGACACGGTGGCGATCTCGCCGCCGCTGATCATCGAGCGCCAGCAGATCGACCAGATCATCGACACGTTGCGCGGCGCCATCCAGCGCGCTGCCTGAAACTTCGTTCCCACAGCCTGCCTCAGAGGGCTTGCCTAGCGCATAGCACACCCATGGACCTGCTCAGCGTCGACCGCGAACTGACGCGCAACTCGTACTACGCGGCCACGGCGCCGCGGCAGCAAGCGTTTCCGGCGTTGCAAGGCGGCGCAGATTGCGACGTCGCCGTCGTCGGCGGCGGCCTGGCTGGCCTGTCGGCCGCGCTGGACCTGGCCGAGCGGGGCCTGTCGGTGGTGCTGCTGGAGGCGCGCGAGATCGGCTGGGGCGCCAGCGGCCGCAACGGCGGGCAGGCCATCCACGGCCTGGCCTGCGACCAGTCCACCATCGAAGCCCAGCTGGGCCTGGACGAGGCCCGGCGGGTGTGGAACATGTCGATCGAGGCACTGGACCTGCTGCGCCAGCGCATCGCCCGTCACGCCATCGACTGCGATTGGCGCGACGGCTACCTCGGCCTGGCCACCAACGCGCGCAAGGGCCGCGAACTGCAGGACTGGGCCGAGCGCATGGCCACGGTCTATGGCTACGCGATGCAGCACATTCCACCGGCCGAGATGGGCCGGTGGATCGCCAGCGAGCGTTTCCACAGCGGCATTCACGATCCGCGCTCCGGCCACCTGCACCCGTTGAAGTTCACACAGGGCCTGGCCCGGGCCGCGGCGGCGGCCGGTGTGCGGCTGCACGAGCAGTCGCCGGTGCTGGCGCTGCAGCAGGGCAACCCCGCTGTGCTGCGCACCGCGCAGGGCGAATTGCGAGCCAGCCACGTGCTGCTGGCCGGCAATGTCTACCTGAAGGGCCTGGCGCCGCAGCTCGAGCCGCGCATCATGCCGGTCGGCACCTACATCGCCTGCACCGAGCGGCTGGACGATGCGCTGGCCGACAGCCTGATCCCGTCGCGCTCGGCGGTGTGCGACACCAATTTCGTGCTCGACTACTTCCGCACCACCAACGACCAGCGCATGCTCTACGGCGGCCGCGTCAGCTACAGCACGGTGACGCCGATGAACCTGGCCGAAAGCATCCGCCAGCGCATGGTGCTGAGCTTTCCGCAGCTGTCCGGCGCCAAGGTGGAATATGCCTGGGGCGGCTTCGTCGACATCTCGATGAACCGCGCGCCCGACTTCGGCCGACTGCCGACGCCCCCGGGCCATACGCCGAACGTGTACTACCTGCAAGGCTTCTCGGGCCACGGCCTGGCACTCACCGGCCTGGCAGGGCGGCTGGTGGCAGAAGCCATCTGCGGTGACGCCGGCCGCTTCGACACCTTTGCCCGCCTGAAGCACCGGCCCTTCCCGGGTGGCCGCCTGCTGCGCACGCCCGCCCTGGTGCTGGGCATGGCGTGGTATCGCATGAGGGACCTGGTCGCATGAAGCCCGCCGATTCCAAACCCGTGGTGCTGGTGCCGGCCTGCAACCGGCAGCTGGGGCACCACCCTTTCCATATCGCCGGCAAGAAGTACGTCGACTTCGTGCGCCTGGCCGGCTGCCTGCCGCTGGTGGTGCCCGATGCCTCGGCCGGCGACTTCGACGCGCTGCTGGCGCTGGCCGATGGCGTGCTGCTGACCGGCTCGCCATCGAACGTGCACCCACGGCATTTCGACGAGGGCATCCATGACCCGTCGCTGCCGCTGGACCCGGCGCGCGACGACTGGGTGCTGCCCTTCATCCCGCAGGTGCTGGCGCGCGGGCTGCCGATGTTCGCGATCTGCCGCGGCACACAGGAGACCAACGTGGCCCTGGGCGGCTCGCTGCACCAGGCGGTGCAGGAACAACCCGGCCACGCCGACCACCGCGCGCCGGCCGAGGCCAGCGCCGAGGTGCAGTACGGCCCTGCGCACGAGGTCGACGTGGTGCCCGGGGGCGTGCTGGCCGGCATCGTCGACGTGCCGAGATTTCAGGTGAACTCCGTGCACGGCCAGGGTGTCAAGCGTCTGGCGCAGGACTTGCTGGTCGAAGCCCGGGCACCCGACGGCCTGGTCGAGGCCTTCTCGATTCCCCGTGCCCCGGGCTTCAACCTTTGCGTGCAATGGCATCCTGAATGGCAGGCGGCGGACAACCCGGTGTCGGTGCAACTGGCCCAGGCCTTCGGGCGGGCCTGTGTGCGGTACCGGCAAGGTCGCACCGAGCCGACGGGTTAGCGCCCGCCGGACAGCATGCTGCGGCCTCCGCGGTGGCGGCCCTGACCAGGCCACCGCAACGAACAACACACAAGGTTTCCCATGGTGCAGAGAGACAACTTCACATTCAGCGAGCTCGAACAGTGGCTCAACACCCACCGCGTCACCGAGATCGAGTGCCTGGTGCCCGACCTCACCGGCGTGGCCCGCGGCAAGATCCTGCCGCGCGAGAAGTTCACCGAAGACCGCGGCATGCGCCTGCCCGAAGCCGTGGTGGCGATGGGCGTGACCGGTGAGTTCCCCGAGGAAGGGCCGTACTACGACGTCATCAGCCCGACCGACCAGGACATGCACCTGCAGGCCGACCCCACCACCGTGCGCATCGTGCCCTGGGCCACCGACCCGACCGCGCAGGTGATCCACGACTGCTACGACAAGCACGGGGCGCTGGTGCCCTTTGCGCCGCGCTCGGTGCTGCGCCGGGTCTGCGGCCTGTTCGAGGCCGAAGGCTGGAACCCCGTGGTCGCACCGGAACTGGAGTTCTACCTGGTGGCCCGCAACACCGACCCCGACATGCCGCTGAAGCCCCCGGTGGGCCGCAGCGGCCGCGCCGAGACTTCGCGCCAGGCCTACTCGATCGATGCGGTGAACGAGTTCGACCCGCTGTTCGAGGACGTCTACGACTACTGCGAGAAGATGGAGCTGAACGTGGACACGCTGATCCACGAAGTCGGCGCCGGGCAGATGGAGATCAACTTCTTCCACGCCCACCCACTGAGCCTGGCCGACGAGACCTTCCTGTTCAAGCGCACGGTGCGCGAGGTGGCGCTGCGCCACGACATGTACGCCACCTTCATGGCCAAGCCGATCGCCGGCGAGCCGGGCAGCGCGATGCACGTGCACCAGAGCGTGGTGAACAAGGCCACCGGCAAGAACCTGTTCAGCAACCCCGATGGCACGCCGAGCCAGGAGTTCTACTGGTACATCGGCGGGCTGCAGAAGTACATCCCGGCGGCGATGGCGCTGTTTGCGCCCTACGTCAACAGTTACCGCCGGCTGGTGCGCAGCAATGCCGCGCCGATCAACATCCAGTGGGGCACCGACAACCGCACGGTGGGCATCCGCTCGCCGGTGGCCGGCCCGCAGGCGCGGCGCATCGAGAACCGCGTGATCGGTGCCGATGCCAACCCCTACGTGGCGCTGGCCGCCACGCTGGCCTGCGGCTACCTGGGCATCAAGAAGCGCATCCAGCCCAGCGCCGAATGCCGCGGCGATGCCTACCTGGGCGAGCACGCGCTGCCGCGCAGCCTGGGCGAGGCGCTGCAGCTGCTGCGCGACGAATCCGACCTGGCCGAGGTGCTGGGCCAGGCCTTCGTCACCGTGTACACCGAAGTCAAGGAGATCGAGTACGCGGAATTCATGAAGGTCATCTCTCCGTGGGAGCGCGAGCACCTGCTGCTGCACGTCTGAGCCCGCAAGGAGACACCCGATGAACACCGTGACCGAGAAGCCGCTGCGCAGCACGCAGCAATGGCAGGCCGCCGACGCGGCGCATTTCCTGCACCCCTTCACCGACTTCCAGTCGCTGGCGAAGAAGGGCTCGCGCATCATCACCCGCGCCGACAACATCTACCTGTGGGACAGCGAGGGCCACAAGATACTGGACGCGATGTCCGGCCTGTGGTGCGTCAACGTCGGCTACGGCCAGCGCGCGCTGGTCGACGCCGCCAGCCGGCAGATGGCCGAGCTGCCGTTCTACAACGCCTTCTTCCAGACGGCCACGCCGCCGGCCATCGAGCTGGCCGAGCTGCTGGCGTCGGTGACGCCGCCGCAGTTCCAGCACGTGTTCTTCTCCGGCTCGGGCTCGGAAGGCAACGACACGGTGGTGCGCATGGTGCGTCGCTACTGGGACGTGCTCGGCCAGCCGCAGCGCCAGGTGGTGATCAGCCGCATCAACGCGTACCACGGCAGCACGATGGCCGGCGCCTCGCTGGGCGGCATGAGCGGCATGCACGCCCAGGGCGGGCTGCCGATCCCGGGCATCACCCACATCGAGCAGCCGCACTGGTGGGAGCATGGCCGCAAGCTCGGTCTGGACCGCGAGGGCTTCGGCCTGATGGCCGCCGGCTGGCTGGAGCAGAAGATCCTGGAAATCGGCGCCGACAAGGTGGCCGCCTTCATCGGCGAGCCGGTGCAGGGCGCCGGCGGCGTGATCGTGCCGCCCGACAGCTACTGGCCCGAGATCCAGCGCATCTGCGACAAGTACGGCATCCTGCTGGTCAGCGACGAGGTGATCTGCGGCTTCGGCCGCACCGGCCAGTGGTTCGGCTGCGAGACCGTGGGCAGCCGGCCCGACCTGATGACCTTCGCCAAGGGCGTGACCAGCGGCTACGTGCCCCTCGGCGGGGTGATGGTCGGCGAGCGCGTGGCCAAGGTGCTGATCGAGCAAGGCGGCGAGTTCGCCCACGGCTACACCTATTCCGGGCATCCCGTGGCCTGCGCTGTGGCGCTGGCCAACATCCGCCTGATCCAGCAGCTGAAGCTGGTGGAGCATGTGCGCGACGACGTCGGGCCGTACCTGGCCGAGCAGTTCCGCGGCCTGGCCGAGCACCCGCTGGTGGGCGAGGCCCAGACCTGCGGGCTGATGGGCGCACTACAGCTGGTCAAGGACAAGGCCAGTGGCACGCCCTTCCCCGCCGAACTCGAATTCGGGATGGTCTGCCGCGGCCACTGCTTTGCCAACGGGCTGATCATGCGGGCCGTGGGCGACCGGATGATCATCGCCCCGCCGCTGGTCATCACCCGGGCCCAGGTCGACGAGATGGTGGCGCTGATCCGGCGCTGCCTCGATCTGGCCCTGGCCGACGCGCAGCGCGCCGGCTGGCTGGCGTAAGCCCTGAGTGGCCGGCACGCGACACCGCCGCGGGCTGGCCCGGACTTTGCCTACACTCTTTCCAATCACCGCCTCACCTTCGTCTGGAGCCGATTCATGAGCATCACCTCCTTCCGTCCCGTCGCCGCGCTGCTGGCTGCGGGCCTGGCATTTGCCTGTTCGCTGGCCTCGGCACAGGAAGAGGAAAAGGTGCTCAACATCTACAACTGGTCCGACTACATCGCCGAAGACACGATCAAGAATTTCGAGAAAGAGACCGGCATCAAGGTCCGCTACGACAACTTCGACAACAACGAGATCGTGCACGCCAAGCTGGTGGCGGGCCGCACCGGCTACGACATCGTGGTGCCCTCTTCCAACTGGGCGCGGCTGCAGATGGATGGCGGCCTGCTGCGCAAGATCGACAAGGCACAGCTGCCGAACTACAAGAACCTCGATCCGGCGCTGCAGGCGCAGCTGGCGCGGCTGGACCCGGGCAACGATTACATGGTCAACTGGCTGTGGGGCTACACCACGGTGGGCATCAACGTCGACAAGGTCAAGGCCGCCCTGGGCAGCCTGCCGATGCCCGAGAACGTCTGGGACCTGGTGTTCAAGCCCGAATACGTCAGCAAGCTGAAGAGCTGCGGCGTGTCCTTCCTGGACTCGGCCACCGAGGTGGTGCCCGCCGCCCTGCACTACCTGGGCAAGCCGCCCTTCAGCAAGAACCCGGCCGACTATGCAGCGGCGGCCGCTGTGCTGAAGGCGGTGCGTCCGTACATCACGGTCTTCAGCTCGTCCGGCTACATCAACGACATGGCCAACGGCTCGATCTGCGTGGCGCTCGGCTGGTCGGGTGACATCAACATTGCCCGCCAGCGCGCGATCGACGGCAAGACCGGCCAGAACATCCAGGCGCTGATCCCGAAGAACGGCGGACTGCTGTTCTTCGACGTGATGGTCATCCCGGCCGACGCGGCCCACCCGGGCAACGCGCACAAGTTCATCAACTACATCCTGCGCCCCGAGGTGCATGCCTCGCTGACCAACAAGGTGTTCTACGCCAACCCCAACCTCGAGTCCAAGAAGTTCATCAAGCCCGAGGTGGCCAGCAACCCCACCGTCTTCCTGCCGCCGGCCGACATGAAGAACATGGTGCCGCCCGAGGCGCTCAACAATGACCTGCGCCGGCTGATGACGCGGACCTTCACCACATTCAAGACCGGCCTTTGAGCGCGCCGGGCATGCCGCCGACCATGGCCACGGAACGCTACGCGGAAGGCGACCAAGTCGATGCAGCCTACCTGCACATCGATCAGCTGACCAAGGATTTCGGCGGCTACAAGGCCGTCAACAACGTCAGCCTGGAGATTGCCAAGGGTGAGATCTTTGCGCTGCTCGGCTCGTCGGGCTGCGGCAAGAGCACGCTGCTGCGCATGCTGGCCGGTTTCGAGACGCCCACCTCGGGGCGCATCGTGCTGGCCGGGCAGGACCTGGCCGGCCTGCCGCCCTATCAGCGGCCGATGAACATGATGTTCCAGAGCTACGCGCTCTTTCCGCACCTGACGGTGTGGGAGAACATCGCCTTCGGCCTGAAGCGCGACGGCTTGCCCAAGGACCAGGTGGCCGACAGGGTCGAGGCCATGCTCAAGCTGGTGCAGCTGGGCAAGTTCGCCAAGCGCAAGCCGCACCAGCTGTCGGGCGGCCAGCAGCAGCGGGTGGCGCTGGCACGCAGCCTTGCCAAGCAGCCGCAGCTGCTGCTGCTGGACGAGCCGCTGGGCGCGCTGGACAAGAAGCTGCGCGAGCAGACGCAGATCGAGCTGGTCAACATCATCGAACAGGTGGGCGTGACCTGCGTGATGGTCACGCACGACCAGGAAGAGGCCATGACGATGGCTTCGCGGCTGGCCATCATGAGCGAAGGCCGCTTCCTGCAGGTGGGCGCACCGCACGAGGTCTACGAGACGCCGGCAACGCGTTTCGTCGCCGATTTCATCGGCAACGTGAACCTGATGGATGGCACGCTGGATGTCGACGAGACCGACCACTGCATCATCGGCTGCGCCGACTGCAAGCACTACGTGGGCCATGGCATCACCGGCAGCACCCACATGCCGGTGACCGTGGCGCTGCGGCCCGAGAAGATTCACCTGTCGCGCAACCGTCCGGCCGACGAATACAACACCGCCCATGGGCGCATCAAGGAGCTGTCCTACTTCGGCAGCTTCACCGTCTACCACGTCGAGCTGTCGAGCGGGCTGCGGCTGAAGGTCAGCTCCGCCAACGTGATGCGCCACCGCGACGACGAATACACCTGGGGCGACGAGGTCTGGGCGCACTGGTCGCGCTCGGCCCACGTCGTGCTTACGTCCTGAAGCCGGGTCATGGCTGCAGCACCGTCCTTGCCCGCCCGCCTGAAGCGCCTGGTCTCCGGTCGGGCCCTGGTCATCGGTGTGCCCTACCTGTGGCTGCTGGCCTTCTTCCTGCTGCCCTTCGTCATCGTGCTGCGCATCAGCGTCTCCGAGATGGAGGCGGTGCAGTTCAAGGACCTGCTGACCTACCGCGATGGCCTGCTGCAGCTGACGCTGAAGCTGTCGAACTACGTCTTCATCACCGAAGACGCGCTGTACCTGAAGACCTACCTGGCCAGCCTGAAGTACGCCGCCGCCACGACGGTGCTGTGCCTGCTGATCGGCTACCCCTTCGCCTACTTCATGGCGCGGGCCCGCAGCACGCTGCAGCCGACACTGCTGATGCTGGTGATGCTGCCCTTCTGGACCTCGTTCCTGCTGCGTGTCTATGCCTGGAAGGGCCTGCTCAGCGAAAACGGCTGGGTGGCCGACCTGATCGGTGCCCTGGGCATCGACCACCTGCTGGCCGCGGCCGGGCTGATCCCTGCGCCGGGCAAGCTGATGCACACCCCCTTCTCGCTGGTGCTGGGCATGACATACACCTACCTGCCGTTCATGATCCTGCCGCTGTACGGCACGCTGGCCAAGATGGACCTGCGGCTGCTGGAAGCCGCCGCCGACCTGGGCGCCACCGCCTGGGTGGCGTTCTGGAAGGTCACCGTGCCGCTGTCCAAGGCCGGCATCATTGCCGGCTCGATGCTGGTGTTCATCCCCTGCATCGGCGAGTTCGTCATCCCTGAACTGCTGGGCGGCCCGCAGACGCTGATGATCGGCCGGGTGATGTGGGACGAGTTCTTCAGCAACAACGACTGGCCGATGGCCTCCAGCGTGGCGGTGGTGATGGTGCTGCTGATCATCGTGCCGCTGGCCATCTTCAACAAGTACCAGGCCGAGGCACAGGAGGCCCGCAAGTGAGCAAGGGCACCAGCCCGGCCTTCAACCGCTGGTTCGCCCGCGGCTGGCTCGGTGCGGGCTTCGTGTTCCTGTACCTGCCGATCGTCGCCCTGGTGATCTTTTCATTCAACGATTCGCCGCTGCCCAATGTCTGGCGCGGCTTCACGCTGAAGTGGTACGCCGCGTTGGCCGACGACCGCGAGATCCAGTCCGGCCTGTGGCTCAGCCTGAAGATCGCCTTCATGACGGCCTGCGGCTCGGTGGTGCTGGGCACGCTCGCCGCCTTCGCGCTGGTGCGCTACAAGCGCTTCAAGGGCCGCACGCTGTTCAGCGGCATGGTCAACGCGCCGCTCGTCATGCCCGAAGTGGTGGTCGGCCTGTCGCTGCTGCTGATGCTGGTGTCGGTGCAGCGTGCCATCGGCTTCCCCGAGCGCGGGTTGATGACCATCTGGCTGGGCCACCTGCTGCTGGGCATGGCCTATGCGGCGGTGATCATCCAGGCGCGGCTGCTGGAGCTGAACCCGCAGCTCGAGGAAGCCGCGATGGACCTGGGCGCCCGGCCGCAGCAGGTGTTCTGGCTGGTCACGCTGCCGATGATCTCGCAGTCGCTGATGTCGGCCTGGCTGCTGACCTTCACCATCTCGCTGGACGACGTGGTGCTCTCGGCCTTCCTCTCCGGGCCGGGCGCCACGACGATGCCGCTGGTGATCTTCTCGCGCGCGCGGCTGGGGCTCAACCCCAGTGTCAACGCCGTGGCCACGCTGATCGTGCTGGCCGTGGCGGTGGGCGTGCTGGCCGCCAGCTACCTGATCGCCCGTGCCGAACGCAAAAGACTGCTCGACCTGGCCGAGGCCTCGCGCGGCTGAGGCCTCCACACCCCTCACAATTCCCTGACGACCCGGAGCCCGACCATCATGCTCAACCGACCCAAGCTCACCCTGTTGGCCCTGGCTGCCGTGGCGTCCTTCCCTGCCGCGGCCCAAAGCAATGCCGAACTGCTGGAGGCGGTGAAGAAACTGACCGACCGGGTCAACCAGCTGGAATCGCAGCTGAAGGAAACCCAGGCCAAGCAGGCTACGCCGCAGTGGGGCATGACCCCGGAGCAGGCCACCGAGCTGAACCGGCTCAAGGTCAAGACCGAGGCGATGGAAGACGCGCGCGACGAAGGCGGCTTCGGCGGCCTGAAGATCAGCGGCCAGATGCAGGCGGCCTACATCTACAACCGGGCGCAAGACCTGGCCGGCTTCCAGTTCCTGGATTCGGTGGCCGACTATGGCTACAACTACTGGAACAGCTACATCGGCATGGCCATCCTCGATTTCCAGAAGGAGATGCAGGACGGCACACGCTGGCGCCTGACGCTGGCCCCGCAGCGCGGCGTGGGTTCCGTGATCGACGGCTATTCGATCGTGCAGGAAGCCAGCGTGTCGGTGCCGCTCACCGATCTGCAGACGCGCTTCATCGCCGGCCAGATTCCTGACTGGTCGGGCTACGAGTACCTGCAGCCGACGCTGAACAAGCTGATCACGCACAACCTGCTGTTCGACTTCACGCTGCCCACCGGCTACATCGGCGCCGGCATCGACTACACCAGCGGCAAGTGGGTCACCAAGGCCATGCTGGCGCAGATGAACCAGAACGCCAACTATTCGGCCGCTAAGGGCTCGGTGCTGACGGCGCGGGTCGACTACGCGCGCGGCGAATACCAAGGCTTCGGCATGGCCGCCGTGTACGGCCAGGCACCCAACTTCGTCAACCCCGCCGCCAGCACCAGCGGCAACACCAACCTGGGCCTGTTCGAGGTTGACGGCTACTTCATCCGCGGCGACTGGACCGTGCAGGGCCAGCTGAGCTATGGCTACCAGAAGGAGGCGGCCATCACGGCGGACATCAACGGCGCATTGCAGACGGCCTCCTGGTATGGCCTGTCGACGCTGGCGGCCTACAAGTTCACGCCGCGGCTCGAAGGTGTCGGCCGCTTCGACTACCTGAACAACTCGCGCAACGGCGGTGGCCTGCTCGGCTACGGCATCGATTCCAACAACGGCATCGGGCCCGATGGCAGCCTGGGCTGCGTGCAAGGCGCGACCTCGGTGGCGGCCGGCTGCGAAACCGGCGCCAACCGCTACGCCTTGTCGGTGGGCCTGAACTACGTGTTCAACGAATACACGATGTTCAAGGTGGAGGCCCGTTATGACTGGGCCAGCCAGCCGGTGTTCCTGTACGTCGACGACGGCAGCTATCGCAAGAGCAACACCGTGCTGGGCACCTCGGTGGTGGTGTCCTTCTGATGACCGGGCCGCGCCGCAGCGCGGCGTAGCATCGCGGCCCTGGGCGCCTTTGGCGCCCGCCGGGAGCCCCCATGAAGGACCTGATCGAACGCCTGCGCGCCGGCGGCGTGCATACGCTGCTGGCGCAGTTCACCGACCTGCACGGCGTGGCCAAGGGCAAGCTGGTGCCCCTGGCCCATCTGGACGACCTGCTGACCGACGGTGTCGGCTTCGCCGGGCCCTCCATCGTCGGCACCGGCCTGCCGCGGACCGGTCCGCGTTCCGAGTACTACGCGCGCGGCAATGCCAGCACCGTGACGCCGCTGCCGTGGATGCCGGGCGTGGCCCGCGTGGTCTGCGACGGTTTCGTCAACGGCCAGCCTTTCGACGCCTGCCCGCGCCAGGTGCTGAAGCGCGCGGTGGCGCACCTGGCCGAACGCGGCTGGCACTTGCGCACCGGCATCGAACCCGAGTTCTTCCTGCTGCGCCGAAACGGTGCGAGCTGGCAGCCGGCCGACGATGAAGACCGCCTGCACAAGCCCTCCTACGACCTGAAGTCGCTGGCCCGCCAGGGCAGCTTCCTGCAAGGGCTGGCCTCTGCCCTGGCGCAGTGCGGGCTGGACATCCTGCAGATCGACCATGAAGACGCGCACGGCCAGTACGAGTTGAACTTCGGCTTCGACGAGGCGCTGGCCAGCGCCGACCATCTGATGCTGTTCAAGCTGGGCGCGCAGGCGCTGGCCGAAGCGCGCGGCATGGTGTTCTCGATGATGCCCAAGCCCTTTGCCGACCAGCCCGGCAGCGGCATGCATTTCCATGTGTCGCTGTGGTCCGGCTGGAACGCCAAGCGGCCGGACAACGCGCAGAACGTCTTCGTACCGCGGCGTGCCGATGGCAGCGCCGACCATGAGAGCAGCCTTTCTCTGGTGGGCCGGCACTTCATTGCCGGCGTGATGGCGCATTCGGCCGCGCTGACGGCGCTGGCGGCACCCACCATCAACAGCTACCGGCGGCTGCGGGTGTGCCCGTCGCTGTCGGGCACCAGCTGGGCGCCAGCCTACGTGGCCCATGGCCCGAACAACCGCACCACGGCGCTGCGCACACTGCATGGGCGCTTCGAATGGCGGGTGCCGGATTCAGCCGCCAACCCTTACCTTGTCACGGCCGCGCTGATCACCGCCGGCCTGGACGGCATCGACCGCAAGCTCGAGCCGGCAGCCGAATGCACCGACGACCTGTTCGAGCTGTCGCTGGGCGAAGTGCGGTCCCGCGGCATCGCGCTGTTGCCGCAGAGCCTGGGCGAGGCGCTGGATGCGCTGGAAGCCGACGAGTTGCTGCGCACCGCCCTGGGCGACACCCTGAGCTCCGAGTTCCTGCGTCTGAAGCGCGCCGAGGTGGAAGCCTGGCGGCACCATGTCAGCGACTGGGAACTGCAGCACTATGCCGAAGCCTTCTGACGAAGGCCGCGATTGAGCGCGCCGGCGTCCGCGGCCGCGGTGCCGCTGCTGGCTTATGCCAGCCTGGCGGCCAGCATGGCCCTGGTGGGCTCGTATGTGGGCCTGTCCAAGCTGCTGGTGGCCGTGTTCCCGGTGTTCCTGCTGGCCTGGTTGCGCTTCGGCATGGCCGCGGTGGCAATGCTGCACTGGGTGCGCCGGCGCGACGGCGATGCGCCGCTGTCGCGCCATGACCGGGTGCTGCTGTTCTGGGAAAGCTTCCTCGGCAACTTCCTGTTCTCGATCTGCATGCTCTACGGCGTGGCCTTGACCTCGGCGCTGGCCGCCGGCGTGGTGATGGCGGCCATCCCGGCCGCGGTGGCACTGTTGTCGCGGCTCTTCCTGGCCGAACGCATCCGCCCGCGCGTGGGCGCGGCCATCGCCTGCGCGGCCCTGGGCATTGCGCTGCTGGCGCTGGCCAAGGCGGATCCGGCCGCCGGCACGCCCGCGGTCTCGCCGTGGGGCTATGTGCTGCTGCTGATTGCCGTGCTGTGCGAGGCCAGCTACGTGGTCATCGGCAAGCGGCTCACCGGCAACGTCTCGCCGCGGCGCATCAGCGCGCTGATCAACCTGTGGGGCCTGGCGCTGGTCACGCCCTTCGGCCTGTGGCAGGCGCTGCGCTTCGACTTTGCGGCGGTGCCGCTGGCCACCTGGCTGCTGCTGCTGTTCTATGCGCTGGCCGCCAGCATGGTGACGGTGTGGCTGTGGATGCAGGGCCTGCGCCACGTGCCGGCGCCACAGGCGGGGGTGTTCACCGTGATGCTGCCGATCAGTGCCGCGCTGGTGGGCGTGCTGTTCCTGGGTGAGCCCTTCGGCACGCTGCACCTGGTGGCGCTGGGCCTGTCGCTGGCCGGCCTGCTGCTGGCCACCTGGCCGGATCAGGCGCGCCGCGAGCGGCCGTAGCCGCTGAACTTGTGCAGCACCTCGGCCATCTGGGCGGCGCTCAGTGTCGCCGGTTCGCCCACGGCCAGTGCCTTCAGGTAGACCTCGCACAGCGATTCGATCTCGATGGCAATCTTCATCGCCTGGGCCAGCGACGGCGCGGCCGCTACCAGGCCGTGGTGGGCCATCAGGCAGGCATTGCCGTCCTGCAGTGCGTCGGCCACCGCAAGCGAAAGCGCCTCGCTGCCGAAGGTGTGGTACGGCGTGCAGGGCACGGTCGACACGCCGGCCACCGCCACCATGTAGTGGAAGGCTGGCAGCGGCCGCTCCAGGCAGGCCAGCGCGGTGGCGTGGACCGAATGCGTGTGCACGACGGCCTGCACGTCGGCGCGGCGCTGCAGCACGGCACGATGGAAGTGCCATTCGGAAGACGGCAGCCATTCCCCTTCCACGGCGCCGTCCTCGCCCATCCAGACCATGTCCTGCGCGCGCAGGTCGTCGGCGCCCATGCCGGTGGGCGTGATCAGCAGGCCCGGCCGGCCGCCGCGCGCGCAGCGCAGGCTCAGGTTGCCGGTGCTGCCGCGGTTCAGGCCCAGCGCGTCCAGGCGGCGGATCGCGGCGACCGCCTGCTCGCGCGGCAAGGCTTCGTCGGGTGGGGTCATGGTTTGGCCTCCGTCAGCGCACGCAAGGCATCGGCGCGGGCCGCGACGATGCCACGCTGGGTGATCAGGCCGCTGACCAGCGCGGCCGGCGTCACATCGAAGGCCGGGTTGGCGGCGCCACAGCCTATCGGCGCGATCTGCACCTCGGCCCACTGGCCGTCGGCGGTGCGGCCGCCGATGTGCGTCAGCTCGCGCGGGCTGCGCTCTTCGATCGGGATGTCGCGCAGCCCATCTTCGATCGCTGGATCGAAGGTGGACAACGGCATCGCCACATAGAACGGCACGCCGTTGTCGCGGGCCGCCAGCGCCTTCAGGTAGGTACCGATCTTGTTGCACACATCGCCCTGCGCGCTGACGCGGTCGCAGCCGACGATGACGATGTCCACCAGCCCGCGCTGCATCAGGTGGCCGCCGGCGTTGTCGGCAATCAGCGTGTGCGGCACGCCCTGCTGGCCCAGTTCCCAGGCGGTGAGGCTGGCGCCCTGGTTGCGTGGCCGGGTCTCGTCCACCCACACATGCAGCGGCAGGCCGGCGGCCTGCGCCTGGTACACCGGCGCCAGCGCGGTGCCCCAGTCCACCGTGGCCAGCCAGCCGGCATTGCAATGCGTCAGTACCTGCACCGGCCCGGGCCGCCGCTGCGCGATGGCCTGCAGCAGCGGCAGGCCGTGGCGGCCGATGGCCTGGTTGGTGGCCACGTCCTCGTCGGCGATGGCATCGGCCTCGGCCCAGGCGGCGGCGCGGCGCTCGGCCACCGGCACTGCCAGCAACCGACCCAGCATGCGCTGCAGCGCCCACTGCAGGTTGACGGCGGTGGGCCGCGCGCTGCCCAGGTGCTGCGCCGCGGCCTGCAGCGCCGCGTCACCGGCATCGCGATGTGCCTGCAGCGCCAGCCCGTAGGCCGCGGTGGCGCCGATCAGCGGCGCGCCGCGCACCCACATGTCGCGGATGGCTACGAACACCGCTTCCACGCCATCCAGCCGCTCGATCGCCAGGCGGTGCGGCAGCTGCCGCTGGTCGATGACCCACAGCGCATCGCGCTGTTCCGATGGCCACAGGCTGCGCCTGGGTTGCGCGTCCACCAGCATCGCGTCGCCCCTGGCTACAGGCCCAGCGCGCGCAGGTCCAGCCGCCCGCCACGCATCGGCGGGCACCAGAAGTACGCACCGCCGATCGGCCGGGTGAAGCGGAACAGCGCGTCGGTGATGCCGTCTTCGCCGCCCGTCATGCGGCGCCATTGCGCCTCGAACGCGTCGAAGGAATGGCCGAAGGCCACGAACACCAGCCCGGCGCGCTGGGCGTCGGCCCAGGGCATCGAACGGCGCAGCACGAAGGCCTCGGGCGCGAAGCTTTCCTGCGCGGTGCGCTTGACGTGCGCGGAGGCCGGCGCGTCGTCCAGTTCCTCGTTATCGCTGCGGCGGCGGCCGATGGCATGGTCCTGTTCGGCAGGGTTCATGGCCTCCAGCCGGCCGAAATCATGCACCCAGGGCTGCACCGCCACGAAGCTGGAGCCGTCCAGGCCCGGACCACGGCCGCTGACCAAGGCGGCCGCGTCCGCCTCGTCACCGGTGGGGTTCTCGGTGCCGTCTTCGTAGCCGCTCAAGTCCAGCCCGCGGTGGTGGCGGAAGGCATCGATGCTGTCCTGCAGCGCAAAGGCCGGGCTCAGCGCGCTTTGCAGATGGCGGCTGCGGTGCACCAGGTCGCCGCGGTCGTCACCGCGCAGCCAGCACCACACCGCGGCCGGCGTGGACGGCAGTTCCAGCCCGGGCGCCACGCCGGCTGCATAAGTGCGCAGCCCATCGATCGGCTTGCGCAGCGCCTCGGCCAACGACGCGCCCACGCCGACGACCAGGCTGCGCCCGTCGGCCTGGGCCGCCAGGGCCCGCAGCGCGTCAGGCGCGGCCTGGGATGTAGCGACCGAGAAGGTCAGGTAGCGGGCCACGGTGGGCACGGCCTCCAGCAGGCCGGCTTGGGCTTCGGACATGGTGCTCCTCGAAAGTTGGGGGTGGCGGGGATCAGGCGGCCAGCGCGGTGCTTGCCGCGGCGTCCAGCCGCGCTGCCCGAGCCAGCGCCGCCACCCGCGCCACGGGTTCATTCTTCAGGCGGTGATTCGACCACACCTGGCGCCAGCGCCGCGCACCGGGCGTGCCGTTCCACAAGCCGAGCATGTGGCGCGCCGCGGTCGGCCAGGGCACGCCGCGGGCCTGCAGCGCCTGCAGGTAGGCGAGCATCTGCGCTTCGACATCCTCGCGCTGAGGGGCCGGCGCATCGCTGCCCAGGAAGCGGTGGTCCCAGCTGGCCATCGACCAGGGGTGGTGATAGGCCTCGCGGCCGATCATCACGCCGTCCACCTGCTGCAGTTGCGCGGCAATGGCCTCGTCGCCAGCCAGGCCGCCGTTGATGACGATGGTCAGCGCCGGGAACTCGCGCTTCAGCCGGTGCACGATCTCGTAGCGCAACGGCGGGATCTCGCGGTTGTCCTTGGGGCTCAGGCCGTCGAGCCAGGCATTGCGGGCATGCACGATGAACACGCTGCAGCCGGCGTCGGCCACTGTGCCGATGAAGTCGCGCACGAACTCGTAGCGCTCGATGCGGTCGATGCCGATGCGGTGCTTCACCGTCACCGGCAGCGTGCAGGCATCGCTCATCGCCTTCACGCCGTCGGCCACGCGCTGCGGCTCGGCCATCAGGCAGGCGCCGAAGGCGCCGCGCTGCACCCGGTCGCTGGGGCAGCCGCAGTTCAGGTTCACCTCGTCGTAGCCCCAGGCCTGGGCCAGCCGCGCGCCATGCGCCAGCTCGGCCGGCTCGTTGCCGCCCAGCTGCAGTGCCAGCGGATGCTCGGCGGCGTCGTGGTCCAGGTGGCGGGCCACGTCGCCATGCACCAGCGCGCCGGTGCTGACCATCTCAGTGTAGAGCCGGGCACGGCGGGTGATCAGCCGGTGGAAGTAGCGGCAGTGCCGATCTGTAAGGTCCATCATCGGGGCCACGCACACGCGCCAATCGACCGAAGGCATTTCATTGATTAACGACGTGCGCATTGCTACGAAAACCCTACGATTAAGTGTGAGTCACACCAGCCAAGCCCGGGTCGAGACCACACTAAATTGGGTTGATACATTGTTTCGCGAGTAGGGGATCGATGGAAGCTAACCTGAACGAGGAACCGTGGGGTCATTCTTTGGCAACACGGCTGCGATGGTGCCGAGAAGCAAGGGGTATCTTGAGCCAGGCGAGGCTAGCGAAACTGGCCGGCGTCAGCGTTGGTGCGATCGGAAACTACGAAGCCGGCAAGCGTCACAACCCGCGTAACCTTCTGCCGATCGCTGAGGCGCTGAAATGCGATCCGACGTGGCTGCAGGAAGGTCGTGGCATGCCTTTCGGGACCATCAATGAGGAGCCTCGCGCGCTTACAGCGAGATCTCGTCGTATTGCTGAGATGTTGGACGACTTCGGACCTCCAGATTCAGAGGATTTCCTTCGAGCCTACACAGCGGTCCGTGAAGCTCTGGATGAGGTCGCTTCGAACAAAGTACACCCAAAGCATTCACGAACCAATCGGAGTTAGGCTAGTGCTGGCCATTCGAATCCGACGTTCACTCATGTGTATTGGGCCCCAGAAGCCAAACGGGCCCGCCTTGGTGAAGGCGGGCCCGCGGCGATCGTTGGTCGGGACGGCGGGATTCGAACTCGCGACCCCTTGCACCCCATGCAAGTGCGCTACCAGGCTGCGCTACGCCCCGAAGAAAACAAGATTATATGCGGTGCCCCTGCCGCCTCTCAGGGCTGCAGCAGCTCGCGGATGGACAGCAGTTCGGCCCGCAGCTGCTGTGGGGCCAGTTCAGGCAGAGGACCCAGTGCCGGCGGCGGCAATTCGATGGCCTCATCCACGGGCTCGGCAACTACCGCGGCGGCACCGCGCGAGCCCTGCCCCAGTTCGGACAGCCGGTTGCGCGCACCGCTGATGGTGAAGCCCTGGTCGTAAAGCAGGTCGCGGATGCGCCGCACCAGCAGCACCTCGTGGTGCTGGTAGTAGCGCCGGTTGCCGCGGCGCTTCATCGGCTTGAGCTGGGTGAACTCCTGCTCCCAGTAGCGCAGCACATAGGGCTTCACGCCGCAGAGCTCGCTGACCTCACCGATGGTGAAGTAGCGTTTCGCGGGGATCGGCGGAAGCGCTTTCTCCATTGAAATCAATAGGATCTAGAGAGCGCTTAAGACTTTACTCGAAGTCTTCTCCCAACGGTGTGTCGCCCTGCACGATGGCCTTCAGCTTGTGGCTGGCGTGGAAGGTGACCACGTTGCGCGCCTTGATCGGGATCGATTCGCCGGTGCGCGGGTTGCGGCCCGGGCGCGGCGCCTTGCGGCGGATGTTGAAGTTGCCGAAGCCCGACAGCTTGACGTCGCCGCCCTTCACCAGCGTGTCGTGGATGATGTCGAAATAGGCCTCGACCATGTCCTTCGACTCGCGCTTGTTCAGGCCCAGGCGCTCGAACAGCAGTTCGGCCAGCTCGGCCTTGGTCAGCGTCGGCGTCTCGATGCTCGGCAGGATCACCGGGTCCATGAGGTTCCTTTGCAGAGGTCAGGCGCGCAACCGGGCGCCGAAGGCCTGCGCGGCCCGTTGCACGGCCGCCGCCACGGCGGCGTCGATGCGCTCGTCGGTCAGGTTGGCGGCGTCGTCCAGCAATTCCAGGCGCAGCGCCATGCTGTGCTCGCCGGCGGCGATGCCGCCGCCCGGCTGCGTGGGGCGGTAGACGTCGAACAGCCGCACCGAGCGCACCAGGCCGGAGGGGTCTTGCGCCAGCGTCTCGACCAGCCGGTCGTGCGCCACGCCATCGGCCACCACCAGCGCGATGTCGCGCAGCGAGGCCTGGTGCCGCGGCACCGGCTGCAGCTCAGGCAGCGTGCGCGCTAGCACGGCGTCGAGCTCCAGCTCGATCAGCATCGGCGCCAGCGGCAGCTCGTAGGCCTGGCGCCAGCGCGGATGCAGTTCACCGACGAAGCCGATCGGTTGACCGTCGAGCTCGATGCGCGCGCAGCGCCCCGGGTGCAGCGATGGGTGTTCGTCGGCCACGAACACCGGCTTGCGGGGCGCCAGCAGGGCTTCCACGTCGCCCTTGGCATCGAAGAAATCCAGCAGCCGTTCCTTTTGGCCCCACTGCGGCTCGGCCGCCGGGCCGTAGGCCAGTGCACCCAGGCGCATCGGCTGGGCGACGCCGGCCACGCTGACCGGGCCCTCGGCCGCGGCCGGATCGCGGCGGAATACACGGCCCACCTCGAACACCCGCACCCGGCTGGCGCGGCGCGCCAGGTTGTAGTGCAGCACGCTGATCAGGCTGCCGATCAGGCTGGAGCGCATCACCGACAGCGGCGCGGCGATCGGGTTCAGCACGCGGATCGGGTCGGCATTGCCGGCCAGCTCGTGCTCCCAGCGCGTCTCGACGAAGCTGTAGTTGATGGTCTCCTGGTAGTCCAGCGCAGCCATCAGCTGGCGCAGCGCATGCGGGCTGCGCCTCGTCTCGCTGGGAATGCGCGCGCGGATCGGCGCCACTGGCGGCGTGTCCGGAAGGCGGCGGTAGCCGATCACGCGGGCCACCTCCTCGATCAGGTCTTCCTCGATCTGCAGGTCGAAGCGCCAGCTGGGCGGCGTGACGGTGATCAGGCCCTCGGCTTCGCTGAACTCGAAGCCCAGCCGGCGCATGACGCCGGCGCAGTCGGCCTGCGTCAATGGCATGCCGATGACCTTGGCCGCGCGGGCCACGCGCAGGGTCACTGGCCGGGCCTGCGGCAGGGCCAGCACCTGGTCGTCCAGCGGACCGGGCTCGCCGCCACAGATGTCCAGGATCAACTGCGTGATGCGTTCGATGTGCAGCGCGGTCAGTGCCGGGTCCACACCGCGCTCGAAGCGGTGCCCGGCATCGGTGGCGAAGTTGAAGCGGCGCGAGCGGCCGGCCACTGCCTGCGGCCACCAGAAGGCGGCCTCGACATAGACATTGCGGGTGTCGTCGGACACCGCGGTGGCATCGCCGCCCATGATGCCGGCCAGCGATTCCACGGCCTGCGCATCGGCGATCACACCCACGCTGGGGTCGAGCTCGATGGTGTTGCCGTTCAGCAGCGTCAGGCTTTCGCCGGGCTTGGCCCAGCGCACCACCAGCTGCTGGTGGATCTTGTCCAGGTCGAAGATGTGCGTCGGCCGGCCGTACTCGAACATCACGTAGTTCGAGATGTCGACCAGCGCGCTGACCGAGCGCTGACCGCAGCGCGACAGCCGCTCCACCATCCAGGCGGGCGTCCGGGCCTTCGTGTCGACGTGGCGCACCACGCGGCCGGAGAAACGACCGCACAGGTCGGTGGCCTCCACCCGCACCGGCAGGGTCTGGTCATGCCGCAGCGGCACGGGGGCGATCTTCGGCACGTTCAGCGGCGCACCGGTCAATGCCGCCACTTCGCGGGCCACGCCGAAGACGCTGAGCGCATGCGCCAGGTTCGGCGTCAGCTTCAGCGTGAACACCGTATCGTCCAGCTGCAGCTGCTGGCGGATGTCGGTGCCCGGCACTGCGCCTTCGGGCAGCTCGAGCAGGCCGCCGTGGTCGTCGGACAGCTTCAGCTCACGCGCCGAGCACAGCATGCCGAAGCTTTCCACGCCGCGCAGCTTGCCCACCTTGATGGCGAAGGGGCCGGCGCCCTCCTCGGCCGGCGGCAACTCGGCGCCCACCAGCGCCAGCGGCGCCAGGAGGCCCACGCGGGCATTGGGCGCGCCGCACACCACCTGCAGCGGGCCGTCCGGCGAATGCACGCCCGCATCGACCTTGCACACCCGCAGCCGGTCGGCATTGGGGTGCTGCACGGCCTCGACGATGCGGCCGACCACCACGCCGCGGCAGGCGGGTGCCACGGGGCGGGTCGCCTCGACTTCCAGGCCGGCCATGGTCAGCAGATCGGCCAGCTCGGCGGTAGACAGCGGGGGGTTGCAGAACTCGCGCAACCAGGATTCAGGGAACTGCATGGCGGGCCCTATTTGAACTGCGACAGGAAGCGCAGGTCGCCATCGAAGAACAGGCGCAGGTCGTTGACGCCGTAGCGCAGCATGGTCAGCCGATCGGGCCCCATGCCGAAGGCGAAGCCGATGTGCGTCTCGGGGTCCAGGCCGAAGTTGCGCACTACGTTCGGATGCACCTGGCCGGAGCCGGCCACCTCGAGCCAGCGCCCCTTCAGCGGCCCGCTGGCGAAGGCGATGTCGATTTCGGCCGAGGGCTCGGTGAACGGAAAGTACGACGGCCGGAAGCGTACGTCCAACTCGTCCGTTTCGAAGAACTGGCGCAGGAAATCGCTGAACACCACCTTCAGGTCCTTGAAGCTGACGTTCTCGCCGATCCACAGGCCTTCGCACTGGTGGAACATCGGCGAATGGGTGGCGTCGCTGTCCACCCGGTAGGTGCGGCCCGGCGCGATCACGCGCACCTCGGGCATCGGCTGGCGACCGGCATGGCGTGCCGCATGCGCGCGCGCATAGCGCACCTGCATCGGGCTGGTGTGCGGGCGCAGGTTCAGCCAGCGGCCTTCGGCGTCCTTCATGTCGACGTAGAAGGTGTCCTGCATCGAACGCGCCGGATGGTTCTCCGGGTTGTTCAGCGCGGTGAAGCTGTACCAGTCGGTCTCGATCTCGGGGCCGTCGGCCACGTCGAAACCCATCGACGCGAAGATGGCCTCGATGCGCATCATCGTGCGCGACACCGGGTGCAGCCCGCCCGTGCCGCGGCGGCGGCCGGGCAGCGTGACGTCCAGCGCCTCGGCGCGCAGCTGCGCCTGCAGTTCACCGGCGGCCAGCGCGTCGCGCCGCGCCTGCAGCGCCGCCTCGACCTGCTGCTTGGCGACGTTGATCGCGGCGCCGCGGCTCTTCTTCTCGTCGACACTGAGCCGCGCGAGCCCCTTCATCAGCTCGGTCAGCTGCCCCGCCTTGCCGAGGAAGCGCGCCTTGGCGTTCTCCAGCTCGGCCGGCGTCGGCGCGTCGGCAAATGCCTGCTGCGCTGCCTGCACCAATGTGTCCAGATCGTTCATCGGAGGGTAGAAAAAGAATGGCCGTCGCTTGCGTGACGGCCATCGGATGCGAGCGGTGTGCCGCGGCCGCCCAGAGGCGCCGCGGCCTGCTGCAGATCAGCCGAGCTGGGCCTTCACCTTGGCGACGATGCTGCCGAAGGCAGCCGGGTCGTTGACAGCCAGATCGGCCAGCACCTTGCGGTCGATGTCGATCTGCGCCTTCTTCAGGCCGGCCATGAACTTGCTGTAGGTGACGCCGAGTTCGCGGCTCGCGGCGTTGATGCGCGCGATCCAGAGCTGGCGGAACACCCGCTTGCGGGTGCGGCGGTCGCGGTAGGCATATTGCCCGGCCTTCATCACCGCCTGCTTGGCGATGCGGAAGACGTTCTTGCGGCGGCCGCGGAAGCCCTTGGCCAGGGCCAGCACCTTCTTGTGACGAGCGTGGGCGATGACGCCACGTTTGACGCGAGGCATGTGTTTCTCCTAGTGCGTTGAGCCTTACAGACCCGCGAAAGGCATCATCTTGGCGATGCTGCCCATGTTGGTGTCATGCACCTCCTTGACGCCACGCAGGTGGCGCTTGCGGGTGGTGGACTTCTTCGTGAGGATGTGGCGCTTGAACGCCGCACCGCGTTTGACGGTGCCTCCCGGACGCACGCGGAACCGCTTGGCCGCGCTCTTCTTGGTCTTCATCTTGGGCATTGCTGCTCCTTCGCTATGTTGCCGTCTGCACGCGACCACATGGGACATGCGGTGCTTGTTGGCCTGCAGCAGCTTCTTGTCGCCGCCAGGGTGACCAGACCCCGGCAACGAATCCCTCAGTTCACTTCCTCTTCGGCGCCAGCACCATGATCATCTGGCGACCCTCGAGCTTGGGCATGTGCTCCACCACCGAGACGTCGGCCAGCTCGTCGCGGATGCGCTCGAGCAGACGCATGCCGATTTCCTGGTGGGTGATCTCGCGGCCGCGATAGCGCAACGTGACCTTGCCCTTGTCGCCGTCCTCGGCGATGAAACGGCGCAGGTTGCGCATCTTGATCGCGTAGTCGCCTTCGTCCGTGCCCGGACGGAACTTGACTTCCTTGATCTCGATGACCTTCTGCTTGGCCTTGGCTTCCGCGGCCTTCTTCTGCTCCTGGTACTTGAACTTGCCGTAGTCCATCAACCGGCACACCGGAGGGTCGGCGGTGGCGGCGATCTCGACCAGGTCGACATCCTTCTCGCCTGCCATCTGCAACGCCTCCATCAGGCTAACGATGCCCAACGGTTCGTTGTCCACCCCATTCAGGCGCACCTGCGGCGCCATGATTTCCCGGTTCAACCTGTGCTTGCGCTCCGCATTCGGAGTGCGACGGTCCATGAAGGTAGCGATAGTTCAGACCCCTTAACGCAGCGCCTAGGCAAGCGGCACCGCAAGAAACGACAAAGGCGCGCCGGAGACCCTAGACCTTGCGGGCGATGTCGTCGGCGAGCCTCGCGGCGAAGTCGTCGAACGGCATCACACCCAGATCCAGATTGCCCCGAGCGCGCACCGATACGGCCCCGTTTGCCTTTTCCTTGTCGCCCACGACCAGGATGTACGGAACCTTCTGCATCGAAAGCTCGCGGATTTTACGCGTAATCTTCTCGTTGCGCAAATCGCTCTGCACCCTAACTCCTTGTTTTTGAAGCGATTTCGCCACGCTCAGCGCGTAGTCGGCCTGCCCGTCCGTGATCGGCGCCACCGCCACCTGCACTGGCGCCAGCCAGGCGGGCAGCGCGCCGGCGTACTGCTCGATCAGGATCCCGATGAAGCGCTCCATGCTGCCGACGATGGCCCGGTGCAGCATCACCGGGTGGCGCCGCGTGGAATCCTCGGCCACGTACTCGGCATCCAGCCGCTCGGCCATGCTGAAGTCGACCTGCATCGTGCCGCACTGCCACTGGCGGCCGATGGCGTCCTTGAGCGTGTACTCGATCTTCGGGCCGTAGAAGGCGCCGTCGCCGGCGGCGATCTCGAACTCGCAGCCGCTGGCGCGCAGGCTTTCCATCAGCGCGTGCTCGGCCTTGTCCCAGATCTCGTCCGAACCGATGCGGGCCGCCGGCCTCGTCGCCACCTTGTAGATGATGTGTTCGAAGCCGAAGTCCTTGTAGACCTTCTGCAGCAGCGCCGTGTAGGCCACGCACTCGCCCAGGATCATGTCTTCCGTGCAGAAGATGTGGCCATCGTCCTGCGTGAAGCCGCGCACCCGCATGATGCCGTGCAGCCCGCCCGTGGGCTCGTTGCGGTGGCACTGGCCGAACTCGCCGTAGCGCAGCGGCAGGTCGCGGTAGCTCTTGATGCCCTGCTTGAAGATCAGGATGTGGCCAGGGCAGTTCATCGGCTTGACCGCGTAGTCGCGCTTCTCCGACTCCGTGACGAACATGTTGTCGCGGTACTTCTCCCAGTGGCCCGTCTGCTCCCACAGTGCCCGGTCCAGGATCTGCGGGCCCTTCACTTCCAGATAGCCGTTGTCGCGGTAGACCGCGCGCATGTACTGCTCCACCTGCTGCCACAGCGCCCAGCCTTTGGGGTGCCAGAACACCGTGCCCGGCGAGTGCTCGTCCAGGTGGAACAGGTCCAGTTCGCGGCCCAGGCGGCGGTGGTCGCGCTTCTCGGCCTCTTCCAGCATCTGCAGGTATTGCTGCAGCTCGTCCTTGCTTGCCCAGGCCGTGCCGTAGATGCGCTGCAGCATCTCGTTGCGGTGGTCGCCGCGCCAGTAGGCGCCAGCCACCTTCATCAGCTTGAAGTGCTTCAGCCGGCCCGTGCTGGGCACGTGCGGGCCGCGGCAAAGGTCCTCGAAGCCGCCCTCGCGGTACAGCGACACGTCCTCGCCGGCCGGGATGCTGCCGATGATCTCGGCCTTGTAGTGCTCGCCCAGGCCCTTGAAGTAGGCGACGGCCTCGTCGCGCGGCAGCACGCGGCGCTCGACCTTCTCGTCCTTTCTGGCCAGCTCCTGCATGCGTGCCTCGATGGCCGCCAGGTCCTCGGGCGTAAAGGGGCGCTTGTAGGCAAAGTCGTAGTAGAAGCCGTTCTCGATCACCGGGCCGATGGTCACCTGCGCGTCCGGGAACAGCTCCTTCACCGCATAGGCCAGCAGGTGCGCCGTCGAGTGGCGGATCACCTCCAGGCCTTCGGGGCTCTTGTCCGTCAGGATGGCCAGCGCGGCATCGCCGTCGATGCGGTGGCTCAAGTCGACCACCTGGCCATCCACCTTGCCGGCCAGCGCCGACTTGGCCAGGCCGGGGCCGATGGATGCGGCCACCTCGGCCACCGTCACCGGTTGCGCAAACTCCCGCTTCGAACCATCGGGCAGCGTGATCGCGATCATGGGGAACTCCGGAAAAGAAAAAGCGCGGTACGGGACCGCGCTTCGTTCGTGACAGAAAAGGGTTGTGCAGGCGTGACGGCGCGGCCGATCAGGTTTCGGTAACGAAGCCCGTAGTTCGCGGTGTCATAACCATGTTGCCTTTCCCGTCCTTGTAGTTTCGAGCAGACCTTATTGTAAGGGCTCGGCCTGCACCGGCCGCCCGGAAGCCACGGCTTCCGCGAAATCGTCGGCCAGGCGTTGGCTTTCGGCCAGCGCCCGGCTCCAGGCGCGCACGCGCCCGGCCAGATCATCGCCATAGGCCTTGAAGTCGTTGCGGTCGGGCAGCTTGGCGTTCGGCAGCGTGGCCACCCATTCGGGCCGCGGCGACAGCAGCACCACCCGGTCCAGGTGCGCCGTGGCACGGTGGCGGTGCTTCAGCGCCTTGTCCAGCCAGCCGGGGATCACCGTCTTCTGGAAATGCGGGTACAGCACCAGGCCGTCGTGCATCGAGCCATAGTCCAGGTGCAGGTGGTAGTCGGTGATGCCGCCGTCCCAGTAGGCGCCCTTGGGTGCACAGGGAATGTCCTGCACGGCCTCCAGCCAGAACGGGATCGAGCAGCTGGCCAGGATGCTGCGCTGCAGGTTCTGCGCCGCCAGCGGCACCTGCTGCGTGCGGTAGTCGTGCAGGTGAAGCGGCAGATTTTCGCGCGCATCGGAGAACACCACGCGCTCCAGCCAGCCGCCCATCGCCTTGCGGCTGAGGCTGTTGGTGAGGAAGGCGCCGGCATAGCCCAGCGGCATGCGAAAGCGCCCTTGCCGCTGCAGCACATGCCGGCCGCGGCTGGTGAACACATGCAGCCGAAAACGCGGATGCGAAAGGACTTCCGGCTCGCGGCCGGCGAAGCGCTCCTGCAGCTTGGCGCCGAACACCTCGCTGACATGCCGCGGCGTCGGCGGCTTGCCCGGCGCGTGCTCGTAGTCCTGGTGGATGTAGTCGTGGGCCATCTGCGCCAGCTGCGCGGCCGGGTCGGGCAGGCAGGCGGTGGCCATGCGCCAGGCGCCGATGGACGCGCCCAGCAGGTGCACGCTCTGCGTGCCGCCTTGCAGCCACTGCCCGAACAGGTAGCGGTCCAGGCCGTTCAGGATCAGGCCCTTCGGGCCACCGGCCGCGGCCGGGATCACGCGCACGTCCTGCGCGCTCAAGCCCCGATCGCGCAGGTGCTTCAGTGCCGTCGCGCCGGCGTGGATCTGCAGGGCCTTCATGGCCGGGAACTGTACGATGGGACCATGTCACACGATCACGACCACGAGCACAGCGAGCTCGACGAAATGACGCTGCGCGTGCGCGCGCTGGAAACGGTGCTGGCGCAGAAGGGCTATATCGACCCGGCCGCGCTGGACCTGCTGATCGACACCTACCAGACGCAGATCGGCCCGCGCAACGGCGCCCGTGTCGTGGCCCGCGCCTGGGCCGATGCGGCCTACCTCGACTGGCTGTTGCGCGACGGCACCGCGGCCATCGCTTCGCTGGGCTACAGCGGCCGGCAGGGCGAGCACATGGTGGTGCTGGCCAACACGCCGCAGCGCCATCACATGGTGGTGTGCACGCTGTGCAGCTGCTACCCCTGGCCGGTGCTGGGCCTGCCGCCCACCTGGTACAAGAGCGCGCCCTATCGCTCGCGCGCGGTGAAGGACCCGCGCGGCGTGCTGGCCGACTTCGGCGTGACGCTGCCCGACAGCACCGAGATCCGCGTCGTCGATTCCACTGCCGAGGTGCGCTACCTGGTGCTGCCGATGCGCCCCGCCGGCACTGAAGGCTTCAGCGAGGATCAACTGGCCGAACTGGTGACACGCGATTCGATGATCGGCACCGGCCTGCCGCGGGAGCCTGCCCGATGAGCTACCGCACCCACGCCGACCTGGGCGGCCGCCCGAACGCGCAAGCCGTGCGCCCGGAACCCGAGACCGAGATCTTCCACGCCGCCTGGGAGCCGCGCGCGCTCGCCGTCACGCTGGCGATGGGTGCCACCGGCAGCTGGAACATCGATATGAGCCGCGCCGCACGCGAGACGCTGCCGGACTATGCGCGGTCCAGCTACTACCGCATCTGGATCGGCGCGCTGGAGAAGCTGTTGGCCGAGCGCGGCCTGGTGCAGCCCGACGAGCTGCAGGGCGGCCGCGCGCTGCACCCGGCAGGGAATGTTCCCCCAGAGGCGCTGGGCTACCTCTCCAGGTGTGGGTGTGTGGGTGTTGAGGGGGGGTGGGGGCTGCTGTGCTGCGCTGTGTGCTGCGACATGATGCCCGCGGTGCGGCGCGGGTGCTGCTGCGGGCTCCTGCATGCATGGGCTGCGTCTGCCAGCGGCGCTGCGCTGCGCTTTGCGAACATTGCCACCGCTGGCA
>JAFLDH010000050.1 GCA_017302505.1 Burkholderiales bacterium
AAGAGCACGACCGCCGGCCGGCCGACTTCCATGAACGCGCCGATGGCCTGCAATGAGATGGCCTCGGGCGTCTCGTGGCGAAGGTCGATGAGTTGCTGCATGCGCGCTCCTGGTGACCACCAGGATCCCGCGCTCGGCGTCGCCTTCAAGGTCGACGAGACGAACCGTGCTCAGCGTTCGCGCTCCTCGCCGCGCAGCACTTTCGCCCACACAACCTTGCGCCCTTCCTCAGGGCCCGCCTGGCGCGGCCGACCGGCCGAACCCCATTGGCCGCCGGCGCTGCGTCCGATGGGGTCCCAGCCCGCGGCGTAGAGACTGGCCCCGCCTTCGCCTTCCGCCGTGTAGGTCACGAGGCGCCGATAGCCCATCGCAGAAGCCGCCTTGGCGATCGCGCCGAGCAGCTTGGTGCAGCCGTTGGTCACCGAGGGATCGACAGCCACCCGTCGAACCTCGGCCGTCAGGCCATCGTCCAGGTGTCGTGCCACCGGCCGCGCGCACACGGCCACACCATCCAGTTCCTGATCGGCAACACGGCGCAGGCCGACGGCGAACTTGTGTCCCTGGACCTTGCCCAGTCTTCGGTGCAGCCGCTCCACCACCAGGTTCGCCTCCCGAAGTCCGACCGGGACGACCTCGTGCTCGAAGCGCGGCCGGGGTGCGACCGCCCGCCTGATCGCTGCGGCGGGGTAGAACTCCGCGCCGCCCGGATGCCGCGCGAGTTCGACGCGCACATCGCCGCTCGGATGGATCCAGTTGACACGACCCGGCCCCACACCGTCGACGATCACGTCGTCGTGCAGCCGGCACAGGCCCTGAGGGTGGTCCGACAGAGGCGGGATCTCGTCGATGGCATCGCGTGCGGCCACGGCGTCGCTGAACCGGGTGAACACCGTCGCCGGCAAATGCAGGCCCGCCGCGGCACCAGACATCGAGTTGCGAACCAGCCAGAACAGCCGCGACGAGATCGACGCGATGTCCACCAGCGGTTCAGGAACGGCGCCGGCTCTCGGCGCCAGGGTGGTCAAGTTCATGTTTGAAGTCCTTCTTCGGTGTGCAGCGGCAGGTCGTTGGCCACCACCTTCGCCCTGGCCACCCTCATCAGTTCGCGGTAGCGCACCAGCACTGCGTCCCGATCGGTGTGATGCACCTGCAGGCCGACGGCCTGCGCGACATCGCGACGGACCCTGGCGATCAGTGCCGCTTCGCCCGGCGTGGGCAGGACCGTGGGCCAGCCCTTCACGAATGGCAGGTGTTCCGGCAGCCTGACCTCGGCGCTCATCCGCAGCTGGGCACGCTCCTTGGCCTCCTGCAGCCGCGCGCGAAGACCCGCATCGAGCAGGTCCGGAGCCACGTCGCCCAGCCAACGGTGGCTCTGGAACGAGAAGGTGCTCGTGGCCTCCAGCGCCACCATCTCGCGGTAGATCGCCTGGTTGTCGGTGCAGTTGCTCGACGCTCGCAGGTCATGCTCCGAGCCGAGCACGCAGAACGCACACGAGACCCTCGTGCTGCCATAGAGCCGGTAGGCCTCATGGAGCTCGTCGCCCCGGATGCGCACGTAGTCGTTGACGTCCCCGCGCCGCCAGCCCAGGAGGGGGTTCCAGGTGTGGCCCGCGCCGCGCTTGCGCGTCGTGCGCTCGTCCTGCTTCCAGGCCGGCATGCGCGCCCTCTTCGCGCTCTCCTCGCGCCGGATGCCCACGGCGGAGACGACATCACCCTCGGGAAAGCGCCGGCGCATCTCGCGGGCGATGACCTGGCTCTTGAGCTCGGCCGTGCAAAAGCGCTGCGCGGCGGTGCTCCACGGCAAGATCAGCTTCACGCACTCGAGGTTCGCGTAGCGCGCGACGTTGGCGGTCCAGCGCGACAGCCATCGATCCATCATGTCGCCCGCGTTGCGGCGCACGACGATGAGTTCTACGCCGAGGCGCTGCGCCAGCCGTTCGCAGACAGGCAGGCTGTCCCGCCACTCCACGCGACCGAGGTCCGCATGGACCAGGAAGCACCGGCCCTGGTGTCCGATGTCGTCAAGGTGTGCGCACACCCGATAGGCCAGCGCCTGCGAGTCACGCCCTCCGCTCACGCCCACGAACACCGGTGCGTCTGCAGCCAGGACATTCGCAACCTCGGATGGCACCTCGATCGAGAACCGTTCGACGTCCGCCATCAAGCCGAACAGGTCCGGCGGGCTCGCCGCGACGGCTTCGTCGTTGCAGTGGATCCTGATGATGTTCACGCACTCAGGCTACGAGGCACCTCCTCGTGTTCAAGGGGCACAGCCACACGCCCCATGCCGGGAGCACGAGCCCGCAGACGTCGTCCGAGGTCCTCATCGCCATCTGCCGATCCACCGTCGGAGCGCTCCGGCCCGTGTCATCAGGCACACGCTGGACACATGAACCTGCGCCGGCTTCAAGACCTCGCGCGACCCCTACCCAGGGCCACAACCGAGTGGCAAACTTGCAGAGCTTCCTGCTGGCGATCGTCGCTGGTACAGCCTTCAACGAGAGCCGTCAACGGCTGGACTTGGAGTCCAAGGTGCCCTGCACCCTGGCGTTAGCGGTCGTGACCCGCACTTGAATCGACCGTCTTCGGACGGCCATGCCGTGCAAGCGGCGAATCCCGGCACGCGCAAGCGGCCGAACCAGTCCGTGCTGGTTGGCGTCGATCCCCGTCGGCGCGCCTCCTTGCCGATGTGCACATGACACATCGGCCACGACGTCGGCTGCGCCAGCCCCGCAGGCTTCTTGCCTCCGTGCGTCTTCATCGCTTCGCGTGGCGCCGCGAAGTCCTCTCGTCATCCGGCCTGCTGGATGACCTCGGCTGGGCACACCCGTGTGCCTGGCCCGAATCCCTGGGACGCAAGTCCTGAAGTGTGCGAAAGACCCATCGCTTCGGCGTGGGTCTCTTCGCCTGTCCATGGGCGCGCGATCGCGTTGCCTTCAACCCGAATGGGGAACGTTGCTTCTCCATCCGGGGGACGTGTCGTTCCCCTTTTGCATTTGTGCAAAGGAGAACGACCATGTCGAAGTCCACGGCTCACACCGTGTGCCGCCTCTGTGGCGGTAGTGGCCTGCCGCAACACCCCGTTGTGGTGGCCAGGAAGCCTCCGGCCCTGTGCGCCGCGTTCGTCCGCCCGTCGGCCGACGTGGTCGTCCCGATGCCCCAACCGCTGCCGCTGGCCGCGTGAGGAGCGGATGGACAAGCACCTGTGGCTGAGCCTGCTGCGTCTTGTCGACGAGGGCAGCGCTGAAGAGCTTCAGGCGAAGAAGGAAGAACTCCTTCAGAGCCTGGAGCGGCTGCGGATCACTCGCGGCCCAGTCCGCAGCGATGTCCTGCGGGTCGTGCGCCTGATCGACGAGGAACTCGTGTCCCGTCTTCATCTGGAGCAACGGCGCAAAGGACGTCGTTAGCGGAAGGTTCGAGGCGCCTCGCGAGGGCCTGCTTGTCGGGACGATCGAACAGGATCGCCCACATGTAGGCCCGCTCGAGCGCTTCGCGCCCGCCATCGATGACTTCAAGAGTCTGGCCTGAACGATCCATCGTGATGGCTTCCTGTGAACACCGGCTTGCCGGCGAATTCATGCTACCCCACGGGGACGCTTCGTCCCCTGCGGCCGGCTCGTCTCCGTGGACATCCAACGGAGCGAACCATGCATCAGCAATTGCCCAGCATCGGCCCCATCCACGGCCAGCTCGCCGCCCCGGTTCCACCGGATCGTCACGAGTTGGCCGAGGAGATGGCCTGGGTGCACCTGTACCGCGCCGTGCGCCAGCCTCCCGGCGCCGCGGAAGTGGTCAAGTACCTCAACAGCAACCCTGAAGCCAGGAGCCGCCACGAGGCGCTTTACCTGATCGCCTGCGAGACCTTGCATGCCAAGGCCCTGGCTGACGAGCAGAGCGAGCGCACCGTGGCCGCGTTCCGCGCAATCTTCGTGATCGCGCCCATCAGCGTCCTGCAGTTGGCGACGGCCATCGTCGTCGCCATTCCCAGGATCTTCTCCGGCAGGTCCACCGTCGAGCCGAAGGCGTCAAAGCCCAAGGTCGGCGCCTCACGTGCCAAAGCGCGCGTGGACGTGCTCGCGAAGCATCCCGAGGTCGCCGAGGTGCTCACCGGGTTCGCCGCATCGCCGAGCACGGCGCCGGCGACTCCGGAAGCGCCGGCTGTCCCCGAGGCTCCTGCCTCACGCAGCGGCCAGGCAGCGTGACACCTCGTTGTCGATGAGCCACGCCAGGATCTCGTACTCACGGGACTCCTCGGCGTAATAGGCCTTGCACTGCGCAACGTACAACGCCAGGCCGTCGAGCGTTCGAACGCCATCCACCGGGAAACCGGTGATGCGTTCGAGCCGCTCGGCCTCCTTGCGGGTCAGCCTGATGGCGTTGCCCAACCTCAGCATCTTCGTCCTCTCGCGAACCTGCCTCCGTGTCTAGCACGCGAACTGCCGCCGTCAAGGGTGTCGCGAAGGCGCATCCCTAAGGACTGTCCAAGACGATGAACGTCGAAGCCCTTCAGATCATCGAACTCGACGCCGCTCGAGCGCCGGCACCAATGGTCGACCACTACATCCAGCTCGTGCGCAACAGCCTCGCGGAGTGCACGGCCGACACGGCCGAGTACGCGAACGCGCTGCTGCTCAAGCTCGAGCATCTGGCAAGCCACCAGCGTGTGCATGCCATCGATTCGAGCCAGACCCAGGTCTACCTGGCGCCCTGGCTCACCATCCCTTCGCCGTCCCTGCGGGACGCGGCCTGATCGTCCACCTGCGGGCCGTTCGATGCCTCGTGCATCGAACGCCTGCCGGCGGCCTCAGCGTCGAGGTGCGATGAGCGCCTCATCCCCCGAACTCCGTGCGACCGGCACGGATGCGACCTCCCCGGGCCGCGCATCGAGCAGGTGCCAACCACCTGCGACTTCATCAACCCGAGCGGGGCGCCCTACCCCCGGTCGGGGTGGCGGCGCCTTTCTCGAACAACAAGAAAGGACCCGTCGTATGGCAACTCGCAAGACGAAACATCCGCCCAAGGGTGAGCAGCGTCGCCGCCTGACCCTGTTCTTCAACAAGGACGCACGCAAGTCCGCGGCGGACGCGTTGAAGAAGGCGTCGTGGCTGCTCGCTGCAGCCAATGCGTACCTTGGCTTCGCCAAGGAATCGGTGGCCTACCTGGCCGTCGTCATCGTCGGCTGGTTGGTCGCGCAGACCCTGGCCGTCGTCCTCCTCAGCCTCGAGGAGGAGCAGGGCTCGCAAGAGCATGAGGAGCAGGGACATGCAAGACCTCCTGGCATCGTTGGCAAGCGCGCTCAACAATGACCCCGTCCTGGCCACCTATGCGCTCGCGTGGGTGGTCCTCGACCTGTGGGGAGCCGCTGCCCTGGCCCTCGGGTATCGCAGCCGCCTGCATGAGCGGGCCGGCCAACTCCACCCGAAGCCGCACAGTCTGTTCCCGCACCGCTAACGCCGCCGTTCGGCGCACCCCGACATGCCCTGCACGATCACCCGATCTGCAGGGCATCGTCGTTTCTGCAGGTCCCTCAGCGCCAGTGGCGGACGAAGGGCCGCACCCGCCAGCTGATGCCATCCGGACTGCTCGCCTCGGCCAGCAACGTCCGGCAGGCGCCCAGCTTGACGAACCGGAATTGGCTGTCGAGCTGAAAACCCATGAGCTGGAGCGCCTGTCTTGAGTAGCGCTTGCGCTGCATGGCGTAGGCCGTCGGGGTACGCCGCCGCCTTGGCCAGCGATCCAGTTGCAGGCTCATCGTTTCTCGCTGTGCATCACTGCAGCGCTTCGCCGTCCCGCTTCATCCGGCGCCACTCCCAGGGCGGCAGCGGCGCGGTGTCAGCCCACAGTCCGAGGCGGGCTTCGCGCGCGTCGGCCTCGAGGCGGAGCAACTGCGGGTCCTTGCTGTACGCCCGATAGACCCAGGCCATGCCGCGCCGAACCTGTTCTTCGCTGACGTCCAGGCCGTCCACCGTCATCGTGACGATCGGCCGCCCGTTGCGGTCGACCTCGCGCCACTCGATGTGAACCTGCTTCTTCCAGACGAGCTGACGAAGCGACTGCTCGGCTCGCTGCCCCCAGGCCTGTCGATGCTCCGGTGCGTCGATCCTGGCCAGCCGCAACCGCAGCGGCCGGCCTTCGATGACCGCCGTCGCCGTGTCGCCGTCCGACACCGCCGTGATCACGACGTCGGCCGCGTGGCCGAGCCGGGCGGCCCTGGCTTCCACACCGGTCAAGGTCTCTCCGGGCCCTTGCGCCTGGGCTGCCACCTGCAGCGCGGCACAGGCGAGCACCGCGGCCACCGCCCTCGTCCCCGACCCCTTTGACAACACCTTCACCGCTGCTCCCCTACTTGCGCCGGCGGCCCTTGGCGCGTTCCACCCGCTGCAACTGGAGCCGCTGCCGCACCGCGGCCGTATAGCACCATGCCACATCGAGCGTCTCGGTACTTCGCAGCCCCTTGGCCCGCAGTTAGATCACTCCGCCGACCACGGTCACGATCACCGCGCGCGGGCCCTTGTCTCGCACCACCGCGCTGGTCTCGCGCGTCACGGGCCGCAGCGACTTGGTCACCATGGTGCACCCGCAGTCGTCTTGAGGATTCCGGCGTTCAACATCGTGTTCTCCTTGCCTGTGGTCAGGATCGCATCGCGTGCTGCGCCTTCAAGCCCTGCCCGCCGGACGGCATCCTTCGCAGATCTGCCGCGAGGTACGCATCCGGCATGTCATCCGCATTGGCCTCCAGATGCCCGGGGCAACACCGGTCCCGGGCTGCGAGCTGCGCGAGCACGGGCAGCAGCATTCCCAGCGCGCTGGACAGTGGCTGTGCGTCGTGCTCGGCGAGCCAGCCGCATCCTTCGACCGCCGGCAGGATGGAGCCGCCTTGCCGCGACCAGCGCACGCACGTCTCGCACTGACCTTGCCGGCTCATCCCTCGACCCCCGCCCACTCGCCCTTGCCCACCGCCTCGGCCCGCTGAAGCATCGCGTGCCCCATCGCGCCGGTCGCCGCAACGAACGCTTCGCGACTGCGAGGCCGCGCACCGCGATCCGCGCCGCATAGCGGCCGATGCGACGTGCCGCTTCCATCGCCGAAACCGCACACGAGATCGAATGCTCCCGATCCATCCCACTCCACGATGAGGGTGTCGGACAGCGCGATGCCGAAGCCACCGATCAGGTAGCGATGCGCGGCCGGTGCCAGCTGGTCGACGGCGTTGGTGACGCTGGCACCCGGATTGCGGCCCCAGCGCTCCATGTCCACCAACAGCAGCCTCGCCAGTCCGGCCCGCTCGAGCACACCGGCCACCGCCAGCACACCGTCCTGCTGTCGAACGGGTGGCACATTGGGGCTGGCGCAGAACAGGCGCAGGTGGCGGATCAGTGCTTGCGACATCGACGGTCCTTCGGGGTCTCGAAGACCATCATCCGAGCCACGCGAGACGCTTCAAGGGATCAACGCGGGCGCAGGCGCCGATAGCTCAGCCACTCGTCGAACGACTCGCACAGCCGAACGGACGCCTTCGCGCGGGTCAGGGCGACGTACAGCAGATTCACGTCCGCCTGATCCACCTCGTCGGCCGACAGCTCCCTGCCCTCCTCGAAGAAGCGCATGAAATCGTCCGCCAGCCAAACCTGGTCGAACTCCAGGCCCTTCGCCTTGTGCGCTGTCGAGAAGAACACGCCGTCGAAGTCGCTCCAGGCGGCCTTGTCGAGCGCCACGTGCCGGGACCTGATCTGCTCCACCAGTGCCGGCACGCGCCCGCCGTAGTCCTCGACCACGCGCACGAGGTGCCTGAGCTCAGGGTCGGCGGCATCCTCTGCGAGTTGCTGCAGGTCCTCGAAGCTGCCGAAGCTGCGCAGGTAGGGATCGCGGACAAGCCCGCCACTGCCCGCCCACAGGTGGTAGGCGTCGAGCAGCTTCTCCATCCGGTAGCCCTCGGGCCCGCCCACGAAGTGGTAGCGCCGATTGCTCGACAGGAACGAGAGGGCTTCCTCGAACACGACCGCGTTCGTCCTGGCCAGCACCGCGAAGGAGCGATTCGTGTCCACCGACAAGCGCGTGGCCGCCCGGCCGGCCCCGACGATGCGCAGCGTGTTGTCGAGCTTGAAGTGGCCCAGCAGGGCGTTCGCCATCTGCGCGAGACCCTCCCCGAAGCGGAAGCTGCGCGTGAGCTGCAGCCGCTGATCCGCCTCGTGAACCCCCAGGGCATTGGCCGACCCGCGGAAGGCGAAGATCTGCTGCGCCGAGTCGCCCACCAGCACCAGCCCGCCGCCCTGGCGCCGCACGATGTCGTAGGTGCACAGGTTGAGGTCCTGGGCCTCGTCCACGGCCACCAGATCCTGGCCTCGCAACGTCGGCTCGTCCATCTGGAAGAGCTTGAGGTACCCGTCATGGGGCAGGCGAAGCTCGCCACCATCGGTCCGGCACATCCGTGCCCAGGTCGCCCTGGCAACCTCGACAACGTTTCCCGGATCGGCCAGGCGCTCGGCGATGTCGGCCGGCACGTGCGAGGCATCGATCTGCGCGTCCAGCGAGCCGCACCAGTTCTGGATCGCCTGCAAGGCAGCGGTGGCCACCAATGGCCCGCATCGGAACGTCCGCGCCACCGAAGACGCGTAGGTCTTGCCCACCCGCTGCCGCGCCTCGCTGCCGAAGAACTCGACCGCCTTGCGCCAAGCGATGGAGTGGGTGGTGCGGCACGTGACGTTCGGCGGCATGCGCGCCGCGGCTTCCAACTGGATCGACTTGTTGAAGGCGAGATAGAGGATGCGGCTGCGCGGACGCGCGCCGGCGTACAGGCCGAGCGTCGTCGTCTTTGCCGCTCCCGCCCCCGCCTCCACGACCAGCGACCGAGCATCGCTGTCGACGATGCGCTGCTGTTCCTCGGTCGGCTGCATCGGCGTTTGCGCCGCTCGCTACCAGGCGGTTCGCCTGTTCACGAACAGCGTCCGCATATGGCCCTGGTCCACCTGGGCCCAGGCACGGAACGACCACGCGCACACGGCAATATTGGTCGCATACATCCCGATGCTCCACCACAGGCCAACCCGCGCGCTCAACCCGATCAGCACGATGTTGGCGACGATCCAGATCACGAAGCCTGCCCGACGCTTGCGGGCGACCTGGACCTGCCCGAGCAGCGTGAGGACCCAGCCGAGCACCTGGAGTGCGCTGACCAACTGACCTTCCACCATGACGATCCCTTTCGTCGATTGCATGGGTCCATTCTTGGCGGTCGCTCGACGCCTTCAAGGGCTGGCCTGCGCAGCCCGATTGCCTGCAAAACGATCGAGCCGACACGGCCTTGTCATGCTGCCGGGTTCGCGTCGTTCGCGCCAACCGAAAGGCGGCACGCAGCACCCCCGTTTTGCGGCCGCCGCAGCGCCCGGCGAGCTACTCCGCCTGAAGGCCGCGGGGCTTGCGTCGTCGAATGCCGAAGCGCTTCCACACCGCCGGGTTCACGTCGATGGGGCCTGAGCGCTTGGACGACAGGTTGACCAGCACACCGTGCTGCCTGATCGGCCCCTGGAACAACTCGTAGAGCAACTGCGATGCCCACCGCACCGCCATGTCGTTGACGAACAGACCTTGGGACTGCAACGAGATTCGCACCGAACAGGACGGTGCGTCGTCCTCCTGCTGCTCCTCCAGCAGTTGCGGGAACAGTTCGGTGACACAAGGCAACCGTTCCCACTCCTGCAGTTCGGGCAGCGGATAGGGCTTGGGCTGACCCAGCACCACCTGTGCCCCGCTCTCGGTGTTGCCGAGGTCGAGCCAGTAGGTGGCACGCGATCCGCGTTGGAACAGGTTCCTGTGCAGGTCACGCCGAGAGCGCGCCGAGTCCACGCAGCTGATGACGATGCTCGGACCGCCTCCTTGGTCGGTGGCCGGCGATGCGTCGTAGTGCCGCGGCACGGCGTCCCAGTCGAGGCCGAAGTACTGGTTCAGCCGGTGGATAGTCACCACTGCCTTGTGCAGCCCCACGTCGGCCGGGCTGTAGATCTGCCGCCCGACGTTGGATTCGCTCACCCGGTCGCCATCGAACGCCGTGACATGCAGGCCGTAGGGGTGGCCGAGCGCCCGCATCGCGATGTCCAGGCGGGCCAGGCAGTTGGCCATCTGCGCACCGTTGCCCCCGACGCCCACCAGGTGGACCTTCACCCGCTGGCTCAACAGGCTTCGTCCGATGCAGTGTTCCATGTCGATTCCGGTCCTCTCCCGAAGATGATCGTGGACCAAGTGTCCGCTTCAACCCCGGCGCGCGCGCCATCGGAAAGCTCGTCGGCGGTGGCCGCCCAGCGACGGGCCGCAGTGCACAATGAGGAGCGCATTCGATCCGCCTTGCTTGTCCTCCCTGGGCAAGGCCTGATGCGTCTTCGGCGCCTCGGCGTTCAGCGTCGAGGCGCCTCTTCTATGCCGGCAGTGCGCCGTCCGGCTCGACGGCCCACGGATGAGGCAATTCCCGGAACAGGCCATTCAGCGCGAGCCGGAACCTCGCGGTGGGTCGCTCACGGTCCAGGTTGCCGAAGACACCGCAGACCCGCACGCCCTGGTCATCCCGATCGTCTTCGCCCGACCAGAACGCGCCCAGCCGGCCATGTGAGTGAAGGTCGATTGCGACAAGCTCGTCTGCGGCCAACTCTTCGATCCGGTACCTCACGTGACCGGGCCCGACCTCGATGGCCTCATGCATGGCGAGGCGCAAAGCACCGCTGCGCGCGTCGTAGACCAGCGCGCCCGCCGCCTCGTTGGGCATCGTCCTGCGCGCGGCGGCGATGAACCGCTCCAGCAATCCCAAGGGAATGACGCCGAAGGCGAACGTGATGGCCTCGGCCGCCGACCCGTACGGCAGGTGCATGCCGACCTCCGCGACCCGTGTCGTGCAATCGAGCCAGGGCGTCTTCATCTGCACGAACAGGCCGTTTCGGGCGAGCAGCATGCGCTGCCCGCTCGCGTGCGGCTCCAGTGCGCCGAATCGAGGCACGGCGACCACCGGGCAACTGACCCCGATGGCCGCGTCGCGCGGGTCAGTCGTCATGCTTGGCTCCGCGGGACTGCAAGGCCTCGCCCAGGGTGCGGTCGAGGTCCACCAGCGTCCGCTCCGGAAACACGACATGCTTGCCATCGAGCATGTCGCGCCAGAACCGGTAGGCCCCGCCACGGTAGCGCACGAGGTTGCTGTGCACGTTGGGATGCGTGAACCAGCTGTCGAAGAACGCGCTGGTCCATTCGTCGAGCTTCTCGGCCGTCGCGCGCTCCGGCAGGTCCACGTTGCCCACGCAAATCTGGCCGCTCTCCCAGACATTGAAATACGGCGCACGGAACAACCTCGTGCTGTCCTTCGGCCGCGCCGCCCCCTTGATCGCCCAGACAAACCACTTGCGCGCGGTCGTCACGCAGAACACCAGCCCTGGATGGCTGACGACCTCGGAGCGTTCGCCGGCGACGAGTTGGTCTTCGGGGCACCGGAACCAGATTCGTCGCATGCCCGGGGGCACCCACCATGCGATCGCAGCCGAATCCTGGAAGATCAACCTGTCCGGGATGAAGCCGCCGTCCTGCCGCTTCATCAAGCTGCGGGCCAGGCGCAGCACTGCGAACGCCGTCATCGGGCGTCCGGGCAAGATCGTCGCGCCTCCACCCTGGTTTGCGGCGATGTCGTGCACGGTCGCGAAACTTCCGCCGCCCTTGCTCGCGTAGACCAGGATCGCCCGTCGCAGATGCATTTCAGCGGGGCCTTCCTCGGTCACGCTGAACTTCACGTCTTGTTGAGGTTGTGTCATCGGAACTCCTTGCTCTCACGGTCACTTCGCGGACCAGTCTCCCTCGCAGAGTTGCCAGATCAAGCCGTCCATCGCCCGTGTCGCCCGGCACCACGGCCGCATGGCGTCGAACCAGCGGGCAAATGTCTCGTGATCCTCGACAGCGATCGTGAGCTCGCCGCAGGTCTCGAAGTAGTCGCCGCTTTCCGAGATCATCTGTTCGTAGTCGTCGAGCACTCGCGTGGTGAGTTCATCCTCGCGGCCCCAGGCCAGGACGCCCGAGAAGCCGACGAAGCGTCCCTCCCGGAAGGACCAGTCGTACTCGGGCAAGTCCACAGCGCGGACGCTCATGAGGCTCTCGACCACGTTGGCAATGCGACGATCTGATGTGGACTCGGCGATGCGCTGCAAGGTGCGTCGGCCAACCGGCCTCGACCGGCCCCCAAGCGCCCAGCGCGGGAACGTGCCGTCGAACATCGCCCGCGTCACCATGTTGTCGCGCATGGCCTTGCGCTCGTCGGCATCGTCGCCGCAGGCCTCTTCAAGGGCCATGTCCTCGTCGGACTCGCCGTACCAGTAGGCGTCGCTGGCGCATTCCATGACGATGGCGGGCGTGTAGATCGGCAGCGTTCGGAACGCCTGCCGCTCCAGCACATGCAGGACCGTGCGGCCGAGCCTGGGTTGGTGGCGCTCCAAGAACTCCAGGGCCGGCCCCGCGCAGCGCACGCCGAAGGACTCGCCGCCCCACTCGATGGTGCACGACGGCCCCACAGCGTGCCCGGCATCGCTGCCGGCCTCACGCAGGTTCATCGCGAAGTACGGCCGCAGCATGCGCAGCGCACCGAGTTCACGGCGGACCCAACCCTCCAGCACGGTCTGGCAATCCCGGAGGTGATCTGGCCCTGGCCTCGCTGGCATCAAGGCAGCATCGACGATGCCGGTGCGCAGCAGAGTCCGGGCCAGCAGCGCCCCACGACGGCGGGACGCCTGTGGCACCAGGGCGCAGGGAATGCCGGGGTCAACGACGGGCAGCTGAAACATGGCTAGAACAGTGGCGGAAGGAGCGCGCCGCGTACCACCATGCGGTCCTGTCGATCCCCGTGGGGCTGGCCGCGCACGTCTTCGGCGAACTGGTGGACGATGCTGCTCACGAAAGCCAGTTTCGCCTCGCCCATTGCGGCTTCAAGGGCTCCGGCCTCGCCAACTCCAGGCTGCGCGAGGAACCGGTCCAGCCGCGCGGCATAGCGCGCGACCGGATCGTCCTCAGCCCTTGGTGCCGACCGCGCGCTTGAAGGCGATTTCCTGGACGCCACGAACGACCTCACCGACCTGGGCCTCGGCCGTCAGCAGTTCGGGGTACTGCGCGGCGTAGACCTCCTTGACCTGTTCGACGCACATGCCGGGAATGTCCGGCAGCGTCATCCCGTTGTACTTGAAGCAACGGGCGAGAGCGGCAACGACGATGGACATGGTTGCCTCCCTTCACGCACCGAAGAGGTCAGGCACGCCCGGTCCGGCAGAGGAAGCCGAGGCCGGTACGACCGCGGCTGGCGCTGCGGGCGCATCGTCGGCGTCGTCCCCACCATGCTCGTCGTCTGCGTCGTCGTCGCCGGCCGCTGCCTTGGGCGCTGCGACCCGCTGCGCGGGCTTGGTGCCGGCCTTCGTCACGGCATCGGCACCCTTCTTCACCGCCGCAGCCTTCGCCGCTTCGATCACTTCGTTGGTCGCGGCCACCTGCTCGTCCAGGCTGGCGCGATGGGTCGCGTAGCTGAGCACGGCCTGCACGAAGCCGGCATCCAGTTCGTCGGGGACAGCCGTGAGCTTGAGCGGCATCGCCAGCGCGGGGACGTCCTTGCCGCCCTCCGAGTGCTTCGGCACCACCACCACGGTCATGAGGCCGCTGGCCTCGTCGGCCGACAGCAGCAAGCTGAACGCGCCCTGTGCTGCCAGCGGGAAAAGTTCCTTGAACATCGCTTGAATCTCCTTGTTCGAGAGGGACGACCCTCGGATTGATCCTATGGGTCACCCCTCGTTTGTCGAGGCTCACGCTGCGTGCGCGGGCTCTGCCTCTTCTCGGCGTTCCGCGGGCGCATCGGCCGCCGCGTTCGACTCGCGGGCCGGCTCCGCGCGCTCGGCGTGTTTGACCTTGCGCCGGGGGTAGCGCATCGCCTTGGGCACTGCACCCTTGTAGGTGAAGCCCTCGACCGCCAGCAGCGCCTGGATGAACTCGCTTCGCTTGCCGGCCTTGGCCTTCGCGTAGCGCTCGCCCATCGCCTTCTTCAGGCCGACTTCTTCCGCAAGCGACTCCAGTTCGCTCACCGTCAGCAGTGCCAGATAGGCCTCGTTGAGCGTGAAGTGCCGCGCCTCGTCGACTTCGAGGTAGTTCAGCAGCGCCTCGAGGCCTTCAGTGTCGATGCCGTAGGCGGCTGACGCCGTGACCGCCTTGACAAGCGCCTCCAGCGCGCCTGCGTCCACCGCGTCGGCCTGCTCCAGCATCTTGCGCAGGGGAGCGTCACCCAGGTTCGGCTTCTTGATGCCGGCCAGCTTCACCGCCACGTCTGCATACCGATCCGCATGGATGGCTCGCGTTTCTCGGGCCAGCACCAGGGCAGTCAGTGCGCGGTGGTTGCGCTCGCCCTGGACCATCAGCTGGTTTGCCACCGTCTTGCGCCAGAACTCGACACGGTGCGCCACCACCTTGCCCGGTACCGTGTTGCGCGGCTTGGCACTCTCGGCGGGCGAGACCGCTGGCGTGGCGCCCTTGGCCTTGCCGTCGCCAGCCCCGGCCGCGCCCCTCGCCGGCGCGGTCGGCTTGCTCGCTGCCCGCTCGGCCTTGCGCCGCGCGGCCACCTTGGTGCTGTTGCACGCAGCATCAAAGCACAGCGACTCGGCGACCTCGCCGTAGTGGCCGGGGATGGCCGACACGCTGCACCCGAAGTTCGCGCAGCCCTTGCAGGCCTCCATCTGCTCTGCGCCCACGCCCAGGGGGCCATCCGCCGCCACTGCGAGGGGCACGAAGCCGTCTTCCGGCTTGATGAACCGGATCACCTGGAAGCGTTCACGCAGCGGCTCGGCTCGCGCCTGCAACGCCGCCATCGTGAGTTCGTCGTAGTGGGTCGGGTGCTGGCAGTAGCCCTCACCGATGGAGGCGTCGAACAGGGCGGCCTGCTGCGCCGAGTTGTGCGGACAGCCCAGGCACTGAGCCGTGTCGAAGATGGCCTCGGACAGCCGCTTGGCGTACTGGCCGAGTTGCTTCTTCAGCACCTCGACCGGGACCTTGTGCTGCAGGATGCCGGCCAGCACCTTGACCTGGCGGTCCTGCGGCAGGCCGGCCAGCAGTTCCGCGTGTCCGATGCTGATGTGCGGGTGACGCTCGATGACGGCCTTCTGGACCTCCGGCGCGCAGTTCAGCAGCAGCAGCCGGTTGTCCAGTTCGCGCGGCTTCCAGCCGAGTTGGTTGGCGGTCTTCTCCTTGTCGCCAGCGTTGAACCGCAGGAGATCGGCGGCGCCCTTGGCTTCCTCGATGGCACTCGGGTTGTCTCGCCCCTTGTTCTCGATGATGCCGAGCGCGCGCGCCTCGGCATCGCTCAGGTCCTCGATGGTGACCGGCATGTCGTAGGTGTCGCCGTACTGCTCGCCGGCGACCATCCAGCGGCGATGGCCGTAGACGATCTCCCACACTCCATCCCGGCTGGGATGCGGTCGCACCATGATCGGGCTTTTGATGCCGCCGGCCGCCTTCACCTGCTCGCGCAGGTCGGCAAGGGCCTTCGCGTCGTAGTGCTCCCGGTAGTTCTGGCCCGGCACGATCTGCCGCACCTGGAGGGTGGGCTGCACCGGCCGGTCCAGCGTCGTTGCGTCGTTCATTGGGACTCCTTCTGTCTGAGTGCGCTTCCATCGAAGCGTGAAGCCATGTTCCCGCGGCATCGGCGTCGCTCAAGGGTGCGCCCCCAGGCTCTGCGCTCGACCGGCTTGCGCCTGCGTCTCCGCACGCGGACGCCGGCCGCGACCTCGCCGCGCTGGATGCCGTATCGAGCCCGGCCGCATGAACGCCGCTCTTTCGGTTACCTTCGATCCGCCTTCGATGCCGTTCGGGGCGGGTCGAGCCGGCCCGAATGCAGGCATGCTTTCGCGCGCGGCCCGCACTTCAAGGTCGAAAGCTGCCCAATGAACCTGCGCCGCTGAAATCGAACCGTTGCAGGCCACTCGCGCGATGGCCATACTGTTCGCACCTTGTCCGGCCATCGGCCGGTCCTCATCGCGAGGAGGTGCCCATCGCGCAAGCGATGGCGTTTGCGGTCGTGACCCGCACAAGAATCCGTGCGCTACCTTCGGGCAGCGCCATCCACCCCAACCGGGCAACAGCCCGGTGGCTGGTGCCCTCATCCAACGGAGCGCACCATGTCATCCACTCAGGCCCTCCCTGCGGAGGCTCCCTGGATCCCTCCCGGTGTGATTCGCCTCGTCCGGCTCAAGCGCGAAGGCGCCTTGGGTCGCGGTGACCTGGTGGCCACGCGCCGCCTCGGAACCTGCGAGGTCGTCTCGATCGCGTCCCCGCACTCGCTCACGGTGCGCGCGCTGGACAACCACACCCACTACCGCATCAGCGGCATCGACTTCGGCACGGGCGCCCGCCTGCGCGACGTCTGACCACGCACGCGGCCCAAGCCGCATTCAACCCACGAGGGATCACTGTCCCTCGGGGGGCCGGTGTTCCCTCTTCCATCAAGAGGTCCACACCATGAATCTCACCCTCCTGGATCGCGATCAACTCGAAGCGATCCTGCTGAATCCGTCCAGCGAAGCGGCACAGCCGCTCGTCTGCTCCGACAACGCCGTCGTGGCCTACCTCCCGGTGCCCGCCACCGCGCGCGACGGGCGACTGCGGCACGTGCTCGCCGCGGCTCACGAACTGCTCACGCGCATCGCAGCCGAGGCGATCAGGGGTCGCTCGCTGATCGACTCACCCACGGTCATGAAAGACTTCCTGCGGGTGTACTTCGCCGGCGCGGAGCGCGAGACCTTCGTCGTGGTCTTCCTCGACGCGAGCCATCGCGTCATCGAAGTCGAGGAACTGTTCGCCGGCACGCTGACGCAGACCTCGGTCTATCCGCGGGAAGTGGTCAAGCGCGCGCTGCACTTCAATGCTGCAGCCGTGTGCCTCAGCCACGTGCATCCGTCGTCGCAGACGGAGCCGAGCCGGGCCGACGAGGCACTCACCAGCGCGCTGCGCCAGGCGCTGTCGCTGATCGATGTGCGGGTCATCGACCACATCATCGTCGCAGCCAACGGCAGTTCTCTAACCTCGATGGCGGAGCGTGGACTGCTGTGACCGAGCTCACCGACAGCGTGGGCGACCACTGGGTTCCTGCCTGCGGCGGCACCGAGCGGCCGACGAGAACGCGCACAGGTCGGACGTTGCTCTACATGTGGAACACCACGCAGGGCGAGCACGCGTACTACGACTGCGAGCGCGACATCTTCCTCACCGATGACGAGGCCCGCGCGGCGCTCGCCCTCGACTGATGGTGCGGGCGTCCCGGCCCACACCCCCATCCACTTCACACGGCGCGCCGCAATGGCGCGCCGTCTTCGGAGCATCTTCATGCAATACATTGAAATCGGCCCGGTCCCGGGCGAGGAGAACTGCGCCCAGGTGGGCAGTCCCGACTACACCGAGGCCTCGCTGCGCGAGTGCGAGGTCTTCCGTCGCATGCTGTATCGGCTGTTCCCCGTCCCGGAGGGGCTGCCGGTGGCCTACGTCGGCCGCACCCATCCGCACGACTTCGGCAACTACCGCGAGGTCTCGATCCGGTACGACGACGCCAGCAACGAAGCGGTCGAGTTCGCCTACGAGGTCGAGCGCTCGGCGCCGGCTTCGTGGGACTCGATCGCCCGGTACGAACTCGCCTGGTACGAGCGCAAGAGGGCATACGACGTGGCGGTGCGAGAGCAGCGCCTGCAGCCCGAAGAGGTGCCGCCGCAGTTCGGCACCCTGACTCCGCCGAACCTGCCGCCGAACGCCAGCTTCTCCGAAATGCTGGCGAGCAACCCGCTGTGAAGCGTCCCCCTGCTGGCCGCTGAGCCGGCCGGTCAACCATCCCTGAGAGGGCGCTCGCCGCACGCGGCAGCGCCCTCTTCTCTTCTTCAAGGAGAACCAGATGCATCCCCACACCACTCCGGCCGTCGACGAAGTCGGCCGGCTGGTCATCCACTTGCCCGACGACGCCACCTTCTACGGTGCTCGGTCCTACCTGCCGATCGCACTGGATCTGGTGGAACGCGTGAAGACGCCGTCGCTGTTGCGTCCCGACCTGCAGGGCGTCAATTACATGGCTCAGTACGAGGTGTTCTCTGCGCTTTGCAGCGATCGCGCCCAACGCACGGTCGATCAGACACTGCTGGTCGGAGGCCAACCGACCAAGCCCGAGCGCTACCTCGGGCTCTGGCGCGACGCCATCGCAGCCTCGGTCTCAGCGGAGTCCGCCGCGGAGGAGCATGGCATCCGGGTCGTCGCAGTTCTGCAGGCACCGCTGGCTGCCATGGCCAGCGCGAAGTCCTCGTGGACCTGTTGCCCGTTCGGGACCTTCACCGCCTTTCAGGCCAGGTACGCCAAGCAGATGGACCTGACGGGCGATGGGGCCTTCACCCTTGAGCTCGACCTGGCCAGGCCAGGTGCGGCTCGTGACGCCTACTACGGCGCCTCAATGATCTGCACCGTGCTCAGGCGTGAACCCGCGGCCTGGCGCGCCTGCATCGAGCTGCGCAAGACCACCGCCGGCCGGCCCGGGCAGGCCTCGTTGTTCGCAAGCGCGGAGACCTGACATGTCCTACCGCATCGAATACCAATGGGCCAGTTGGAGGCTGACCGCTGGTCCAGACACAGGTGGCGTCGACCGCTTCGTCGTTGCGATCGAAGGGGGCGACAACAACCTCCGCGATGCCGTGACGGGCAAGCGCGCCAGGAGTTGGGAGGTCTGCATGCTCGGCAGCGCGGAGCAGGTGCTCAAGCAGGCCGTCTACTTCGCCGGCGCCTGCGAGGGTGGCTCCCTTAAGCCGGGCTCGCGGGACTGCTCACCGGAGGCGTACATCCGGCGCATTCGCCGCCTCATCGATGACGATGCGCCGCCGGCGCGAGGCTGCTGGTACCCGTCCGTTCGAGTTGTCGAGGCGCACCCGCTCGCGGTCCACGCTACGCAGTTGGATCTCACGATCGAGCGCGAGCAGCAGTATGGCGAATGGTTCGCGCGAGTGGCGCTCTCCAACGAGCGGCGCAACCTGATCTTCGACTTCGCAGACAGGTTTCCCGACCTGCGCGGCTGGCAACTGGCAGCCGTCAGCGGTCTGCCGGCGAGCTGAGTTCGATCCCCTCGCCCCTGAGCAGTAGCTCAGGGGCCTCTCTGGAGCCCCTACCCATGGAGGATCCAGCGAGGCCCTGCTGGCGCGTTGCAGAAGCCGTGCACCTATGCACTCCGCGTCAGGCGCTGAGATCCCTGTCCACCAACGACCAGACAGCCGTGCCGCCGAGGCGGTCGGCCGTGCACGACCCTGATGAGACATCCGCTGCCCGGATCTCGTCGTCCCAATGCCGCCGCGCGGACCCGGCCCCGGAGACTGCAGGCACGGCCGGCTTGCAGTCCGGCCGAGGCCAGAATCGCACCATGAACGACAAGACCCATCCCCGGGGCGGGGCGACTACCTTTGACGTGTCAGCGCTGGCTGGCGGAGCACCCGCCCTTGAGGCGGCTAAGCAATACACCTCCACGAGCGTCGCGGCGGAGTTCGCCGCCCTGCAAGCAGCGATTCGACCCGCGGAGGCCTTTAGAAAGCAGCTCGAAGCCTTGGACCCTACCCGTGGCATTCGGGCCGCCTTGGAGCGGCACAAATTGGCCGGCGGGGCGTCTGCCCTCGAGGCTGCCAAGCGGTACACCTCCATGAGCGTCGCGGCCGAGTTCGCCGCCTTGCAAGCAGCGATGCGACCCGCGGAGGCGCTTGGAAAGCAGCTTGAGGCCTTGGACCCCACCCGCGGCATTCGGGCCTCCCTGGAGAAGCACAAGCTCGCCGACGTCCACCTCAGTGCAATGCGAGCGGCTGAGTCGTCGGCTATGGAGCAGATTCGGCGCCACGCCGAGATTTCCAGCGCAGCTGGACGATTTGCGGCTCTTGACTCCGCCCTGCTTGCGAGAACGAAGGCCATCGAAGAGATCCTTTCGCCGAGCAAGATGGCGGCGAAGTATCTTGAGGAGCTGACTGGTAGTAGCACGCTCAAGTTGGCCGCCGAGCAGGCTTTAAGGTGGACCGCTCCTCACAAAGGGCTTACCGGCGCGCTTGAACGCTTCAAGCAGCCTCTGGGTGTCTCTTCCGCACGGGCGCTTCTCGAAAGCATGGCCAAGGCCAGTGAGCCCTTCGGAGTGAGGCGACTGCTGGAAGATGCCGCCCAATTTCCAGATTCTGAAGAATCCCGTGAGGAGGTCACCCAGCTGGTCCATGGCGTCACCGAGGGCGTCTCGAAGGCCTTGACGGTACAAGAAGCGGTTGACCAGATTGTTCAGGCCATTCAAGCCACCAAAGAGCCACTGCACCAGAGGTTGCTGTTCGCATGCCTCGTGCCGGTCTTGATTGCAATCGTGTTTGCGTTCATAAACCCAGTAGCGGACTTCTATGTGAAAAGGTGGCTTGATGGTGCTCCCAAGCAGGAGGCTACCAAGCAGGTGAAGGAAGCAGCCCGTGAGGCAGTCGGCGACGTTCGAATACTGAGTGACTTCAGGTTCGTGAGCGCGCAGAGTCTCGCCATGAAGAATGGACCAAAGGCAAGAGCGCCAGTCGTGGGTCAGCTACGGTTCGGCCAAACAGTTCGGGTGCTTGAAAGGGAGCGAGACTTCACATTGGTGGTATGGCGAAGCGAGGATGGCAAGGTCGAGTTGCAGGGCTGGGTGTTCTCTCGCTATCTCAAGCGTTTCAACTGACAGATGGCCGTGGCGACGCTAGTCGACCTGGATACCGACCGCCATGGAAGACTCTGATTTGCCGTCCGGCGCCGACCGAGGAGGCCGACCAAAGAGGAGCTTCGCTGCAACTACACGAAGTTCACTGGCACACATCACCGGTCGGTAATCCAGGCAGTACGACGGGGTAGCGCGCGGAACGTCGTCACTCATGCAGCAGCCTGCGCACCCTGCGTAGCAAAGGCTTCCAGGTCGATGATTCGATCGGCCATTCCAGTCAGCTCCGGGGTCTGGCTCACGAAGAACTCGCACGCGTACCCACCAAGGCGCAGCACCTCGCGTTTCATGGCCATGAACATGCGCTTGTGCTCCGGGTCCAGCGGCCCGTCCGCCTCGTCGCTGAACAGCGCGCCGATCCGGCGCCCGGTGTTGCCAGACAAGTAGAGCGCAATCGCGCGTGTCAGGCACTCGTTGATCCACTATGCCGGCAGCCCGATCATGCCGAGTCAGGGGTCGAGCGATCAGCATCCCGCCTGCGATTGCCCCCCGGGAACATGCCGTGCGACACGGCATAGAACAGCCCGGTCCGCCGCGTTCACTTCGGGCGCGAGCAAGAGCATCAGCCTGATGAGCGGCGGCGAACGGACCTGGATCGATGCCTGCATGACTCGTGCGATCGCCCTGTACCTCACACAGCATTCTGGGCGGCGCTATGCGACGTTGTTCTCCGATGAGGCAGACGGACCCCTCGACCCCGAACACAAGCGCATGTTCATAGCGATGAAGCGCGAGGTCTTGCGCCTCGGCGGCTACGAACGCGAGTACTTCATCACGCAGACGCCAGAACTTGCGGCGATGGCCGACGTGGTCATCGACCTCGACTCCATGCACGTCGATGGCCGTGGGCGAAGTAACTCCAGCACGACCGAGGGTGCTGCATGAGGTGGTCGACGATGTTGGACTTCGAAGGGCCGCTTCCCGCCGAGGTGTCAGTCGGTGCGGGCAGCTTCGCGGCTGCCGGCCGTTGTTACCGACCGAGCGGCTGCTTCGTGCCTCTCACCTGACCACGGAATCCGTCCGCTGGCCGGTTCCTGCCGGCCACAAGCCGCCGGTCGCTTCGCGCTCCAAGTTCTAGCCGCAGCGAGCCCTTGAAGGACAGCTTTCCGGCGACGGAGGTCAACCTCTCGTTGGCTCGGCCCGGCCACAAGCTGACCTTCCCGACGCGCTCGAAAATCCTGTCGTGGAGTACTTGCGAATGACAGGTTTGCGGCGAGCAATCTGAACCCCGCTTTGGCTCCAGCCGGCCATC
>JAFLDH010000500.1 GCA_017302505.1 Burkholderiales bacterium
CTGGCCAGCCGGCGCATCGGCCGGCAGGTGGCGGTGCTGGGCCGGCCCAAGGGCGCCGCTGCCGGCACCGCGCTGGAGATCGCCGAACTGGAAGCCGCCCGGCAGCGCATGGCCCAGTCGGTAGCCGACCTGCAGGCCAGCCAGGAACGCCTGCAGCTGTGGGCGCAGGCCTTCCAGCGCGCCGAGGTGGGCGTGGCCATCACCGATGCCCGGACCGACTTGCTGGTGGCGGTGAACCCGGCCTTCGCCCGCATGCACGGCTACAGCGAAGATGAGCTGCTAGGCCGCTCGGTCCGAGACCTGTTCCCTGCCGATGCCCACGAGCAGGTGCTGCCGTACCTGCGCACGCTGGCCGAGCGCGGGCATGTGGTGTTCGAGACCGAACAGCAGCGCAAGGACGGCAGCCGCTTTCCGGTGGCGGTCGACCTGACGGTGCTGCACGACGCGGCCGGCCAGCCGGTGCAGCGCCTGGGCTTTGCGCAGGACATCAGCGACCGCAAACACGCCGAGCAGCAGCTGGCCCAGCGGCTGGCGGCCGAACTGGAGCAGCAGCGCAACGACCGCATTGCCGCGCTGAACCTGATGGACGATGCGCAGGCCGCGCGGCGCGAGGCCGAGGCCGCCGCCGACGAGCTGCGCAAGCTGTCGATGGCGGTGGAGCAGAGCTCGGCCAGCATCGAGATCACCGACCTGGACGGCAACATCTGCTACGTGAACGACAGCTTCCTGCGCCAGACCGGCTACACGCGCGAGGAGCTGATCGGCCACAACCCGCGCGTGCTGCAGTCGGGCAAGACGCCGCGCGAGAACTACGTGGCGCTGTGGGCAGCGCTCAGCCGGGGCCAGGTGTGGCGGGGCGAGCTGCACAACCGGCGCAAGGACGGCAGCGAATTCACCGAGATGGCCACCATCTCGCCGATCCGCCTGCCCGACGGCAGCGTGACCCACTTCGTGGCGGTGAAGGAGGACATCACCGAGACCAAGCGCATGAGCGCCGAGCTGGACAGCCACCGCCACCACCTGGAGCAGCTGGTGGCCGAGCGCACGCTGGAGCTGCAGCAGGCGCGCGCGCTGGCCGATGCGGCCAACCGCGCCAAGTCCACCTTCCTGGCCAGCATGAGCCACGAGATCCGCACGCCGATGAACGCCATCCTCGGCTTCACCCACCTGCTGCGGCGTGATGCCACCTCGTCGCGCGACGCCCAGCGGCTGGAGAAGATCGATGGCGCCGCCCGCCACCTGCTGGCCGTGATCAACGACATCCTCGACCTGTCCAAGATCGAGGCCGGCCGCGTGGAGCTGGATGCGCAGGATTTCGCGCTGGAGGCGGTGCTGGGCCACGTGGCCACGCTGATCGGCGAAGGCGCCAGCGCCAAGGGGCTGAGCGTGCGCGTCGATGGCGACCATGTGCCGCACTGGCTGCGCGGCGACCTGACGCGCCTGCGGCAGAGCCTTCTGAACTTTGCCGGCAATGCCGTCAAGTTCACCGAGGCGGGCAGCATCACGCTGCGCGCGCGGCTGCTGGACACGCGCCCGCAGCGCTGCCTGGTGCGCTTCGAGGTGGAAGACACCGGCATCGGCATCGCCCCCGAGGTGCTGCCGCAGCTGTTCCAGGCCTTCCAGCAGGCCGATGCGTCCACCACGCGGCGCTTCGGTGGCACCGGGCTGGGGCTGGCCATCACCCGCGAGCTGGCCCGGCTGATGGGCGGCGATGCCGGCGTGGAAAGCACGCTCGGCGTGGGCAGCCGCTTCTGGTTCACCGCCTGGCTGGAACGCGGCCAGCCAGTGGCGGCCGTCGAGCCGCAGGCCACGATCGGCGCCGAGGACCTGCGCCGCCGGCACGGCGGGGCGCGCATCCTGGTGGCCGAGGACAACTCCATCAACATGGAAGTGGCCAAGGAACTGCTGCATGCCGCCGGCCTGTGGGTGGATGCGGCCGAGAACGGCCGCCAGGCGGTGGACATGCTGCGCGGCGGCCGCTATGCGCTGGTGCTGATGGACATGCAGATGCCCGAGATGGACGGCCTGGAAGCCACCCGGGCCATGCGCGCGCTGCCCGAAGGCCGCAGCCTGCCGATCCTGGCCATGACGGCCAACGCCTTCGAGGACGACCGGCAGGCCTGCCAGGCGGCCGGCATGAACGACTTCGTCGCCAAGCCGGTGGAGCCGGCCACCTTGTACGCCGTGCTGGACCGCTGGCTGTCACGGCCCGGCAGCGCTGATGCGGCGCTGCTGGCGGACGGCGCCACGGCCTGGGGGGCCGCCGACATGGCCCGTCCGGAGGTCGTCCTGGCCCGGCTGGCCGATGAGGCCGGCGTGGACGTGCCGCTGGGCCTGAGCATCCTGAACGGCCGGCAGGACCGACTGATCGAGCTGTTGCGGCTGCTCGTTGGCACCCATGGCAACGACATGGCCGAGTTGCGGGCCTGCCTGCAGCGCGGCGACCCGAAGGCGGCCATCGGCATCGCCCACGCGCTGCGCGGTGCAGCGGCCACGCTGGGCGCGCAGGGCATGGTCGAAGCACTGCAGGCCGTGGAGACCATGCTGCGCGCCAGCCCGCAAAGCAGCGCGGCCGACGTGGCGGCACCGCTGGCCGACGTGAGCCTGCAACTGGAGCGCTTGCGGGCCATCGTGGGCGAAGTGCCCGCCTCAAGCTAGCAGCAGCACGCGGCCCAGCGTCTGGCGGCTTTGCGCCGCGGCAAAGGCCTCGGCATGGCGCGCGAAGGGGAAGCGCGCCGCGATGCGTGGCGCGATGCGGCCGTCGCGGTGCAGCGCCGCCACGTCGCGCAGCATCTGCTGGGCGGCCTGCGGCTGGCGCTCGCGGAACTGGCGCAGGTCCACCCCCACCAGCGACGCGCCCTTGACGATGGTGAGGTTGCCGCGCAGCGCGCCGATCTCGCCGCCGGCAAAGCCCACCACCAGGTGCCGGCCGCCCCAACCCAGCGTGCGGAAGGCGGCGTCCATCAGCGCACCGCCCACCGGGTCGACCACCACGTCCACGCCGCGCGGCCCGGCCAGGGCCTTGACCCGGTCCTTGAAGTCGGCCGCCGCGGCGTCCACGCAGGCTTCGGCCCCGGCT
>JAFLDH010000501.1 GCA_017302505.1 Burkholderiales bacterium
GCCTGGCCCAGCAAGCCGGTGCGCATCCTGATCGGCGCGCCCCCCGGCGGCACCGCCGACATCGTCGCCCGCCTGCTGGCCGAGGGCCTGCAGAAGGAATGGGGCCAGCCGGTGATCGTCGAGGCCAAGCCGGGCGCGGCCGGCATGATCGCGATGCAGGACTTCCTGGGCCAGCCGGCCGACGGCCAGACGCTGCTGGTGTCGGTGAATGCGCTGGTCACCGAGATCCCGCACGTCATCAAGGTGCGCTTCGATCCCTTCAAGGACGTCAAGCCGGTGGCCGACCTGTCGCGCAGCGGCCTGGTCTTCGTGGCCAATGGTGCGCTGCCGGCGAAGAACGTGTCCGAGCTGGTGGCTTATGCCAAGGCCAACCCGGGCAAGCTGTCCTATGCCTCGTACAGCGCCGGCACCATCTCGCACACGATGGGCCTGGAGCTGAACAAGGCCGCTGGCATCGACCTGAACCACGTGCCCTACAAGGGCTCGCCGCCGGCGCTGCAGGACCTGGCCGGCGGCCATGTGCAGCTGATGTTCGACGGCCCGGCCACCTCGATCCCGATGATCAAGGGCGGCAAGATCAAGGCGCTGGCCGTCAGCGGCCCCAAGCGCAACCCGGCGCTGCCCGAGGTGCCCACCTTCGCCGAACAGGGCTATCCGATGCTCGACGAAGTGGCCTGGATGGGCCTGTGGATCAAGCCGGACGTGCCGGCCGACGTGCAGGCCAAGATCCGCCAGGCCACGCTGAAGGTGATGTCGCAGCCGGCGGTGCAGACGCGCCTGGCCGAGCTGGGCAGCGACCTGGGCAGCGGCGCGACGCCGGAAGAGCTGAGCAAGTCGCTGCGCGCGGCCTCGGACAAGCAGGGCACCACGCTGCGCGCGCTGGGCGTCAAGCCGCAAGAGCTGGGCGGCTGAGGCCGCACCGTCGCCGCCCGCCGGATGGCCCTGGCATGGGGGCTTCCTGCAATTCAGGGGGTTTGCCGGCTGAGGCAAACTCCCGTTCTTGTGCCGCGGCGAAGGCGCCGCCGGACCGAACATCGAAAGGATCCCCATGAACGGCCTGATGCAGTCGCACCCGCTGCTGATCTCCAACCTGCTGGTCCATGCCGAGCGCCACCACGGCGAACAACAGATCGTCTCGCGCCGCGTCGAAGGCGACCTGCACCGCACCACCTACAAGGAACTGGCGTCGCGCGCGCGCAAGGTGGCCAAGGCGCTGGCCGCACTGGGCGTCAAGCCCGGCCAGACGGTGGGCACGCTGGCCTGGAACGGCTACCGCCACATGGAGCTGTACTACGGCGTGTCCGGCTCCGGCGCGGTGCTGCACACGCTGAACCCGCGCCTGCACCCCGACCAGGTGGTCTACATCGCCGACCATGCCGAGGACCAGGTGCTGTGCTTCGACGCCACCTTCCTGCCGCTGGTGGAGGCGGTGGCCGCGCGGCTGAAGACGGTGAAGCACTTCGTGCTGATGACCGACCGCGCCCACATGCCGGCGAGCACCAAGGTCCCCAACCTGCTGTGCTACGAAGAGCTGCTGGAGGCGCAGGACGACAAGTACGACTGGCCGCAGTTCGACGAGAACGCCGCCAGCTCGCTGTGCTACACCAGCGGCACCACGGGCAACCCGAAGGGCGTGCTGTACAGCCACCGCTCGACGGTGCTGCACGCCTTTGCCGGTGCGCTGCCGGACACGCTGAACGTCTCGGCGCGCGACGTGGTGTTGCCGGTCGTGCCGATGTTCCACGTCAACGCCTGGGGGCTGGTCTACGTGGCCTGCATGGTGGGCACGAAGCTGGTCTTCCCCGGTGCGGCGCTGGACGGCAAGAGCCTGTACGAGTTGTTCGAAGGCGAAGGCGTCACGATGTCCGCCGGCGTACCCACCGTCTGGCAGGGCCTGCTGGCCTACACCGAGGCCAACAACCTGAAGTTCAGCACCATGAACCGCACCGTCGTCGGCGGCTCGGCCTGCCCGCCGGCGATGATGCAGGCCTTCCAGCAGAAGTACGGCGTGAACGTGCTGCATGCCTGGGGCATGACCGAGATGAGCCCGCTGGGCACGGTGTGCACGCTGAAGCCCAAGCACCTGAAGATGGGCCCGCAGGAACAGATGGCCGTGCAGGCCAAGCAGGGCCGCGCGGTCTTCGGCGTGGACATGAAGATCGTCGATGCCGAGGGCAAGGAACTGCCGATGGACGGCAAGGCCAGCGGCGAGCTGCTGGTCAAGGGCCCGTGGATCGTCTCGCAGTACTTCAAGGGCGAGGGCGGCAACCCGCTGGTGGACGGCTGGTTCCCCACCGGCGACGTCAGCACCATCGACCCCGACGGCTACATGCAGATCACCGACCGCAGCAAGGACGTCATCAAGTCCGGCGGCGAATGGATCGGCTCGATCGACATCGAGAACATCGCGATGGCCCACCCGGCCGTGGCCATGGCCGCCTGCATCGCCGCCTTCCATCCCAAGTGGGACGAGCGGCCGCTGCTGGTGGTGGTGAAGAAGCCCGGCGCCGAGGTCACCCGCGACGAGCTGCTGAAGTTCTTCGAAGGCAAGATCGCCAAGTGGTGGACACCGGACGACGTGGTTTTTGCCGACGCCATCCCGCTGGGTGCCACCGGCAAGATGCAGAAGAACAAGCTGCGCGAGACCTACAAGGACCACAAGCTGCCCACCGCCTGAACCGGAGCCGACCATGCCGACCCTTCGAGTGGAAATGTTCGCCGGCCGCACGGTGGAACAGAAGCGCGCGCTGGCCCGCGAGCTGACCGATGCCACCGTGCGCGCGCTGGGCGTGCCGGCCAGCGCGGTGGAGGTGCTGTTCTACGACATCGAGAAGCACGACTGGGCGGTGGCCGGCACGCTGTGCAGCGACCCGCCGGCCCCGCCGCCGCAGCAGACCTGAGCCGATGTCGCACACCGTCCTGGCGTTTCCCGAAGCGGGCGTGGCGCCGATCGTCGCGCTGCTGCAGGCGGCGACCGCCTCGCTGCGGCTGAAAGTGGTGGCACTCGACCATCCCGAGCTGATCGATGCGCTGGCGGCGGCCTGCCGGCGCGGCGTGAAGACGCGCGTGCTGTTCAAC
>JAFLDH010000502.1 GCA_017302505.1 Burkholderiales bacterium
GCGCGAGGTCGCGCGGCGTGCCGGTGAGCGCACGGCCGACTACCTGCTGGCGCACCGCATCCCGAAGCCCGCACAGACGGTGCTGAAGCGGCTGCCGGCGCCGCTGGCGGCGCGCCTGCTGCTGAAGGCCATCGGTGGCCACGCCTGGACCTTTGCCGGCAGCGGGCAGTTCAGCGCCTCGCCCGGCACGCCGGTGGTGCTGGAGATCCGCGGCAACCCGATGTGCCGCGGCCTGCGCCTGCAGGCGCCGGGCTGCGACTTCTACGCCGCCACCTTCGAGCGGCTGTTCCGCGTGCTGGTGCATCCGGCCGCGCGTGCCGTGGAAACGCACTGCGAGGCCCGCGGCGACGACCGCTGCCGCTTCGAGCTGCGCTGGGACGGCGGCGCCTGAGGCGCGCCGCGGCGCGCTTACATGCCCGGCTCGATCGGATGGTCGACGGCGCCGCCGTTCTCGACCCAGTCCTTGAAGGCGCCCAGGTTGTAGACCTCGGCATAGCCCAGGTCCTTCAGCGTCTTGCCGCTCAGCGCCGAGCGGCCGCCCGAGGCGCAGTACAGGATCACCGGCCTCTGCGGGCTCAGCGTCTTGTCGTGGTAGGGCGAGGCCGGGTCGGCGCGAAACTCGAGCATGCCGCGCGAGATGTGCAGCGCGCCGCTGACTTTGCCGCTTTTCTCGACCTCGGGTGCGTCGCGCACGTCGATGACCAGCGCGTTGCTGCTGGCGATCAGCGCCTGGGCCTGCGCGGCCGAGATGCGCGGCACCGCGGCGTTGGCCGCCTCGATCATCTGCTTGACGTTGGTGCTCATGGTGGGCCTCCTTCGGGTGGCCGGATTATCGGCCGGCGCCGTCAGCCGGCCAGCGCGTCGCGCAGGCGCAAGGCCTGCGGCCCGAAGGCGTAGGCGTCCATGCCCAGGTCGCCATGCGTGTGGCTGGCATGCAGGCGCAGCGCCGGCCGCGGGCCGGCGGCGCCGGCCGCCACGTAGAAGGGCAGCAGGTGCTCGTCGGTGGGGTGCATCAGCACCGCATGCGGTGCCTGGTGGCGGTAGTCCAGCAGGGCGGCCCAGTCGGCCGCCGCGCCGCGCTCGGCGAACCATTCGCGGAACGCCAGGCTTTCCGGCGTGGCGGCGCGGCCCACGTCGCGCAGCCCGCCGGCAAAGACGCGCTGCAGGTTGTGGGTGATGCTGCCGCTGCCCATCACCAGCACGCCTTCGTCGGCCAGCGCCGCCAGTGCCGCGCCCATGTCGAACAGCGGCTGCGGCTGCCAGTCGGGCACGAAGGCCAGCGGCAGCACCGGCACATCGGCCTGCGGCCACAGGTAGCGCAGCGGCGTCCAGATGCCGTGGTCCAGTCCCCCCTGGTCCACCGTATGCACCGGCAGCCCGGCCTGCTGCAGCAGCGCCTGCACGCGCCCGGCCAGGGCCGGTGCGCCCGGCGCGTCGTAGCGCAGCGTGTACAGGCGTTCATCGAAGCCGCCGAAGTCGTACACCGCCTCGTGCCGTGCACCGGCCAGCAGCACCGGGGCGCGCGCCAGCGTGTGCGCCGACACCGCCAGAACGGCCTTCGGCCGGCCAAAGGCGGCTTCGATGGCCGGCCCCAGCCGCTGCATGAAGGCGCCGGCCTCGCGCGGCTCCAGTGCAGTCATCGGCGAACCGTGCGACAGGAAGATCGGTGGGACGCTGTAGCGGCTCATGCCGCGATTGGACACGAGGGCCGGCGCGGCCATCTTCAGCGGCGCTGAACGCAGCATTCGCACGCCGCGCAAGACCTTCGTCCAGCAGCAGACCGCCCGGCTGCGGTACCGTCGCGTCCTCATGCAAGCCGATACCATCCGCCCGCCTTCGATGCCCGCCCTGGCCTGGCGCCAGACCGTGCGCGACTTCCGCGCCGGTGAACTGCGCCTGCTGGCCCTGGCGGTGATGCTGGCCGTGGCCGCGCTGACGGCGGTGGGCTTCTTCGCCGACCGCCTGAACCAGGGCCTGACCCGCGATGCAGGCGCGCTGCTGGGCGGCGATGCGCTGGTCGGCAGCGACAAGCCGGCGCCGCCCGAACTGCTGCAGCGCGCCACCGCGCTCGGCCTGCAGACGGCCACCAGCGCCAGTTTCCCGAGCATGGCGCGCGCGCCGGACGAACTCGGCGGCAACTCGCGGCTGGCGGCGGTCAAGGCCGTCAGCAATGCCTATCCGCTGCGCGGCCAGTTGCGGCTGAAATCGGCGCCCGAGGCGGCCGAACGCAGCGTGGCCGGCGCGCCGGCACCGGGCACGGTGTGGGTGGATGCGGCGCTGCTCGATGCGCTGCAGCTGAAGATGGGCGACGACCTGCTGCTGGGCGATGCCGCCTTCGAGATCGCGCAGATCATCGTCATCGAGCCGGACCGCGGCGCCGGCTTCATGAGCTTCGCGCCGCGGGTGATGCTGAACCAGGCCGATCTGGAGGCCACCGGGCTGATCCAGCCGGCCAGCCGTGTCAGCTACCGGCTGGCGCTGGCCGCGCCGCCGGGCGGCGACGCCAACCTGCGCGCCTACCTGGTCTGGGTGGAGGAGCAGATCAAGAACGTGCCGCTGCGGGGCGTGCGGGTGGAGTCGCTGCAGAGCGGCCGGCCCGAGATGCGCCAGACGCTGGACCGTGCCGAGAAGTTCCTGAACCTGGTGGCGCTGCTGTCGGCCTTGCTGGCCGCGGTGGCGGTGGGCATCGCCTCGCGCGATTTCGCGCAGCGCCACCTGGACGATTGCGCGATGCAGCGGGTGCTGGGCTTGTCGCAGGCGCGCATCGCCGGCGCCTATGCGCTGCAGTTTGCCGGTGTAGGCCTGCTGGCCAGCCTGGCGGGCGTGCTGCTGGGCTTCGTCGTGCACCATGTGTTCGTCTGGCTGCTGGCCGGGCTGGTGAACGCGGCGCTGCCGGCGGCCGGGCCGTGGCCGGCGCTGTTCGGCCTGGGCGTGGGCATGACGCTGCTGCTGGGCTTCGGCCTGCCGCCGGTGCTGCAGCTGGCGCGCGTGCCGCCGCTGCGCGTGATGCGCCGCGACGTCGGTGCGCTGAAGGCGTCGTCGCTGCTGGTGCTGCTGGCCGGCACGGCCG
>JAFLDH010000503.1 GCA_017302505.1 Burkholderiales bacterium
TCGACGTGCGGCGCAGCACTTCGGCGTGGCGGCGGTCGAGTTCGTGCTGCAGGGCCTGCGACAGCGTGTTGCGGCTGGCGCATTGCGCGGCGGCGGCGGCCAGCAGCGCCGCATCGTCCAGCGCCGAGCGGCCGCCGAACAGCCGGTCGCTCAACTGGCGCAGCGCGGCCGGGCGCCAGTGGCAGCCGATCAATGCCTCATGGCATTCGGCTGGCAATTCCCACAACGGGCGGCGGCCGCTCAATCGCATGGATCGCCGCTCAGATCGCGGCACAGCGCATGCTGCAGCGCGGCTGGCAGCGGCCGCTGCCAGGCATAGGCGCGGTGCGCGCAGCCCAGCAGCACCGGCTGGCCTGCCCGCAGCGCGGCACGGTGGGCCGGTGGCAGCGCAAAACGCAGGAAGTGCACCGCACTGGGCCGGCCACGGTGGCGGTCGGCCAGGTCGTCGTTGGCCGAGGCCACCACCCGTGGCAGCGCGCCGCAGCCCAGGTACAGGTGGTGCGCCGCGTCGCTCAGCGCTGGCAGCTCGCGCAGCCGCCGCTGCGCATCGGGCAGCTCGATGAACAGCGTGGCATGCCACTGGTGGCCGTTGCCCAGCAGGTGGGCAAAACGGTCGATGGTGTCCTGCACGTCGACCGCGGCGACGATGCATTCGGCATGCATCACCTCCTGGATCTGGTAGCGCACACTGGCCTCGTCCTCGAACTGCAGGGTCATCGTCGGGCCCAGGGCCAGGCTGCGGGCGCGTCGGTGGGCGATGGCCGTCGCGCGCTGTCCGGCCCGCTGCTGCTGGTAGCGGTGCAGCGGCAGCAGAGTGTCGGCCCCGATGCGGACCGGCCCTCGTTGCGAGGGGTCCTGAAGAGGAGGTGACGCGTCGAATGGCATGCATCCACTTTAATACGAATCGTTCGCATTTGCAAGATTGGCGGCCAGCGTTCGCAGAACCGTGCGACGATCCATCCCCGCCCCATCTGCCGGAGCCACCGATGGCCAAGCCCTTCCCCACCGACGATCCCTTCCTGCGCGGCTACTACGCGCCGCTGCACATGGAGTGCGATGCGCCCAACCTGCCGATCACCGGCGAGTGGCCGAAGGCGCTCAACGGCTCGCTGTACCGCAACGGCCCGAACCCGCAGTTCGCGCCGCGCGGGCCGTACCACTGGTTCTCGGGCGACGGCATGCTGCATGCCTTCCACGTGGCCGAGGGCCGCGTGTCGTACCTGAACCGCTGGGTGCGCACGCCGAAGTGGCAGCTCGAGCACGACGAGGGCGAAGGCCTGTCCGGCGCCTTCGGCAACCCGCGCTTTTCCGACCCGCGCATCGTGCAGCTGGGCTCCACCGTGGCCAACACCCACGTGGTCTGGCACGCCGGCAAGCTGCTGGCGCTGGAGGAGGCGCATGCGCCCTATGAGGTGGACCCGGTGACGCTGGCATCCAAGGGCTACTGGGATTTCGACGGCCGGCTCAAGGGCCCGATGACCGCGCACCCCAAGATCGACGAGACCACCGGCGAAATGGTGTTCTTCGGCTACTCGGCCATGGGCCGCTTCACGCCGGACGTGTCGCTGCACGTGGTGGGCCGCGACGGCACGCTGCAGCGCTCGCAGTGGATGCAGGCGCCCTATGCCAGCATGGTGCACGACTTCGTCGTCACCGAGCACTGGATCGTGCTGCCGATCTTCCCGCTCACCGGCTCGATGGAGCGCGCGATGAAGGGCCTGCCACCCTATGCCTGGGAGCCCGACATGGGCAGCCACGTGGCGCTGATCCCGCGCGGCGGCTCGGTCGACGAGGCGATCTGGTTCGACGGCGACCCGAGCTATGTCTTCCACCCGATGAACGCCTTCGAGACGACCGACGGCAAGGTGGTGTGCGACATGATGAAGTACCCGGTGGCGCCGCTGTTCTCCGCACCCGACGGCCGGCCGGTGACGGCCGAGGCGCCGGTGGCCACGCTGGTGCGCTGGACCTTCGACCCGAAGGGCCAGCGCAAGGGCTGGCACGAGCAGCCGCTGGACGACCACCCGGGCGAGTTCCCGCGGCTGGACGAGCGCTTCGCCACGCGGCCCTACCGCCATGGCTGGTTCCAGGCCGGGCTGGCCACCGAGCCGCGCCGCGGCCGCGACACACGCGACGGCCTGGCGCACGTGGACCATGCCTCCGGCCACGTGCACACCTGGATGCCCGCCGCTGGCGACCGCTGCGGCGAGCCGGTGTTCGTGCCGCGCAGCGCCGATGCCCCCGAAGGCGACGGCTACCTGCTGAGCGTGATCTTCCGCGCCGAGACTCAGTGCAGCGACCTGGCGGTGTTCGAGGCACAGCACCTGGCCGACGGCCCGCTGGCCTGCGCGCACCTGTCGCACCGCGTGCCCGCCGGCTTCCACGGCAGCTGGCGCAGCGCTGCCTGACGGTTCAACGCGCGGCCGGCGGCTCCTGATCGGTGGGAATGCCGGCCACGTGGCGGAAGAAGGCCGCCGAGCGGTTGATGTACGACGCCTCGCCGCCGGTGGGCAGCAGCGGCGAGGCCATGCGCGTGCGCGTCAGGCTGTAGAAGTTCCACACGCCGGGCGCGCGCCGCTCGATCACGTACAGCGACTGCATGTCGCCGGGCGAGAACAGCGTGACCATCATCTTCTTCACCGGCGTGAGGTTCTCGCTTTCGATCATCACGCGCTCGCGGTCCTGCGCCAGCACGCGCTCGCGGTAGATGCAGTGCCCGGCGGTGCGGTTGTCGTTCTGCGCGTAGTGGAAGCTCTGGCCCTTGCCCAGCTCGGCGGGCTTGAAGTCGGCGCGGCGCAGGCCCAGCTCGGGGCCGGACAGCGCGAAGGCATCGGTCACCAGCGCCTGCCAGCTCTTCTCGGTGGCCGACCAGTAGCGCACGCCTTTCTTGGCCGAGATGGCGCCGATGCGCGCCAGCAGGCCGTCGATCTCGCCATCGAAGCGGAAGCTGCCCGACAGCGCCACCAGCATGTCGGCATCGGCCGGCTGCCAGGTGCTGCAGGCCGGCGGCTGCCAGGCACGCGCGGCCTTGCCCGTCCAGGCGCGCACGTTCGGCGCCAC
>JAFLDH010000504.1 GCA_017302505.1 Burkholderiales bacterium
CCGCGCACCGACCAGTTCCTGGCGGGCCACGTCGATGTCGTGCCGGGTGTTGATGAAGGTGTCCACCACGAGCACGGCCATCGGAATCAGCAGCACCAGGCCCATGGTGGCCAGCTTGATCGGCAGGCGCAGCTGCCGCATCAGGTGCACGCCGGGTGCAAGGGGGCGGAAGGCGAGGCGGGCCATGGCGTTTTCTCGGCGGTCGGGTTCGCACGGGCGGGGCGGCACGACGCTGCGCCGTGCGGCCCAAAGGGTGCGGCGATGATCGCCCGTACGGCGCGGCGCGATGTCCCGAAAAGCAGGGCTTTGGCCCGGCGCTTTGCCGGGCCGTTCAGTCGCCGCTGCGTGCCGTGCGCAGCGGCGCGCCAGCGGCCAGCGCCTGCAGGCAGCGCTGGCACAGGCAGCCCTGGAACTGCGCGCGCAGCTGCTGCTGCAGCGCCGCACTCAGCGTGATGGCGGTGCAGGCACAAGGGCCGGGGTCACCGATGCCGCAGTGGAAGGCGCCGCCGCAGCGGGGGCACCGGTCGGCGGCGGCCTCGCTCACGGGGCTGCCCTCCGCGCTGCGCGCGGCGGGATGAGCGCTGGGGAGCGGCCCCGCGCGCTCATGCCACGAACAGTGTCTTGTACTGCTCGCGCAGCAGGTTCTTCTGCACCTTGCCCATCGCATTGCGCGGCAGGTCGGCCAGCACGAACACGGCCTTCGGCACCTTGAAGTTGGCGATCCGTGACTTCAGCGCGGCCGTGATCGCCGCGCCGTCCAGCGCTGCGCCCGGCTTGGGCACGACCACCGCCACCACCGCTTCGCCGAAGTCGGCATGGCGCACGCCGACCACCGCCGATTCGGCCACGCCGGGCATCTGATTGATGCAGTCTTCCACTTCGGCCGGGTAGACGTTGTAGCCCCCGCTGATGATCAGGTCCTTGCTGCGGCCGACGATGCTGACGTAGCCGTCGGCGCCCACCTTGCCGACATCGCCGGTCTTGAACCACAGGTCGGTGGTGAAGTCCTCGGCCGTTTTCTCCGGCATGCGCCAGTAGCCCTTGAAGACGTTCGGCCCCTTGACCTCGATGTTGCCGATCTCGCCCGCTGGCAGCGGGTGGCCCTTGTCGTCGCGGATGCGCAGGCCCACGCCGGGCAGCGGGAAGCCGACCGTGCCACCGCGCCGCTCGCCCTGTGCCGGGTCATAGGGGTTGGAACTGAGCATGACGGTCTCGCTCATGCCGTAGCGCTCGAGGATGACGTGGCCGGTGCGCTCGGCCCATTCGTTGAAGGTCTCGATCAGCAGCGGCGCCGAGCCCGCGATGAACAGCCGCATGTGCGCGCAGGCCTGCCGGCTCAACGAGGGCTCGGCGAGCATGCGCACGTACAGCGTGGGCACGCCCATGAACACGGTGGCCTCGGGCAGCCGTTCGATCACCTTGCGCGGGTCGAACTTGGCCAGCCAGATCATCTTCGCGCCGGCCAGCAGCGCGCCGTGCGAGGCCACGAACAGGCCGTGCACGTGGAAGATCGGCAGCGCGTGGATCAGCACGTCGTCGCTGCGCCAGCCCCAGTAGTCCTTCAGCACGCGCGCGTTGCTCAGCAGGTTGCCATGCGTCAGCATCGCGCCCTTGCTGCGGCCGGTGGTGCCGCTGGTGTAGAGGATGGCCGCCAGGTCGTTCTCGGCGCGCGGCACCGGCAGGTGCTGGTCGCTGCACATCGCCGCGCGGTCGAGCAGGCTGCCGCTGCGGTCGTCGTCCAGCGTGAACACATGCGCCGTGCCGGCGTTGAAGGCGATCTTGCTGACCCAGCCGAAGTGCTTGCGCGCGCACACCACCACGCTGGGCTCGGCATTGCCGATGAAGTATTCGATCTCCGCCGCCTGGTAGGCGGTGTTCAGCGGCAGGTACACATAGCCGGCGCGCAGCACCGCCAGGTACAGCATCAGCGCCTCGACGCTCTTTTCGGTCTGCACCGCCACGCGGGCGCCGGCCGGCAGCTCCAGCCCGGCCAGCAGGTTGGCCAGCATCGCGGTGCCGCGCTCCAGGTCGCGCCAGGTGTAGTACAGCGGTGCGCCGGGGCCGTCGGCGGTCTCGATGGCGGTGCGCTCCAGATCGGCCGGGAAGGCCGCGCGCAGCGCCACGAACAGGTTGTGGTTCTTCATCGGCAGGGCAGGGGGTTGTCAGTCGAGCTTGGCGCCGGAGGCCTTGACCACGTCGGCCCAGCGCTTGACCTCGGCGCTGACGAAGCGGCCATAGGCCTCGCCGTACAGGTCGGGCGTGGTCGAGCCGATGCCGCGCCAGACGGCGACGATCTCCTCGCTGTTGAGCACCTTGCGCAGCTCGGCCTGGATGCGCTCGACCACGTCCTTCGGCGTGCCCTTCGGCGCCCACAGGCCGTACCAGGTGGCCACCTGGTAGCTGGGCAGGCCCTGCTCGGCGCTGGTCGGCAGGTCGGGGAAGCCCGGCGCGCGCTGGTTCGAGGCCACGGCGATGCCCTTGATGCGGCCGGCCTTGATGTGCGCGGCCGACGAGCCCAGGCCGTCGAACATCATGTCCACCTGGCCGGCGATCAGGTCCTGCAGCGCCGGGCCGGCGCCGCGGTAGGGGATGTGGGTGATGAAGGTGTTGGTCTGCAGCTTGAACAGCTCGCCGGCCAGGTGGTGGCTGGTGCCGTTGCCGGCCGAGCCGTAGTTGACCTTGCCCGGGTTCTTTCGCAGGTACTCGATCAGGCCCTTCAGGTCGGTGGCCGGCACGCGCTGCGCGTTGACCACGATCACCTGCGGCACGCTGGACACCAGGCCGATGGGCACGAAGTCGGTCTCGATGTTGTAGTCGAGCTTCGGGTACATGGCCGGCGCGATGGCGTGGTGCACCGCGCCCATGAACAGCGTGTAGCCGTCGGGTGCCGCACGCGCCGCGATGCCGGCGCCCAGCGTGCCGCCGGCGCCGCCCTTGTTGTCGATGATGAACTGCCTGCCCAGGCTCTTCGTCAGCGCCGCGGCCAGCGGCCGCGCGAAGGCATCGGTGCCGCCGCCGGCCGGGAAGGGCACGACGATCGTCACCGGCTTGCTCGGCC